>CAJXOS010000154.1 GCA_913057725.1 uncultured Lewinella sp.
CCGATAACTGTTTCATTAATTATTTTCCCGTCTATTAGTTTGGAACGACAAAAATAGGGGATAATCATTTACGACTGGGCGTTTAACATGACAGAATGGCCGTCTGACTTATTGATTTCCCCTTTTCCATGTTGCAAACTATCTTTACCGACCCAAGGAAGGATAGAATATATTAGAGTACATGAAGTATACCCGCCATAATTTAAAGAAACTGGAGACGCTCTTCAAAGACATTGAGTACACCGTTCGCTACGAGAAAGGGAACTTCAATTCCGGTTATTGTATCGTGGAAGATCGCAAGATTGCCGTCATCAACAAATTCTACGATGTGGAAGGCCGAATGAATGTACTACTAGAGATTCTCTCCATGATCCCCGTCGAGACGGAACGGCTGGAAGAGTCTTCGCTCAAATTCTACAAGCAACTACAGAAGTTTTTGGCGCGCGAGGAAGAGGAGTAGCGTTGGTTAGAATGTTTGATGGTTGAGGTAGTTAGATTAGTTGAATTAGTTGAGGTAGTTGGATTAGTTGATCTAGCAGACTTGTCTTCAATGCCCTTGTATGCCTTATATGGTTTAAACCTTAGGTGGACTTAGGTGTCTTGGGTGGTTCCATTTTAATTAGAAGCTTAACGATGCCCAATTTCTAGGGCCCAATCTAATTCTCTGTCCGAGGGTTTTTCAATACCTTTGCGGCCGCTACAATTACTTATGGCAAAGCTATCTTTTACACTTCACAATACGGACCCTGGCTCTAAGGCTAGAGCAGGCACCATTACAACCGATCATGGCCAGATTGAGACTCCAATTTTTATGCCGGTAGGCACGGTGGGCTCGGTTAAGGGTGTGCATATGCAAGAGTTGAAATCGGACATTGGCGCCGAGATCATCTTGGGTAACACCTACCACCTTTATCTGCGACCCGGAACGGAGGTGTTAGAAGAAGCTGGCGGCTTACATGGCTTCAATGGTTGGGACCGACCAATTCTAACCGACAGTGGAGGTTACCAGGTGTATTCCTTGGCGCATCGCCGTAAGATCAAAGAGGAAGGCGTAACTTTTCAGTCGCACATTGACGGCTCGAAGCATTTCTTTTCGCCGGAGCGCGCGATGGATATTCAGCGTAGCATAGGTGGTGATATCATTATGGCTTTCGACGAATGCCCACCTTATCCTTGTGATTACCGCTACGCTAAGAATAGCATGGATATGACGCACCGTTGGTTGCAACGTTGTGTGGACCATTTTGATTCGACGCCTGATAAGTACGGCTACACGCAAAATCTCTTTCCGATTGTACAAGGTAGCACCTATGAAGACTTGCGAAAGGCATCGGCAGAAACCATCGCTTCTTTTGATCGGCCTGGTAATGCGATCGGAGGACTATCCGTAGGAGAGAAGTCGGATGATATGTATCGCATCACAGAGTTATGTTGTGATATTCTACCTACTGATAAGCCTCGCTATCTGATGGGGGTCGGTACGCCAGTTAACTTATTGGAGTGCATTGCCCTGGGGGTAGATATGTTCGATTGTGTATTGCCTACGCGTAATGCCCGTCATGGCCTATTATATACGCGTAATGGGCAGATGAACATGAAGAACTTGAAATGGAAGAATGATCATAGCCCAATAGATCCGGATGGTCCGTGCCCCACAAGTCGTTTTCATACTAAGGCCTACTTGCGGCACTTGATTCATAGTGGAGAACTATTAGGAGGGCAGTTGGCCTCTATACACAACTTATCCTTCTTCTTGTGGTTGGTTAAAGAAGCACGCATGCACATCCAAAATGGTGACTTTGCGCGTTGGAAAGATGAAATGGTACCGAAGTTACAGCAGCGCTTATGACCAAGATTGACTGGTATATACTGAAGAAGTTCATGTCGACCTTCTTCTTTACGGTCTTGATCTTTACCATGATCACGGTAATCATTGATTTCAGTGAGAAAGTAGAGAAGTTCATTGAGTCGGATATCACCCGCTCGGAGATCATCTTCGGTTACTTCCCCAATTTCATCATATTCATCTACGGGCTTTTATTTCCGCTCTTTACGCTGATCTCCGTTGTGTTCTTCACTTCGCGTTTAGCCAATAACTCCGAAATCCTGAGTGTCTTTAACGCCGGGGTGAGTTTCCAACGGCTGTTACGCCCTTATATGATTGGGGCAGTATTTATTGCTATTATCCACGCAGTGGGGAGTCACTATCTTATTCCAGAAGGTACTAAGACGCGCTTGGCACTAGAGTACAAGTACTTTGATCCGAATCGTGATCAGGGTAAACAGCGCAATATCCATATGTTCCTTGGGCCAGAGACCAAGGCTTATGTCAATTTCTGGCGCAAGCGAGATAGCACTATTCGGGGGTTTCGATTGGAACGTTTTGCCGAACACGAGTTGGTGTATTTGCTTAAGGCCAGTAGCGCCGAATGGTTGGGAGCTCCCGATAGGTGGCGATTGGTCAATTATGAAATACGGACCTTTGATGGCCTACAGGAAACACTGATTAATGGCCAGGGAGAACAAATGGATACTACCCTAAATTTGCAGCCCGCCGATTTCATTGATTATAAGGATCAACAGGAAATGATGACCACGGCAGAGCTTAACCGTTATATACAACGGCAGCGCTCGCGTGGGGTAGGGAATACCGCCAAGTACGAGGCTGAACTCTGGCGGCGTACTGCCGAACCCGTCACCGTAATTATACTTACACTGATTGGTGTAGCTATTGCTGCCAGGAAGGTGCGTGGTGGGCTGGGTATACATTTGGCGGTGGGTATTTTACTTGGCGCACTCTTCGTAATCTTCTCTCGTTTTGCCTCGGTGTTCGCAGCTGGGCAGGCCTTACCGGTAGCCATTAGTGTATGGTTGCCCAACGTCTTTTTTGGGGCAGTCGCTATTTTGTTGATTGTCAAAGCACAGAAATAGACCATTTTTGCCGGTTTTGTTTAGGAAAACCCCGCGGTTTGAAGGGGATTGTTAAACAAAACTGCTTTACTTTCATTTTTTCTTGAAAGAAAGATAAAAATGTAATTACATCTATTGTTTTCATAAATCATTGATTATCAATAAGTATGAAATCTTGCAGGCCGTTTTTTGAACAATAGATGTAGTCTGAAAGACGATTTTATCTGAAAAAAGCTTGGTTTTTGTTTAAACATGGCGTAAATTTGATTCAACAACAGAACGGTACTACCGATTTTGTTTAACCTTAACCAGAGTCTACAGATTATGTCTAGTCTTGAATTCAACAATCGGCTTAATGATATGGCAACGCTTCTTCAGTCGTTTGCCTATAGTTTGACTAAGAATACAGAGGATGCACGCGATCTTTATCAAGAGACCGCCTTCCGCGCTTTGACTAATCGAGAGAAGTTCCGACCTGGTACTAATTTCAAGGCATGGTTGTTTACTATCATGAAGAATATCTTCATTAACAACTATCGCAAGAAGGTTAAGGCTAACACCATCATGGATGCCACTGATAACCAGTATTACATCAATTCCGGCAAGAATGCCATAGGTAATAAAGCAGAAAGCAGTATCATGATGAAAGAGTTGACCAAAATGATCGACAAGCTCGACGACAGCATCCGCATTCCTTTCCTCATGCATTACCAAGGTTACAAGTATCAGGAAATTGCTGATTATTTAGATCTGCCACTTGGTACGGTGAAGAGCCGGATCTTCTTTGCTCGCAAAGATTTGAAAGGTCAGATCAAGAAGAGCTATGGTCAATTGAATTTCTTCAAAAAAGATATCGAAGTGCAGTAAGCACTTAAACAGTACAACTTACTGGATACTATCCCCCAAAAATCATTGGCGGCAGATGAGCTTCACGTTCAGCTGCCGCCTTTCTTTTGTAGCTATAGAGCACCAAATGGAAGTCTATTCTTCCTCTTCAAATTCTTCAAGCGTCTTCTCTAGATCGTTTAGAACACCAGAATACTTTTTCGCTTCTGCTTTTACGATGAAAGGGACAGCAATGATCAGTAGCAGCAGAAATACAGAAAAGTAGGACTCATAGGTGAAAGGGCCGTCGAATGAGAAGTTCATATTATTGATGCCTCCCATTTTTACCAGTGTATCCCATTCGATAACGGATAAGATGGCCATCAAGGAGATGGTCCCTATCCAAAATCCTTTCCTGGTAATGGACTGGAAATACGACCTTACGTTTAGGAGCGATTCTTTTAAGGTGCCTGTATTAGAGGTGTGGGATATAAAATCAATATTCCTTTTCACGGTCAAGAGCGCATAGATCATAAAGGCTTCGATAAGGCCGAAAATCAAAAATCGCCTGCTAAGTTCCCCCACTGAACTTGTACGCTGTAGGTGACTGGTGTAGTACGTGACGAATACAGCCATCAAGGGTATGTAGATGACAATACCTAGATACACCTTGTAATCGAGTTGGAGTTTGCCTTTGATCTTACTGATCACGCCATAACCTTTTTGGGAGATAATTTCCAAGATGGTAGCCTTAGCCAGTTTTTCCTCGATCAGGTTTTCTGCGGCAAGGGTTTTCCAGATTCTTCTTAATTCATGCGTCTCCATGCTCGAAGGATTTAATGATTCTTGATTTGATTCTGTTGATTTTTACACCAGCATTGCTCTCAGAAATACCAATGATCTCTGCAATCTCTCGATAATTGTATTCATCTAGATAAAGCGTAATGATAGCTCGATCGACATCTGAAAGTTTGCTGATGACTTGGTATAACTGTTCCTGCTGGATGTTCTCAGTGCGATTGTTGTCGGTAAGCGTTGCCGGCCTGGCTTCGGATAGCTTGACGTACTTGAGCTGATTTTTTTCTTTCCTTTTGATATCGATGGCCGCATTGATGCAAACACGATACATCCAACTCGAAAACTTGGCGGTGTTGTTGAAGCTTGGGAAAGCCTTCCACAACTGAATGATAAGTTCCTGATGGTAGTCCTCTTTTGCTAACCTATCCCTGAAGTACAGGTTGCAGATTTTGTGGACGATACCCTGGTTCTCATAGAGCAATTCCATGAACTCCTCTTTCATCTGTTTAAAAGTTGTCTGTGGTTACTGACGCTGCACTCTGCCATCATTTTCTTTAATCATTTTCCTGCATGATATCGTGATGAATCATGGTCAAGTTCGGATCATCAATTGCAGTTGCTTTTATCCAATAAGACGGATGGCTTGGGCCAATCCTTACAAATTCCAGATTTTTTTTCAGAAGAAGTGATACCAGCATGGAAGCACTGCGTCCGTTTACGGTCAAAATATGGGCTATGGGTACAATGAATAGTATCTAAAGCGCAGAGCTAAGCCTCTTCTTTCTTTACCTTTGGGATATGGCTGCCGAAGAATTTCTTACTACTGCTTTGTTGTCTTGGTACGAGCCGGAGCGGCGCCCCTTACCTTGGAAGCATATCGATGATCCTTACCGAATTTGGCTCTCGGAGATTATTCTCCAACAAACCCGAGCCGAGCAGGGGAGACCGTATTATGAGAAGTTTGTCAAGAAGTATCCTGCTGTAGCTGATTTGGCGCTGGCGCCAGAAGATGAACTCATGAAAATGTGGGAGGGACTTGGCTACTATTCCCGAGCTAGGAATCTTCATGCGGCGGCGAAAGTTATTCACAACGAATTAGGCGGAGCGTTTCCCAGTACTTTCGAAGATATTCTTAAGCTCAAGGGGGTAGGCCCTTATACCGCAGCTGCGATCGCCTCCTTCGCCTTTAATTTGCCACATGCCGTAGTAGATGGTAATGTCTACCGTGTTTTGTCTCGCTATTTCGATTACGAAGACGCTACCGACACCACTGCTGGAAAACGTTATTTTGCAGAGCTTGCCCAACGCGTACTTGCTTCGGATAATGCGGGGCGATATAACCAGGCGATAATGGATTTTGGCGCTACTATTTGTACGCCAAAGGCGGCTCGTTGTACAGAGTGTCCTTTGGCCACGCAGTGTCAAGCATTAGAGCACGGTACCGTATATCAGCGCCCAGTGAAGCTGAAGAAACTGCAGCGGCGTACGCGCTACTTCAACTACCTGGTAGTCCGTCATCCTGATTTCCGAATTATTGAGAAGCGGACGGGCAAGGATATTTGGCAAAACCTGTATCAGTTTCCCCTGCTGGAAACGGATGCGCCGCTTGAGAGCTGGTCCGAATTACAGCAACAAGGTCAGTGGCCTAGCTGGTTGCCGATTGAAAACCTAAGCTTTCAACGAAAGGTTGGGCCTCGCAAGCAAGAGCTGACGCATCAACGGATCATCGCCCAGTTTTGGGAACTCGACTTCCAAGGGGAAGCCACCCCTGATGCCCCGGATAACTTTAGTGTCGTCAAGCCGGAAAATTGCCGTAAATTCGCCTTTCCGAAAATCATCGGTTGGTACTTCGATGATAATCTGTTATATTTATTTTAATCTTAAGCAGAGGTGAACGCGTAGCTTTTAGTGGCTATCAAGATGAAGTTCTAGCTCGCTCAATTGCAAACTTTTGAGCTTGTAGATTAAGCACACTTAAAAGCTTCCAAGCTTCACCCTTTAATCAGAAATACCCTATCTAGTTTATGGTCAATCGCGTCATCCTCATTGGTAATTTAGGTCGAGACCCAGAAGTTCGTCGCTTGGAAAACGGTGCTGTCGTTGCCAAGTTTTCTGTAGCAACTAATGAGAATTACAAAGACAAAGGAGGAGAGTGGCAAACGCAAACCGAGTGGCATGATGTAGTGGTTTGGCGCAACTTGGCCGAGCGGGCCGAATCTCAACTCAAGAAAGGATCTCAAGTTTACCTGGAGGGTAAGCTTACTCACCGCAGTTGGCAAGATAAGGACGGTAACAACCGCCGTACTACAGAGGTAGTGGCTAGTTACTTCCGCATGATTGGCCGCCGTGAAGGTGGAGATAGCGGTGGTAATAGTGGGTACTTCCCATCAGCAGGTGATGAAATGTCTGCTACACCAGAGCGCACTAGTAGCGTATCTGCACCAGCTGCTAATGACACTCCAGCTGCTCCAGAAATGGGCGCTGATGACGATCTGCCATTCTAGTCGGTAACGTACCGCCTTTCTTCAGACTAATGCGAAAAGATTGGGAGCCGAACCGGAAAGTATAACCATCTTGATTTCTTCCTTGCCTCATTTACTGTGGGTATCCACCTTTTGGCAAGTGAGTTTGGGGTTGTCCGCTTTGTTGCTACTGCTGCTTTGTTCAGCACTGGTTTCAGGCTCTGAAATCGCCTACTTTTCCTTGTCTCCGAATGATTTGGAGCGTCTGGAACAAGAGGATCAAAAGGCAAGTAGCCGTCGAGTAGTATGGTTGCTTTCTCAACCCGAGAAACTCTTGGCCACTATTCTCATCAGCAATAATTTTATCAATATTGCTATTGTTCTTTTGGCTGAAGTAGTTGTCCGTCAGGTGTTGACGGATGCGCATACACTGGCCTGGGCTGAAGGTATTCAGCAATCGCTAGGATGGTTTGCGAGCTACTCGGCAGCCAGCTTAGCAACGGCTATATATTGGAGTATTACGGTCGTTGGAATTACCGCCCTCTTGGTACTTTTTGGAGAGGTTAGCCCTAAGGTTTATGCGACAATCAATAGCATCCGCCTGGCGCGATTCATGTCTGGTCCTTTGAGCTTTCTTATGCAGATGTTTTCTGGCCCAAGCCGATTATTGGTGAACTGGTCGCATTCGATGGAACGGCGACTCACCGAGAAACAAGCTAGCGTTGGCCTTACGAGTAAGCAAGAGATCGATGAGGCGATCGAACTTACTGTATCACAAGAAGAAGACAGCGAACAGGACCTAGACATTCTAAAGCGTATTGTCAAGTTCCCAGAAGTGAATGTAACGCAGGTGATGCGTTCTCGAGTAGACGTGGTTGGTCTAGACGATAATAGTACTTTTCATGAAGTGCTAGCGCTTATTCGTGAATCGGGTTATTCCCGCTACCCAGTCTATGAGAAAGATGCCGATAATGTAGTAGGGATTCTCTATGCTAAGGACCTGCTCATGCACCGGAAGGAACCCAATGACTTTGAGTGGCATGAGTTGCTGCGAACCAATGTCCTCTTCGTTCCAGAGTCAAAGAAGATCAATGATCTACTCAGCGATTTCCAATTGGAGCGAATGCATATGGCCATAGTCGTGGACGAATACGGAGGTACTTCTGGGATCGTTACGCTGGAAGACATTATGGAGGAGATCATTGGAGAAATTCAAGATGAGTTTGACGATGAGCCGGATGTCGTTTTTCAGAAGATTGACGACCTCAATTATGTGTTTGAGGGTAAAACCTTGCTCAATGATGTAGCACGCATCGTTGGTGTCGATAGCGAGCGATTTGAACTCATTAAAGGAGATTCGGAATCGCTGGGCGGCCTGATCCTGGAACGAGTAGGCCGCATGCCTAAGAAAGATCGTGAATTGCTACTGGAAGATTTTCGCCTTAAAGTGCTGGAGACCAGCCAGCGTCGAATAGAGCGAGTACTCATTACCCTACTTAACCCAGCCGAAGAATAATGCCCATGCAAGTTATCGTATTCAGTAAAGGCCTCAAGGACAAAGACCTGCCTTATGTGCAGGAGCTCTTTGACACTTTGGCTTTGTTTCAAATCAATACCTACGTGTACGGGCCGTATCTGGAGATGCTTAAGGGCAAGATCAAGTTCCAGAGAGATGTTGGCGTTTTCGAAGGGTATGTAGATTTTTCGGTCAAACGCTTTGACTATTGTATCACCTTAGGTGGTGATGGAACGATTCTAGAAGCGATAACCCATGTTCGCGATAGCCAAACACCGATCCTCGGTATCAACCTTGGTCGGCTAGGGTTCCTGGCCACCATCGAAAAGAAGCTCATTCGGGAAGCAGTCACCAAGCTCACCCGAGGCATGTTTCATATTGAAGAGCGGGGAACACTCTACCTCGAGTCTAACTTGCCGCTCTTTGGCGACATTAACTTTGCGCTGAACGACTTCACCATCCTAAAGCGAGATACCTCTAGTATGATTATCATCCACGCCTTTATCAACGGCGCTTACCTCAATTCCTATTGGGCGGATGGTATTATCGTGGCCACACCTACGGGGTCAACAGGATATAGCTTGAGTTGTGGTGGACCAATCATTATTCCGGGTTCGGGCAACTTCATTGTCACTCCGGTAGCTCCGCACAATCTCAATGTGCGCCCTATCGTGATGAGTGATGATGCTGTCGTTTCTTTTGAAATCGAGGGGCGCGCTGAGAATTTCCTTTGCACACTTGATTCCCGCTTTGAGACCATTACTGCGGCCCACCAGTTGGCGGTACGTAAGAATGATTTTAGTGTACGGCTCGTTCACCTGCAAGACATTGGCTTCCTGGATACTATTCGCGGAAAACTGAATTGGGGCCAAGACACCCGTAACGACTAGTGTCAACCTGGAGCGTACACCGTAAGATCACAGTATATTGTAATCCAAACCAGACTATCCTAACCAGATGCAGAAGATTAATATCTCCGACAAACTCAACCTCTTTCAAGAGCAATGGACGCCCAAGATTATTGCTGATCTCAATGGGCAACACGTCAAGCTAGCCAAGATTCAGGGCGACTTCGTATTCCACAATCACGCCAATGAAGATGAGCTCTTCTACATTTTGAGCGGAGAATTGTATATGGATTTTGAAGATCATACCGTACTACTTGGCCCTGGTGAAATGATCGTTGTGCCTGCCGGGGTAGAGCATCGGCCGCGAACCAAGGATGGTCAGGAAGTACATCTGATGCTGGTGGAGCCTCATAGTACCAAGCATACCGGTGAGGTACAACACGAGTTGACCAAGGAAAGCTACGATTGGATCTAATCCTTTAAATCAGTAGGAACATGGAAGTGAATTTGCGCATAGCTGGGCAAGCCATGAAGGCTGATCTGGAGGCTCCTTTAGATATTAGCATTCCGTTGCGATTTGATGGAGTTGGTCCGAATTGCTTTTATGCGCCTTTGCCGGAAAGTAGCCCTGTTCGGGCCGGAGACTTTGTGGGATCAACTGCAGAAGGGGGACTGTTGAATTTCAAAAACGTCAAGCTCAATCCGCACGGAAATGGTACCCATACCGAATGTGTGGGACACATAGCAAAGGAACCATACTTTTTAGGCGACTGCCTAAAGCGGTTCCACTTCTCTGCACGCTTGATCAGCTTATACCCGCGTAAACAAGACAATGGCGATCGGGTAGTTGAACGCGACCAATTGGCAGAGCTGCTCCGCCCTGGCGAGGTGAAAGCTGTGGTGCTACGCACCCTTCCTAATGATGCGCAGAAGCTGGAGCGCAGCTATTCTGGTACGAACCCACCATACTTGGCAGCCGAGGCCGCTCAGTTGCTGGTAGATTATGGTGTAGATCATCTCTTGCTCGACCTTCCCTCTGTGGATCGGGAGGAAGATGGAGGTGCACTTTCTGCACACCGGGCATTCTGGCAATATCCTTACGATACTCGTGAGCACGCGACGATCACAGAAATGATCTATGTGCCAGACGAGATTAAGGACGGCTTGTATTTGCTGCAGCATCAGATCACGAGTATGGTGTTGGATGCTAGTCCGAGTAAACCTACCTTATACAGACTCATAGACTCAAATTAGGCGCGATTTATCGCGTCTGCCGTGCCGACATTTACGAAGTACCCAACATGCCGCATTTACCTTTTCTGGATGCTAATACGATAGAACAGCTACACCATTACCCTTCCTTAATTGATGAATTGGGTAAAGCCCTTAGTGCGCAGCGTATCACTTATCCATTGCGCCATCATCATGACTACAGTGAAGAGAATACCTTGCTGATTATGCCATCCTGGGAGGATGGTCGGGATGTCGGAATCAAACTAGTAACGGTCACGCCCGCGAACCGGGGCACGAAGATGCCCTCTATTCAGGGTGTAGTGGTTTATTTTGATGCGCAAATTGGAAGCCCCCTGGCTTTATTTGATGCTGCGGCTTTGACGAGAAAACGCACGGCTGCTGCGTCGGCATTAGCGAGTCGCTTTCTTTCACGTCCTGATAGTCGACGACTATTGGTGTTGGGGACCGGAGCTTTAGCGCCAGAGTTGATTCGAGCGCATTGTACTATTCGGCCCATTGAGGAAGCCTTTATCTGGGGACGTACCTTCGAAAAGGCTCAACGAATAGCGAAAGATTTCGAAGAGGCAAAGATACCCATAACAAGCCTGGAGGAATTTGATACCATGGCACCATCTATGGATATTATCTCTACGGGCACTATGGCCACGGAGCCGTTACTATACGGCAAGCATCTGCAAGCAGGGCAGCATCTGGATTTAGTAGGATCCTACAAAAAGCACATGCGGGAAGCCAGTGATGAAGTCGTACAGGAGGTAAGCATCTTTGTGGATAACCGTACGGGAGCGCTGCGAGAAAGTGGAGATTTGTACCTGCCTTTACAAGCAGGTATTATCAAGGAGGCAGATGTCTGTGGAGAATTACACGAACTTTGTGCCGGCGATCACCCAGGCAGGAGCAGGGCTGAAGAAATAACGCTATTTAAATCTGTAGGCTTTGCACTTGAAGATTTAGTTGCCGCCCGTTTTTACTACCAACGATTCCTAGCTACTCAAGCATAAGATAATGACCACCTACCAACGTATTCTGGCACAACAGACCTTTGACGCTCCAGCAAACTACCTTTCTATTCATACGATCGATATGCATACGGGGGGAGAACCCTTGCGGGTGATTCTGGGGGGATTCCCTGACTTGCCGGGCGATAATATTCTCGCAAAGCGACGCTATTGTCAGGAACATTATGATCACCTCCGAACTGCCTTGATGCACGAGCCCCGAGGTCATGCTGATATGTACGGTTGTCTGCTGGTAGAACCCAATGATGACGAAGCCGACTTTGGTATTTTGTTTTTGCACAATGAGGGCTACAGCACTATGTGCGGGCACGCTACCATTGCGATCGCTAAGTTGGCAGTACTCATGAATTGGGTAGATGTAGTAGAAGGCGAAAACGTTATCAAGATTGATGCTCCTTGTGGCCGGCTCACTGCTTTTGTGGAAGTGAAAGCAGGTGAGGTTGTGGCTGTGAGCTTTCACTGTGTACCGTCATTTGTAGTGAGTCTGGATGCGCAGGTGGATGTACCAGGACTGGGCAAGGTGACCTATGATCTGGCCTATGGTGGTGCTTTCTATGCCTATGTAGATTTGCACAAGAACCAATTGGATCTTGATTTGAGTCGCGAAAGCTATTCTAAATTGATTGCCCAAGGGATGGCGATCAAGCATGCAGTCATGGATTCTGCACAAACTATTGACCACCCTTTTGAGCATGACTTGAGTTTTCTCTACGGCACCATTTTTATCGGAGAGGCTACGCATGAAGGAGTGGATAGCCGCAACGTCTGCATATTCGCTGAGGGGGAGGTAGATCGGTGCCCTACGGGATCAGGAGTATCAGGTCGTATGGCCATCCACCATCGTCGAGGTGAAATAGCCCAGGGAGAGTCGATGACCATTGAGAGTATTGTGGATGCCCGCTTCGTAGGTTCAGTGGAGGAGGAATTGACCTTTGGTCCGTACCCAGCCGTCATTCCTAAGGTAGTAGGTAATGCCTACGTTACGGGTCAGCATACCTTCTTGATTGATCCTCAGGATCCGTTTCGGCATGGTTTCTTTTTGCGGTAGAGATTGATAAGTACTACAATCTTTCCCGGTATGGGCAAAAGTTAACAAAGGTGTAGTTTTTCTTGTTCCGTTCATCAGATCTTTGGACATCAAAACGAGTATGATGATCGCAATGAAAATCGTTTACCTAGCCAATATCCTGGTAGCAGGCTGGATCAGTATAAGTAGTTTGTTTTTTCCGAAGGTGGCCCAGCAAACGGTCTTCACCGGAGCGTTTGAGTATTCTGAAGCTATCCGACTAGTGGGGGCTTTGTGGGGAGCCATCTTTCTGCTATCCATTTTAGGCCTTTTCTATCCACGGCAGATGAGTTTGGTGTTGTTCTTTCAATTGATCTACAAGTCAAGCTGGTTGATCTTTGCGGCCTTGCCAGCTATGCTGAAAGAAGAGCCTTACCCGCAAGGAATGGCCTCATTCTTTGTGGTCTGGGTGCTGATTTTACCCTTCGTTATTCCGTGGCGCGACCTTTTTGCTGTTTAGGGCAAGCTATTTTGAAATTATAGGAACGGAATTCTAGCTTTGCCTGCAGTTAAGTACTTTGAAAAACTAAGACCACAGGGAATTATGAACTACCGGACACTCGGCAAAACAGGCTTTGAAATCTCAGAACTATCACTCGGCACCTGGCAGGTAGGTGGCAAGTGGGGAAGTGGTTTTGATGATGTCAATGCTGACGAAATCTTACACGCTGCCATCGATAACGGTGTCAATTTTATTGATACTGCTGATGTCTATGAGAGTGGGCTGAGTGAAACCGCTGTGGGTCGAGTAGTTCGCTCCCGTTCGGAACAGATTTATGTGGCTACCAAGTGTGGTCGGCAGATCAATCCTCATGTATCTGCCGGATACCAAGAGGAAGCACTACGGAAGTTTGTTGAGGACAGCCTACGTCGTACCGGCCTAGAGCGCCTTGATCTCATTCAGCTGCACTGCCCACCAACGGAGGTCTATTATCGTCCGGAAATCTTCGAGCTATTTGATCGCCTAAAGCAGGAAGGTAAAATTGGCCACTTTGGGGTGAGCGTAGAAAAGGTAGAAGAAGGACTCAAGGCTATTGAATACTCTAATGTGGCAAGTGTACAGATCATCTTCAATCTGTTTCGTCAGCGCCCGGCAGCATTGTTTTTCCAAGAAGCTCAAAAGCGAGATGTTGGGGTTATTGTACGCGTACCCTTAGCGAGTGGCCTGCTTACGGGCTTGTACCATAAAGACACGGTATTTGCAGCCGATGACCACCGTCACTTTAATCGAGAGGGGGCTGGTTTTGATAAAGGCGAGACTTTCTCCGGCGTCAACTACGAGCAGGGCTTAGCTGCAGTGGCAGACTTGAAGGCCATATTCCCTGGGGAGACCAATCTGGCCCCGCGTGCCTTGCAGTGGATTTTACAGTTCTCAGAGGTGAGTTGCATCATACCTGGAGCCTCCCGTCTGGCGCATGTACATTCGAATTTGTCGGTTTATGATTTGCCGGCTCTAACGTCATCACAAGTAGAGGCGATGAACGCCATCTATGAACAGCAGATCAAGGCTAGCGTCCACCACCTCTGGTAAACAAGGGGCTTAATAGCCATTCCTAGTCGGCGCGATTCATCACGCCGACGATTACCTAATACGACGCGACTGCCCCGGCAGGAGCACGGCGCACCGGGTGCGCAAGGGCTAAGGATGGTAGGGCCACAATGGTGCGCCCGGACAGCCTGACGCTGCGCCGGTGGGCGTAATGCGGAGCCCCCAAATGGGTTTGTTAGAAACCTGATTTATCAAAAAATGTAGCCGTTTTAGTTTTCTCTTGCGATCTACTTTTACTTGGCAAGGGTGAGAATGTATGCCTGTTGGTGTGATTCTTACGAGCAATAAATGCTGCCCTATAGCTCAAAAGTATGATCTTATGACCCGTTCTCTACTGAATTCCACACAGACAAGTTGCGTCCTGGTACTGGCTTTATTGATGTCTTCAATGACGCTGCTAGCCTACAATTATCCGAACCATCATCAAAACCCAAATCAGGAAGTAAGTGATCAGGTATCGTTCCGGAATAACTGCGCTAATGCAGTCACCCAGATCGATCAGCAAATCAATAACGTTCGAGCAAGGCTGACCACCGGTGGCGACATTTGGTGGAACGGAAGCGATGGGCGTTATATCGTTCCTAAGCCAGTTTTGGGAGGGCCTGAGGTGTCCTCTATTTTTGCTGCTGGCTTGTGGTTAGGGGGCCGCGACCCTGGCGGAAACTTGAAGGTAGCTGCTCAACAATATGGTCGCTCTGCCGGAAATTTTGATTATTACCCGGGGCCCTTAAATGCGGGAGATCCTAACTTCCCGGGTGGCCCGCTACAAGACCCACGTCGAGGTACTATTGAGCCCGATACCTGCGCTCATTGGGATAAGTTCTTCATAGTAAGTGGAGATAATATTACGGCCCATGTCAATGCGTGGCGGCAGGCCGTAGCAGCTGGGGAAACGAGTCTTGACCCAGCCAACATTCCTGACGATATCCTGGGGTGGCCTGCTCGAGGGAATCAATTCTTCGCTGGTATTCACCAATTCAATTTACCAGAGACGCTGCAAGGGCTTGGTGGTTTCTGGGATCAGGATTTTGATGGTATGTACGAGCCCGATGAAGGAGATTATCCGATTGTGGAGGTACGTGGTTGCCTTTCGGCAGAACCACAGTCAAGTCCGGATGAAATCATTTTCTGGATCTTCAATGATACGGGTAATGCCCACCGAGAATCTGGTTCTCCGTTTGCCCTACAGATGGAGGTGCAGGTGCAAGCTTTTGCCTACCAGACGAATGATGATATCAATAACATGACTTTTCAGCGGTATAAGCTGATTAATCGAGCGATTGAGCGGTTGGATAGCGCTTATTTTGGGCTCTGGATTGATGCGGATTTGGGCTGCTATACCGACGACTATATCGGATGCGAACCAGATCGCGGCCTGGCCTACTACTACAATGCCGATGCCACTGATGGCACCAATGGTTGTGTGTGTGATCAGGGCATAGATACTTACTGTGATGAGGTGCCAATCTTGGGTATCGACTATCTACGCGGCCCACTGAATGAGTTTGGGGAAGAATTAGGAATGTCTTCCTTTACGTATTACAATGGCCCTGGTATCAATGGTGTTCCTAATAGTGGGACTGGTGATCCGGGTACTCCACAAGAGTACTACAACTATCTTTCTGGCCGCTGGCGGGATGGTACACCGCTTACTTACGGTGGAGATGGCTATCAGGAAGACGGCCCGGTTACTACCTATGCCTTTTCTGATCCACCCAATGAAATAGATGGTTGGTCGATGTGCTCGGAAGGCCTGCCGGTGGGTGACCGCCGTACAGTACAGGCTTCAGGACCATTCACGCTGATGCCGGGAGCGGTGAACGAGTTGATCATCGGTGTGGTGTGGGTGCCGGATCAGGCCTATCCCTGCCCAAGTATTAACCGCCTACTGCGGGCTGATGATCTTGCTCAGGAATTGTTCGATCAATGTATCCACTTTACACCCGGGCCGGATGCTCCGACGGTGGATTGGGTAGAATTAGACCGTGAAATCGTAGCGGTGTTTACCAATGATCCACTGACCTCAAATAACGCCTTCGAGGCCTATGCGGAGCCAGGTTTGAATGTCCCTGATGGGGAGGATAGCCTGTATCGTTTCGAGGGGTATAAGTTGTTCCAGTTCTCTGGCCCAGATGTGACACTGGCAGATCGGGATGATCCGGAGAAAGTGCGACTCGTTTATCAGGTGGATAAGCGCAACGAAGTGGCTGAGATATTCAACTGGGTAGCCTTAGACCCCAATGATGATGAGACACCCACTGGTGAACGACTCTACGCCGCAGAGCTGCAAGTAGATGGGGAGAACGACGGCATCCGGCATACCTTCCGCATCACAGAGGATCAATTTGCGGAAGGCGATCGACGATTAGTGAACCACCGGAAGTACTATTTCACGGCAGTGGCCTATGCGCACAACAATTATCAAGAGTTTGATCAATACATTCAAAGTGAAGACTTAGGGCAGGCCACTCCATACCGAGAAGGTACCCGGAATATTGGCGATGGTGAAAACGCTTACTATACGGTAATACCTCGGAAGATTCTGGATGTTAATTTACAATCTAGCTTCGGGACAGGACCGGTTATCACTCGAATTGATGGAGAAGGTACTGGCGGTAATTTCCTGGATATAACGGAGGAAACTCGTGCGGAAATTGAAGAACTACTTCGTGAAGATAATATGGCAGCCTTCAGTGGTGAGGTTAGCTATAGGGCAGGCTTAGG
>CAJXOS010000155.1 GCA_913057725.1 uncultured Lewinella sp.
GTTAGGTGGTTAGGTGGTTAGGTGGAAATTATCGATTTCACTCTAATTTACACTACCATTTACACCATTGCTTTCTTGACAGTTCTAACCCTTAAAAATCACATTGGGGGCCGTACTCGCGCAGCCAGGCTTCGTGTTGCTCGTACTCAGGCATAGCCCGGGCGACCTCAGCCCAGAATTTTGGGGAGTGGTTGAGTTGAATCAAGTGGGCTAGTTCGTGGATGATGACGTAATCAACTACATCCTGAGGAGCGAAGAGCAAGCGAGTACTTAGGTTGATGTTACCGGTATTCGAACAGGAGCCCCAGTTACTGTGATTGTATTTGAGTTTGACTCCCTTAATCCGACGCTGAAAATAGCGGTCGTTCAACTCGTGTACACGTTCGGTGATAGCGGGCAAAAAATCTGCACCAATCACCCTACTCAGAAGTGTGCGGATGGCTTTGGAGCGCTGTTTTTCACCTTGATCACTGGCGAGTTTTAGTACAATCTGCCCATCCTTGAGGCGGCCACTGTTCGTTTTCCGGTTTTCTACCTGTAGAGCCAAGGTGTACTGTCGTTCGCCGACTCGTAGAGTATCGCCATCTTGATAATCGGCGGCCTGGTATTTCTGGAAAGCATCCGCGCGTTTGTGGTATTGCTTTTCTACCCACTTTACAAGACGCTCCATATGCTTACTCTCCTCTTCCGCTGTGATTGCACGTGGGAAGCGCATAATGACTTCCTCTCGCCCGAGATAGGCACGGATAGAGCGCCGTTGTTCGCGCACAATGCGAATCGGTATTTCGGCGCCGGAAAGCTCTAACATGATGCGCTCCTCTGGGGGCCTCATCGAGGTCTGGAATTAGTGTGGCTCAAAGGTAGCGACAAATTGGTCAAGCAAGGGAATAGTAAGTCGTGGATCCGGAGCTATGACTTGTACTATGATTTCTGGTTCATTCCGTTGGAGTTGATAAAGGACAGTGGCCGGTTCAGTGGGAGATGCCGGCCTTATGTAGCGTCGCCACCAGCCATGCTCTGTTTGCAGGAGGCCAGCGTCATATTTGTGATAAAGATCCCCTAACAACATCACCACAGCCGATCCACGTAGCCCCCTTTTACCAAAATTTGTGATCGATATAGCCCCTATCGTCGGCCCCGAAGCACTGCATTGCCCATTTGCAGAAAAAATAATCGGATGCACAGATAGACGTTCCCGGCAGTGCTGTAAGGGGAGCACCTTCGGATCAAACGAAAAGGCGGAGTTGTAAAACACCGGAGCTAGCTCTTCTTCCCAAGCTAGGCTTTGTAAAGTCTGCTCTATCATTGTGTGGGTATTCACCCCTCCGGCGAAAACACTGGCAGTAAGGCCCAGATAACGTCCATCTTTTAGTCGTATACTCCCCGCATATCTATGGGTCTGACCGCCTGCCACACGATTATCAATCATGTGCTCAATAAAAGCTTCTCCGGCCAACACCCAAACGGTATCACGAGGTCCACTGGGCAATGTTCCCATTACACTTTGGTGCAACAGGTCTAAGTTTTCTTCGGTGAATATGGTGAAGGATATTACGCTACGACCGTCTGGGCCGCGCAGCTCAGAGGTGTTTTGCCGCATCGTCAGATGATCAGACTGAGGCTGTAAGGACAAGCGAGTAGCTGGGATGAGTAGGCGTCCGCCTGGCGTTTGGGCATTGAGGGTACAGGAAATCAAGATGCAGAGTAGCAACGTGATCAGCGGAGAGCGAGTAGATAGCATAGTGCAGAGGCGTATTAAGGAGAACGACTAACTAAACATAACACCAAAAAAAACGGCCCGGGTGTACCCGAGCCGTCTGCTATCTAAAGTCTTTATTATTTCATTAACGCCTTAGGCGTGCTTAGCTGCAAATTCAGCCATCACATCGGCTAGTGCTTGTGCGCTGCTGTGGGGCATACTGTTGTAGATTGATGCCCGGAAGCCACCCACGGAGCGGTGTCCTTTCACGCCGCTACAGTTTGCTGCCGTAGCTGCTGCCATAAAGTCGTCCTGCAGGTGAGCATACTGTTCTTTCAATACAAAAGTAGCATTCATCAAAGAGCGGTCTACCGTATCCGTGACTACCCCTTCGAAGATCGGGCTGTTGTCGATCGCATCATAGATGATCTTAGCCTTAGCTTCGTTGTGCGGTACCATGGCATCCACACCTCCTTGCTCCTTCACCCAGCGCATGGTCAACATGCTGACGAAGATGGGGAATACAGGCGGCGTGTTGAACGAAGAGTTCTTATCAATGTGCGTCTGGTAGTTCAGCATGGTTGGGATGGTACGCTCTACTTTACCCAGTATATCCTTACGTACAATAGCCAAGGCTACACCCGCAGGTCCCATATTCTTCTGCGCACCAGCGTAGATCATACCAAAACGATCTACTGGTAACGGGCGGCTGAAGATGTCGCTCGACATATCGGCGATCAACGGCACATCCGTGGCAGGAAACTCCTGAAACTGTGTACCAAAGATGGTGTTGTTCGAAGTGAGGTGAACGTACTTGAGGTCAGCAGGAATATCATACCCCTTAGGGATGTATGAAAAGTTGGTGTCCTTACTGCTAGCCAACTCCACGATATTACCAAAGTTCTTCGCCTCCTTGATGGCTTTAGTAGACCATGCTCCGGTGTTGATGTAACCAGCCGTTTCATTGTCATTCAGGATATTCATAGCCGTCATGTAGAATTGGCTACTTGCTCCGCCAGTCAGAAACAACACAGCATAGTCATCGCTCACACCAAGCAACTCATGGACCAGGGAGACCGCCTCCTCCAGCACCGCCACAAAGGGCTTCGAACGGTGCGAGATTTCGAGAATGGATAATCCACTACCATTGAAATCCCGAACTGCTTCGGCAGCTTCTGCCATTACACTCGCCGGAAGAATTGCTGGACCGGCGCTGAAGTTGTGCACTTTCATAGATTTGAATTTTTTCTGCGGCTACGCCAAAATGCAGAAACACTTCTGCATCTATGTAAACGCTGCGCTCTCGCATGATTTCCTTTAATCCACCCCTACAGTGAGGCGACTATTAAACGAAATCATGCTCGTTTCATAGATTTGATTCTATTATAGTAAAGTTAAAGAGCAGAAGAATTTAGCAGATGCGGATTCCCTACCCGTTTTACTGGTAAATATTTGCTTTGCAAAAATAGCCTTTTTGGTGTGTCCTGCCAGGGTTAGAAGTACTTAGCAGGCCAGAAATAAAAGCGAATTTCCGATTCCAGCTTTCGTACATTTTTTACAATATTTGGGCTATCCAAAGCAATCATTTGCAGCAAGACCCAAAACCCCATTAAAACACAAAATATGATTCCGGGTTCAGACAAAAACGCCAAATGTTTCCCGGAAGTCATCTACAAAGTATACTCCTATGATTTCCCGCAAAAGTATCGTTATGCGTAAGTATCATATTCTTTTTTTAGTCCTTGGTTTGGCTGTTTTGCTCATCGCAGCAAGCAAACCTAACCGCCCTGAACAGGTCGAAACAGCACTAGCAGGTGTACTCGCCCCTATGGTGGCTCCTGCTCCACTCGACTTTAGCCCCTGCGCTACTTTTGATGACGCACCGAACAAGGATGAGGCCGAGACAAACTATGTCCTCTACCGCGATTTCCTCAAGACGCGTGAATATGATATTGCATACGATTACTGGAAAAAGGTACACGCCACTGCTCCAGCAGCCGATGGCCAGCGTAACACCGTCTTGTCCGATGGCATCTGGTTCTACGAGTACTTCCTGAGCCAAACGGGTGATCAGGCCTACATCGACTCGATTTTCATGCTCTACGACGAGATCGACAAATGCTACCCGGAAGGTGGTTATGTTGCAGGTCGTAAAGCCTTTGACCTCTATTACAAATATCGCAGCCGGGCCACCAAGGAGGAGATTTTCAACCTCTTCCAGGAATCCATTGCTAAGGATAGCCTGAAGACCAATGATTTTGTAATCAACCCCTTTACCGCTCTGCTAACGGAGCTACACGACTCTAGTCTGGTATCGAATGAGGAAGCCAAAGCTTATGGTGATCAGATTCGGGCTATCATTGCTCATGGCCTCGAGAACTGTGAAGAACCTTACTGCGAGCGTTGGCGTATTGTGAACGACTACGCCCCGGTACGTCTGGAATACTTCGAGACCGTAAAAGGGTTCTATGACTGCGACTACTACTCCGCTAAGTACTATCCTATTTTCGAAGCCCGCCCAGATAGTTGTGATCTGGCCAGTGAAATCTTCAGTCGACTCAACTGGGGAGGCTGTGTAGAAGGTGATATCGCTTATGATGCAGTAAAGGCTGTGCTGGATAGTGACAATTGTAGACTTGAGTTTGCTGGTAATGCGGGTGTCGGTGTGAAGTGTCTGCAGGAAGGGGATTATGATTGCGCTATTGAATACCTGCTACTAGCGGCACAAGAAGAAGAAAAAGCCCTGCGTAAGTCGGAACTCCTCCTCCTGGTTTCTAAGGTTTACTACGTACACAAGCGCAACTACCCTGCTGCACGAACGTATGCTCAGCAAGCCGCGGACCTTCGTCCGGACTGGGGAGAGCCTTATATCCTGATTGGTAGAATGTACGCAAGTAGCGGCCCACTTTGTGGACCAGGTCGTGGATGGGATAGCCAGATCGTAGTATGGGCTGCCGTGGATATGTGGAACAAAGCCAAGCGCGTTGATGCCGAAGCGGCATCGGAAGCGAATAAGTGGATCCGTCAGTACAGCCAGTATATGCCGGAAAAGGGAGACATCTTCCTGCGTAACCTAAAGGAAGGAGACAGCTACTATATTCCTTGCTGGATTCAGCGCAGCACCACGATCAGGGCTTCGAATTAACGATAAGGCTCTATCAAGTAAGAAGTGGAAATGCACCTAATAGTGGGCGTATTTCCACTTCTTTTTTGAGCTCATCTATTGTTTTATAACCCGCCCTGCTGCCAACCGTTGATGATCAGTGTTCAGTAACTCCCAGCTATAGATCCCTACATGGAGTGCACTCAGATCAAGTTCTATTAGGGCGTCACTTTCAGCGGCAGGTGTTTGCAGCACCAGGCGGCCTGTCATATCATAAAGCTTGGCATAAGCACCGATTGGAACGGACTCCATGTAAAGCAGGTTTTCAGTAGGATTAGGATACACCTCCACTCCCAGCTGCGCAGGTACATCTTCTGTAGCTACAATGTAGGTAAGGCAATCATCAGACACAAATTGGCGCCAAATAGGGTCATCCAGATCAGGCTCTACATAGAAACACTGAGTTTTAACTTCCGGTCCATCTACTGCGTCTACGAAAGATTCATCAGGGAAGAAAGGGTGATCATTTGCTCCGATGCCTTCAATCCAATACCAATCCTGCAAGCCTTGCCATTCTTCTGGGGTGAACACAAAGCGCCGCCGCACTTCTAAATTTTCCAGGACCACCATATCGATATCTTGCACAATCATGGGCTGCAAAAAATTAAGCATCCCTGGAATTGAAAAAGTATCGCCAACAGCTAAGGAATAATCGTACACTAATAATTCATCATCCGGTTGCCAGGCATACTGCGGATAGCGGTAAACACGGGGACCGTCTTGCCGATAAGCGTATTCGGTAAATTCCCATTCGAGCGGGCCATTTTCATCCTGCTGCCGCGTTTGCATTCGCAGGTACAGATGATCATCATGGTAGAGAGTATCCCGAAAGCGGTGTTCGGTGGTGGCCGTCCAGGCGTTTCCATTAGAAAAATCAAAGGAGGAATTCAGAAGGTGCCACTCTCGATAAGGGTTAATCATCATATCTGGAGTAATTACTCCGCAATCCATATCATTCCCAACACAATAATCTATGATGCGATCCGGACCATAATTGGGTTTAATAATAGGTGGAAAAAGCAAACCTGTTTCAAAACCAATCCCTTCAATCTGACGCAACTCGTCTTCAAAATAGTACACGGTACGCTCCATACCATAGTGTTCCTCGATAGCGACTTGCTGAATGACCAGTGGATAGTCATCAGCAAGGCAATTGACAATGATGGTATCTCCGACTTCTTTAGTAAAGTCATACAATAATATTTCATCTGCTATGCTAGTACAGGCTATGGTGTTGCCGCCTTCTCGCCAATAGACCTTTCTGGTAGATACATCTTCCCGGATGAAGCCCGCTAGTATTTCGTTTCCCATCTCTAGTGGCCAATCATAGGAGTTCCACCCGCCACCTGGCTCGCCGTTCCTGCTAAAAGATCGGCGGTATACATTTTTGTAAACCAGTCCTTCTACCAGGGTGTCACCAGTAATGTGATATTCAAATATTTGCGCACAGGGCCAGTTCTCCGGCTCGGTGTCACTGCAAATTTTCCAGTGAGCACCTTCTACCACCAGGGGAATATAATCCTGTGCTTGAGTAGCGGTAAAGGCAAATAAAAATAGTGTGAGTAGTAGCGCGCGGTTCAACATGGTGTTTTCGTTTTGGTGTTAGTTAGGAGAAGATAGGCTAAATCATTAGCAAAATCGCCTCACCCGAACAGCAAACCCGTAAATCACCTGACATAAGGGCATTCCACTTCTTTTTTCTTTGGTTTAACTGATCGCTAACAAAATTTAGACGGGCCTTTTAACAGTTGGAAGCAGAAAAAAGCTAATTTTAGCGCCGGTTGTGCAATAAAACCACGGGCCCATTCTACAGCGGCCAGCTAAGCACAGCTGCAAACAAAACGAAAACAAGAGTTAGCGATTATGGCGCAGCAGGACAGTAATGCATTAGCGGACCAGCCACAGTTGTTCGGGCATCCGATAGGTCTGTATATTCTATTTTTCACGGAAATGTGGGAGCGCTTCTCCTACTATGGTATGCGGGCAATCTTTGTGCTCTACCTTACCGCCACAACTATGGGTGAAAACCCGGGGTTGGGTTGGGCCAATGGTGATGCCATCGCCCTTTACGGTTGGTATACCATGTTTGTATACGTAGCGTCCATACCCGGTGGTATTTTGGCCGACCGCTATTTAGGTCAACGGAAGACCGTTATGCTGGGTGGTGCACTCCTGGTTGCGGGTCACAGTATTTTGGCTATCGAAGCCATGTGGGCCTGGTACACGGGTCTGGTGCTTATCGTGCTTGGGGTTGGTTGTCTCAAACCTAATATCTCTACCATGGTAGGTGGTCTGTACGGCCAGGGCGACAAGCGTCGCGACATGGGTTTCTACATCTTCTATATGGGTATCAACCTGGGTGCTGCGGCATCAGCTTTGATCGTCGGTTATGTCGGTGAAGTTATTGGTTGGCACTATGGCTTTGGTCTGGCCGGTATCGGTATGGCCATGGGTCAGTTGGTGTACATGTATGGTCAGAAATACCTGACACACGTAGGTAACCTGGTAGAAGTAGAAGAGAAAGAAGATGGATCGACAAGGCCTAACCTCATCGGAGATATCTTTAAGCACACCAACTCCATGATTGGCTTCTTTTTGATGGTCGGCATAGCACTGGTTATCTATTTTGGTGCCGGTAGCTGGTCTTACGCAGCACTGACGCTAGGTCTTGCCTTTGCAGTAGGTGTGGCTATAGTAATCTATAATGATGGTAACCAGGTGGAGAAAGACCGCATATTGGTTACTTATATCTCTTTCCTTATCATCATCACCTTCTGGGGTGCTTTTGAGCAGGCCGGTGGTTTGATGAACGTTTATGCCAAAGAAAAGACGGATCTGATGCTGGGCAGCTTTGCCGTTCCAGCCTCTTGGTTCCAGTCGGTGAATGCGATCTTCATCCTCATGTTTGCGACAATTGTTGGTAGCTTCTGGGCATGGTGGCGTAATCGTGGCAAGGAATCTTCCTCTCTTTACAAGATGGCCATTGGTGTAATCATCATGGGCTGGGGTTTCCTCTTTATGAGTATCGCCAGTAAGGAGGTCAGCTATGATGAAGCTGGCAACATCCTCACCAAGTCATCAATGGTATGGCTCATTTTGGCCTACCTTTTCCATACACTAGGCGAACTTTGCGCCTCACCGGTAGCACTATCTTTCATCACTAAGCTGTCTCCAGCGCGCTGGGTGGCCTTTATGATGGGAGCTTACTTTGCGGCTACTGGTATAGGTAATAAAGTAGCTGGTCTGCTGGGCGAATCAGCAGAATCATTGGGAGAATTCACACTCTTCAACGGTATTGCCGGGTTCTGTACCATTATCGGCGTACTGGTATTGATCATGCTTAAACCACTTAAGCGCCTTACCCACGGCGCCGAAGATCTGGAGGCTGCCGCTTAATGGTAGCCATTAATAATTCTACTACACTAAACTTGTGATTCATAAATACATCAACTGATGGCAGAAGATTTATATAAACACGGGAAAGTGCTCGGGCACCCCTCGGGCCTTTTTGTACTGTTCTTTACAGAGATGTGGGAGCGTTTCTCCTACTATGGCATGCGTGCCTTATTGGTTATTTTCCTGATCGGAGAAATAACTGGCGATAACCCTGGCTGGGGCTGGGACCGTTCAGCTGCACTATCCTTACTCGGTACGTACACGATGATGGTATACCTAACCCCAATTTTGGGTGGTTACATTGCCGATAAAATCATCGGTTACCGCTATGCAGTAGTCATCGGAGCCTTACTCATGACTATGGGCCACGCCTCCATGGCGGTGGAGACACCTACCTTCTTATACATAGGTATTGCCTTACTGATTTTCGGTAATGGTTTCTTTAAACCCAACATGACCTCGATCATCTCCAAGATGTACGAGAAGTTTCCGGAGAAGAAAGATGGCGCCTATACCATATTCTATATGGGTGTTAATGCCGGTGCCTTCCTGGGGATTATGCTATGTGGCTACCTGGGAGAGATGGTTAGTTGGAGCTTTGGCTTCGGTCTGGCAGGTATCTTCATGTTCTTTGGTATGCTACAGTTTTGGTTTGCGGCGCCGATCTTCGGTGAAATAGGTGCTAAGCCTGATCCAGAAAGTGTGAAGGCCGTTGAGGTCCCCGAAGGGGATCGCCTCAATCCGTTTACCATGCTAGACAAGGTGCTGATTGGAGCGTTTGCCTTGCTTTCTATTCTGTGGATTTTGAATGATCCGCTATCGGAAATTGGTAATAATCCGATCCTCGGAGACGGAGCCAAAAGTGACCTCGCCAACGGGGTAATCCTGGCTGCCCTGGTCTGCTTCCTGGTAGTTCTTATTTCCAGACTAACTCGCTATACTCCGATCATTAGAGATCGTCTTATTGCAGTAGCTGTCTTCGCCTTCTTCACCGTCTTTTTCTGGGCGGCATTCGAGCAGGCAGCTGGTTCTATGTCCATCTTCGCGAAGGATTATACTGCTCGTGCCCTGGAAGGTAGCGCAGCCGGACTCTTTAAAACCGTGGATACTATCCTAACGATTATCCCGCTTGCGATTATCACCTGGGTACTGTACAAACTGTTCTCACAGACGTTCCAAACCATATCGCTATCTAATGTGATCCTTGGTTTCAGTTTTGTACTGATCTGGGGTATTGTGATCTATAAGCTTAACCGCGAATTTTCCAATACAGGTACTGAAGTACCGGCTACTTGGTTTGCGATTCTGAACTCCTTGTTCATTATTATGTTTGCACCACTATTCTCAAAATGGTGGGAGAGTAAATACAACCCAAGCGCAGCCATCAAGTATGGATTTGGATTGTCGCTCCTTGGTATCGGTTTTGGTTTCCTAGTAATAGGAGCGATGGGCATCCCGCAGGGAGCGAAAACGGCCGAGGTGAGTATGCTTTGGTTAGTGATGGCTTATCTATTCCATACTTTGGGTGAGCTCTGTCTATCACCCGTTGGGCTTTCTTACGTAAGTAAGTTGGTACCTGGCCGAATGATTGCGTTTATGTTCGGCATTTGGTACCTTGCCATCGCAATTGGAAATAAGATAGCACACACTACCGGAGGTATGATTGACGAGATTACCGCAGAGTACTCACTATCAACCTTCTTCCTTATTTTTACAATTGTCCCCATAGCAGCTGGGGTGGTAGTTATGCTACTCAATCCTATGCTAAAACGCCTAATGCACGGGGTGCATTAAGGAACATAAAAAACGCAGCTACTCCTAAGGCGTAGTTTTACAAAGCAAAGCGAAAGGCGATGATCGAGGGCAACCTTGATTGTCGCCTTTTCTTTTGCAGTTATCCTGACATAGAACCTGCTCATCGTTGAAATCTGCCATATCAAGCCTTAATTTTATTCCCTAAGCCGTATTTTGGCTACACTTATATGTTCATCCAGCCCTGGTCTGTGGCTCTCTTCTCTGAACAGTTCATTCACCTCTAGCCCCAATCAACCAAGTCTATTATCGTGCGTTAGGTTGTACCCCGGCATTACAAGCACATCCCGAACAACAGTGAATATTTTCTCCCCCCATGTTAATCCATAGGCATACGCCTAATGGGGTACTATTTGGGTAAAAGGCATCAAGATGAAAAACGTTTTCAATTATCTGCTACTAGTGCTACTGCTCAGCAGTCAATTTCTCCTTGCTCAGCAAAGTATATGGATACCGCAAGCCGAGCAACAAATATTGCAGCAGGAAGAGCGCAAGCTGGTTCCTAACAAATTCCTGTCCTATCGGGCTGACACCACTGCCTTGAAGGAACTACTCTGGGGTAGCCCCCACGAAAATGACGTATCACCAAACAACAGCGAGCAAATACTCCAACTACCGGACCCGGAGGGGAACATACAGCGCTTCAAGATTGTCGCATACGACCTCCTGGCGCCTGGGCTGCAGCAAAAATGGTGGTACATCCGTACGTGGCGGGGTATAAGCACTGAAAACCCCATGACTACTATTCGTTTAGACTGGACGGATCGTGGTTTCCACGCCATGGTACGCGGTGAGGAAGGCAGCTGGTTTGTGGATCCACTGTACTGGAACCGACGCGATGTATACCAGGTGTACCACAAGAAAGACTACCCAATGCCCATTCGGCCATTTGAATGTCATACTGTAGATGATCGCAAACCTGAAAATGCGGGTAACGGCGGCGCCGGACGTGCTGGTGACTGCCAATTTAGAGAATACCGCCTGGCCCTCGCCTGTACCGGCGAATACGCCACCTTTCACGGCGGGACTGTAGCAGGTGCCGCATCAGCCATGGCTACCAGTATGAATAGGGTCAATGGCGTGTACGAAATGGACTTGGCCCTACGCCTCGTCCTGATTGCCAATAACAATGATCTTATCTACCTCGATCCCGACACAGACCCTTACACCAACGGTAGTGGTTCTACGATGTTGGGGCAAAACCAGTCCAATATTGATAACGTCATTGGCACCGCCAATTACGATATTGGTCATGTATTCAGTACTGGTGGTGGTGGTATTGCCAGCCTTCGATCACCTTGCGTATCAAGCCGCAAAGCACGTGGCGTAACTGGCCGGGGAAGCCCTATTGGTGACCCCTTCGACATCGACTATGTAGCGCACGAGATGGGCCATCAGTTCGGTGGCAATCATACACAGAACAACAACTGTAACCGCTCATCTGCGTCGATGGAACCAGGTAGCGCCAGTACCATTATGGGCTATGCCGGTATCTGCAATCCTAATGTTCAGAACAATAGTGACCCGTACTATCACGGCGTCAACATCCAGGAAATAGCCAATTATATGGAGACGGGAGGCGGAAACAACTGTGCCACGATTATCGACATGAGTAATAATGGCCCAACGATTACCGCCGGGCAAGATTATGACATCCCGGGGGATACACCTTTTGTCCTTACGGGAAATGCATCCGACTCTGATGGTGATCCACTGACCTATTGCTGGGAACAGTATGATAATGAGGTGGGTGAAAATATGCCTCCTCAGTCTACCAATACGCAGGGGCCGATGTTCCGTTCGTTTGACCCCGTCAGTAGCCCCGAACGCTACTTCCCACGACTTACTGATATCATTAACAACGTTGATCCCACCTGGGAGACTTTACCTGCTACTACGCGCGACATGGACTTCCGTGTCACAGTGCGTGATTTCGATGGCAACTACGGCTGTACTACTGAGGATAATATCACCTTATCCGTAGACGGTAGTACTGGGCCTTTTCTGGTGACCTCTCCTAATACCAACCTTACCTGGTTCGAGCAATCACAAGCCACCGTCAATTGGGATGTAGCTGGCACTGCCGCGGCACCCATCAGCTGTAGCAATGTGGATATTCTTTTGTCCTACGATGGCGGTAACACCTATCCCACGACCTTGGAAAGCAACACCCCCAACGATGGCTCACAAACTATTACTGTACCTACCGGTACAAGCACCACCGCCCGCGTGATGGTCCGCTGCTCTGACAATATCTTTTTTGATATTTCTAATGTCAACTTCACTATTGATGTAGCTTCAGTGCCGGATTATACCTTCACTTACAGTGGCGGAGTACCGAGTGTTTGTGAGGGTTCGAGTACTAGCCTCAACTTTGTGGTCAATAGTGCAGGAATTGGCGGGTACAATGACCCCTTGAACCTGAGTACCACTAGTGCTCCCGTTGGAGTAACGACCAACTTCTCGGCGAATCCCATTAATCCAGGCGATGATGTAACCGTCACTGTGGGCAATTTTGTAAGCCTTTCTCCCGGTAGCTACACTGTAACCATCCTTAGCACCAGTACTGCCGGCAACCAATCAGTTGATCTCAACTTCGACATTCTTGCGGCACCGCCGGCACCAAGCTTGATCTCTCCTGCCGATGGCACAACGGATGCGGAGCTATTCCCCACATTTAACTGGACGGCTAGCTCCGGCGCTACCAGTTATTTACTGGAAGTTGCTGACAGCCCCTCTTTCAGCAATATTGTGGCTAGTGTAAACACGAGTAACACCAGTACCACGCTAGATGATGCCCTGGGCGGTGAATCTTTGTACTACTGGCGGGTGACTAGTGGTAATGCCTCCTGTAGTTTTGTCAATACTTCTTCAGCCTTTGATCTGGAGACAGAATCCTGCTTCTTCTATTCCTTCTCGGGTAATATTCCTATTGATCCTGGCAGTCCCGATGACTATTTATCAACTGTCAATATCCCACATAGCGGCACCATTAATGATGTAGACATCCTGAACCTGGACATCACCCACACCTGGGTCGGCGACCTCCGTGCTTCGATAGAAAGTCCTGCAGGCACAGAGCGAGCCCTCTTCAATTCTGATTGTGGTAGTGCAGATGACCTCCTACTATCTTTTGATGATGAGGCCGGAAGTGCCATTTCTTGCCCCAGAAATACGGGAGCTAAGGTGACTCCATTTGAGACATTAGATGCATTTGATGGGCAGGCGATGTCCGGGATCTGGACGCTAAACGTACGAGACAATGCCAATCAGGATGGTGGTAGTATAAATGGCTGGGGCGTAAAGGTCTGTACCGATAATTTCTCCATATTACCCGTAGAATGGCTCTCTTTTAGCGCGAAAGCGGAAAAAGATCATATCCACCTGCAGTGGCAAACAGCAGATGAACTTGACAATGCTGGATTTGACATAGAACGCCGTTCGGAACACGAAACGGAGTTTCGCCCGATCAACTGGGTGGATGCCAATCAGGATCCAGGAGCTGTTAATGATTACCAGTACGTGGACGCCTCCGTCAAAGCAGGTACCCGCTACTACTACCGACTAAAGCAGCAAGACTACAGCGGCGACTTTGCCTATTCGGAAATTCGAAGTGCGAGAATTGAGGCTGACGAACCACAATGGGAGGTGTATCCCAATCCATTGCGCGAGGCCTTGCAGATACGCATTTGGAACACCAATGAAGTTACTGAGGTCCTACTTTTCAGCAGTCAAGGACAACACCTGCGTACCTTCCAGCTGCAGGACGAAACACTCCAACCGCTAGACCTAAGTGCACTACCGAATGGCGTATACTGGATACACGTCCGAAATGGATCCTGGGTGGATGCCACCCGAATAATAAAGCACTAATAACGCAAGCCCTCGGAGACTTTCATTTCCGAGGGTTTTCTTCTTAACGGCTGCGCATATTGATCTGCAACTTAAAAGAACCTACCTCCACTCCCGGAGGCCCTACCACAGCGATAACGGCCTGGTAAGGGTTGTTGATTGCTAAAATATCGCGTACCGTACGTGTATGATCCTGCACGCGGTTGACATAGCGGTATTCTGTCGAATAGTCCGCCTCACAACGAATGCAGCGTTGAAGATTAGGAACGAGGTTACGTGCCGTGATCTTTGAAGCCTGGTAAGCATAGAGACTATAATCAGCGGATTCGTCATCGGGGATCAGCTTGATCTCGAGCTCTGAATAGCGAGGCACATCGACCATATACAAAACGTGCTTCCCACGAAACTGCTTGGAGACGGTCTCCGGAAAACAAGCCACCGAACTATTCCAGGCCCAAGACAAATCAGTCATAACTGAGCCACTGTCAATGACCCCTTCGTATTCGACAGTCTCATTGGGCACAAGCTCTAGATAAGTTAGATCCTGTGTATAAACTGTGCCGCTGATCAGGAAAGAAAGGATAGAAAAGAGTAAAAAACGCATAGGGTTGTGGTATTTATGGTAAAAGCTAGTAACGAAACGGGCCGCGAGGGTATTAAGGTATGATGTCGAGCAAGAAGCTCGAACAAATTTAGCCTAATATCCTAAAACTGTTTTCTATGAAAACACTGATTACTCTTTCCTTTTTGACATTTTCTAGCCTTCTTTTATTGGCACAAAACGATGTTTGCCAAATTGACCTTCCCACTACCCGAGTAGCGGCCTTTGCGCTTGGCGAACGCGTTGATTTCACTTTCGAGTACTCCGTTGATGCACCTGGAGGGGTGCGCATTTTCCCTCGTCCGTTTACCAATGGAGCCCTTACTCCCGGCTACGGAGCCAGTGGTTCGCCTGTTTATTCCGGTGACGGTAGCGGTTCTGCTTTCTTCACCATTAATAGTGGTGAAGTAGTGGTTGACGAAATTCGTTTCATCATCACTACGGCTGATCAGTCAGAGACCTTACGAGAATTCTACATCCCCGTAGAATACAGCTTCGGTGAAAACGGCGTGAATAACTTCCGATTTAACGTAGAGCAGGAGGTAGCCTCTTTCCTACACGGTGAGCAAGCGACCATTACTTTCGATTACAACATTAATCACAGTGGTGGTACTCGTATTTTTATCCGTCCATTCACGAATGGAGGGTTGACTCCAGGCTACGGTGCCAGTGGGTCACCAACCTTCACCGGTACTGGGTCCCAAACGGTTAATTTCACCATCAACTCAGGTATCAACGTTCGTGTTGACCATCTGCGCGTAGTCATCACCAACGATGACCAGAGCGAGACCCTAAAGACCTTTTTCGTTCCTGTAAATTGGTACTGGAGTAATGTCAAAGTGACCAACTTCGGCATCATGCAGGACAACTTCGCTGCCAATGGTGAGCAACGCACCGTGGTTTACGACTACGAAACTACCGTTCCAGGGGGCGTTCGCATCTTCCCTCGCCCGTACACCAACGGAGGCCTCACGCCAGGCTACGGCGCCTGCGGCTCAGGCCTGTACAGTGGTGCTGGTAGCGGCGACTGTAACTTCACGATCAACAGTGGCAACCGGAGAGTAGATCATATTCGCTTTCAGGCCACTTCAGCAGACCAGTCGGAAGTGCTACTCCTTATTCTCTACCCTACGGACCTGTTCTTCGGTAATGTTCTCATTGAGAACCTAGTCACCTGCCCGCCATCACCTGCTCGCTTGTTGCACGGTGAGCGTGTGAATGGTTTCTTTGACTATACCAACAACCAAAGCGAGGGTGGTCGTATGTTTTTCCGTCCTGCTACCGAAGGTAGCCTCACGCCAGGTTATGGCGCTTCTGGCTCACCAGCGTACGCACCAGGAAGCGGAAGTAGCGATGGTTTCTTCACCATCAACAGCGGGGAAGTAGTAGTAGATCAGATCCATTTCATCACGACCAACGAAAACCAGTCGGTTGACTGGGGTACGTTTACCTATGACGTCTACTACGAGTATGGCGATGGTATGATCACGAGTACCATTGACCCTACAGTGCCAGATTACCTCAGCCTACAATTGGGCCCTAACCCTGCTCAGAGTTCCACCTGGATTCGTATTCACAGTGAGGAGCAGACGCAAGTGCACATTCGCATTATGGATCTCCAGGGCCGCTTGATGGGCAATTGGCCAAGCATGGAGCTACCAGCAGGCATTGAAACTCAACAAGAACTCCCACTTGGCGATTTTGGTCTTGCTAATGGCATATACTTACTACAAGTACAAGGCGACGACTTCCAATGGACGGAAAAGCTAGTCGTGCAACGATAAAATATGTGTAGACTGGATTGCAGTATCCCGGGCGTCTGAGGAGGCGCTCGGGATTTTTTTTGGCAAACACTACAAAAGGCACAAAAAATATTTTCACTAAAAAATATATTAATTTTTGTTTATTTTATTTACATTTACCAACTCATAGCTTATGCTCTTTTGCCGATGGGTGCCGCTTTTCCAGAGACAATCGTCCTGGCTTAAGCAATCGAAGTTGGCCCATCTTTACCGCAAAGAGCAGGTACTTACAAATGGTGTTGTGCTAATACCATCAATCGTAAGTACTTCTGATTCAGGATCGAATTCGTCCTGAATTTCTTCGTCAGGTGGTGTATCCGATTATTCAAGGCACCACGATCGGAGTTCTATAAGACTCCTCAACGCATGTTGGATCCAGCGGAGATACTGCTGGATAGGAAGAACAATTTTGAGCGGTGCAGGTGATTGCTTGTTACGGCCCAAGATTGGCGTGTCTTTCATCTGAGGAAGATGAGAGATGACTGGTGAACCGGACCAAGAGGGTG
>CAJXOS010000156.1 GCA_913057725.1 uncultured Lewinella sp.
TTCAATTCCCAGGGCAAACGTATGACTTCCTTTGCCTCCGTATTTGTGCATCCGATGGTAGATGATTCAATAGAAGTTGACGTGAATCCTGCTGATATCGAATGGGATACTTTTCGGGCCAGTGGAGCAGGAGGTCAGCACGTGAATAAAACTGAATCCGCTGTACGCCTGCGGCACCTACCAAGTGGTGTGGTGGTTTCATGCCAGGAGGAGCGCTCTCAGCATATGAACAGGGAGAAAGCCATGCAAATGCTTAAGTCCCGCCTCTATGAACTAGAGTTGGAGCGGCAGCGGCAGGAGAAAGATGACTTGGAGTCGCAGAAGATGAAGAATGAGTGGGGCTCCCAGATTCGTTCCTACGTTCTAGATGACCGCCGCGTAAAAGACCACAGAACTGGGCACCAGACTTCGCAGACGGATACAGTCCTTAATGGTGATCTGCATGGATTCTTAAAAGCATGGTTGATGTTTGACGGGAGTGCTAACTAAAGAAATAATCTGCTTGAAGTAGCATAAACAACAAAGGGGGATTGCGATTGCGCAATCCCCCTTTTCATTTCATTTTTTCTCTGCTCTAGAGGTGAATCACCTCATCGTAAGCAGCGGCAGCAGCCTCCATTACCGCCTCACTCATAGTAGGGTGGGGGTGTACTGTTTTGATGATCTCGTGGCCGGTTGTTTCCAGCTTACGAGCAGCAACAACCTCTGCGATCATCTCCGTTACATTCGCACCAATAAAGTGGGCACCAAGCCATTCTCCATATTTGGCGTCGAAGATAACCTTCACGAATCCTTCACTAGCACCAGCCGCTTTCGCCTTGCCTGATGCCGTAAACGGAAACTTACCTACCTTGATATCGTAGCCTGCTTCCTTAGCAGCAGCCTCGGTATATCCTACAGATGCAACCTCTGGCACGCAATAGGTACATCCAGGAATGTTGTTGTAGTCAATTGGCTCAGGCTTGTGGCCAGCAATCTTCTCAACACAGATGATTCCTTCTGCACTAGCTACGTGAGCTAGCGCTTGGCTAGCAACTACATCACCAATAGCGTAAATACCTGGTACGTTAGTCTGGTAGTAGTCATCTACCTTGATCATACCACGATCGGTAGTCACACCCAACTCTTCCAAGCCAATATTTTCTGTATTTGGCGTAACACCTGCGGCAGACAATACGACGTCGCAGCTGATTACCTCTTCCTTGCCAGTTTTACGGTTCTTGACCGTCACCTTACATCCGCGGCCTTTGGTATCAACACTCTCAACGGCGCTATTCGCCATTACCTTGATGCCTTTCTTTTTGTAGATTTTGCCAAGCTCCTTCGAGATGTCGGCATCTTCACGCGGTACTAGACCTTGCTCCATGAATTCTACAATGGTCACTTCTGTACCAATACTGTTGTAGAAATAGGCAAATTCCACCCCGATTGCACCAGCACCAACAACTACCATTTTCTTAGGCTGCTTGCTCAGCGTCATAGCCTGGCGGTAACCAATGATTTTCTTCTCGTCGATAGGAATGTTTGGCAACTGACGTGCACGACCACCAGTGGCAACGATGATATGTGGTGCGTCGTAGGTAGTCTTCTTACCATCTTTATCAGTTACTTCAACTTTCTTCCCACGTAGCAAACGACCTTCACCCTCAATGGTAGTGATTTTGTTTTTGCGGAATAGGAAGTTGATTCCCTTGCTCATGCCATTGGCTACATCACGACTACGACCAATCATGCCGTCAAAGTCAGCCGAAGCATCCTTTACATTGATGCCGTAATCAGAAGCATGCTGGATATACTCAAAAACCTGTGCACTCTTCAGTAGCGCTTTAGTTGGGATACAGCCCCAGTTAAGACATACTCCTCCGAGATTCTCACGTTCTACTACTCCTTTCATACCCAACTGAGATGCGCGAATCGCTGCAACGTATCCTCCGGGACCGGAGCCAATAACGATAAGATCAAAGTTCATATTTATCTATTGATTTAACTACTGGCTTTTTAACACTCGGGTTGAGCCGATAGTTGGTAAGCACTGATGAAATTTCGCGCAAATATACTCAGGATAAACTGCTTGAAGAAATCCTGTTCAAGCCTTTTGAGGTATAGAAAGGAGGAGACAAAAAAAGAGCCCCGCCAAAGATTGGCAGGGCTCGAACAAACTTACTGATACCAAATAATATCTTTAGAAATGAGGCCGTAGAATCTATACACCAAAAGATATTTTATCCTAGATGCTTCTAACTGCTCACGATCTGTCTCTTCAGGGAAATCTCAGTAGCAAGGACCGCTACTTTTGACTCTCTTTACAATTGTAAAATTAGGGATTTTGCCTCCACCCACCAAATAAATCCAAGAAAAATCTCTGGAGTTACACGAAAAGAAAAGTATCATTTTTTTGTTTAACTTGTTATTTGTGAGGTAGTTATGTATTACGGTAAAATGATGCAAACAAGCTGTTGGTCTACGGGAAGCCCTTGAAAAGCAGGGCTTAAGGTCTTTTTGGCTAGAAGCGAAAAAAAAATGCCCAACAAGAAGTTGTAAACATACAATTAACGGTCAGAGCGGTCTTTGGCAGGGTAGGAGCGGCCAATTACTAAACAAAAGTGGTCCGTCTCTGTTCTTAATGATGCTTTCATGATCCTTTGAGGTTTCGACCTCACTTTCACCCTAAATAAAATCAGAATGCGCAAGGACGAATTTCCTGCCATCAATAGCATTAGTAACAGTGGCCCCATTAGTGACAACGAACAACCGCTCGATCTTGATGCCGTAATGGGCTTGGCTATGACAGACATTGATACCCCACTCCGTGACGATGCTTTTGATAGATCGGATAAGGAGAAAATGGACATCATCGAAGATCATTTCCGGGAAATTATGCACACCCTAGGATTGGATTTACGTGATGATTCACTCCAGGATACTCCACGGCGAGTAGCGAAGATGTTTGTTAAAGAAATCTTCTCTGGACTAAATCCGGAAAATAAGCCGAGTATTTCCCTTTTCGAAAATAAGTACCGCTACAGCCAAATGCTGGTGGAACGGAACATTAAGCTGCACTCTTTCTGTGAACACCATTTTCTACCAATCTATGGAAAGGCACATGTTGCTTACATGGCAAGTGGTAGAGTAATCGGCCTCTCAAAACTCAATCGTATTGTTGAGTACTATGCGAAGCGCCCTCAGGTACAAGAGCGTTTGACCATTCAAATTGCAAATGAGCTTAAGAGCGTGCTAAATACAGAGGATGTTGCTGTGTATATCGAGGCCTATCATATGTGTGTACAGGCGCGGGGCATCCAACATGAAGACTCCATTACTTCAACTTCGGAATACAGCGGTAAGTTTTTGAATGAGAACGTACGCAATGAGTTTTTGCAGACTATTCGTAGTAACCGTTAGTACTAAGTTTCGTAGGATCTAATGACCAGTAATCTGGTCTAGGTTTTGCAATAAATCTTCAGCACTATTCTGCTGTGGTGATTTGATGTGATAATGAACAGGAGCCTGTTCATAATAGATGTTGCGGTCCTTGATTTTCTTTTTGATAAAGGAGAGCAAGGAATTTTGATCGAGGTCGTTCAAGAGAGGGCGTTTTGCTCGTCCTCTCCACAGACGCTCAACTAAGACTTCGGGGTCAGCATCTAGATAGATAGCCAATCCATGTTGGTTGATCCATTGCATATTGTCAAAAAAACATGGGGTTCCTCCACCGGTTGCTACAATTCGAGTAGGTCCGAAGGCCGTATCCTGCAAAGCCCGACGTTCAATAAGTCGGAAGTAAGCTTCTCCTTCGTCGGCAAATATCTCCCGAATCTTTTTGCCGGTATATCTCTCAATGGTTTGATCAAGATCGATAAACGGGCAATACAGTGAAGCCGCCAACTTCTTTCCTACATGGGATTTACCTGACCCCATAAAGCCGATAAGATAAATGGTTCTATCCATCTGAATACTTGACTTATCGGCTCAAGGTAATACCAAAGATGTATTAATCAAGACTAGCGGAGATCTTTTAGAACTTCTGATTGACACACATACTTCTAATACGGGTATGTTCACGTAGTTCTTCGTCCAGAGAATAGGAAAAAGAACTACCTTCGCTCTGCCAAAAAACAAACGAGATTAGCATGAGTAGATTTCTTGCTTTAATTACTATTATATGCTGCTTTTGGGCATGTGACCAGCAAACGTCTGACCCCGAAGTAGCAGTTGCTGCAGAAGAGACGGAGCCAGGAGATATCGCCAGTATTATCCGTAATCCCATTACCGCTGATACGGATGAAATTGATACATCACAACTAGCAAAACTGGCCTTTGAAGAGACTCGCCATGATTTTGGTACGGTGAACGAAGGTGCTATTGTCAACCATGAATTCGTTTTTACAAACGATGGTAGTGTACCTCTAATCATTAGCGATGTTCGCTCTACTTGCGGCTGTACGGTGGCAGATTGGCCTCGTGAACCTATCCCGCCAGGCGGTACTGGCTCAATCCCAGTTCGCTTTGATACTAAGAAGAAAGTAGGGGTTCAGAGCAAGCCGGTTACTATCACTGCCAACACCTTACCAGCCAAAACAAATCTCTTTCTGAACGGACGTGTAGAAGAGTGATTAGTATACAAGGATGGTCAAAATGACTTATCTTTCGGCCAGACACACATCAAACTTACAGAAAACAGACTCACGATATGGACTTTTCTTTGCTGCTACTTCAAGCTAACTCCGGAGGCGGAATGGTGCAATTGGTCTTCTTTGGTGCTATGCTCCTCATCTTCTGGTTGTTTCTCATTCGCCCGCAGGCGAAGCGTCAACGAGAACAGACGGATTTCATGAAAAATTTGGCAAAGGGAGACCAGGTGGTTACTGCTAGCGGCATCATTGGTAAGATCAATAAGATTGAGGATAACACCATCACGATAGAAGTGGGAAAGGTGTTCTTAGCGATGACCCGCAATTCTATTTCTAAGGAAATGACTGATGCTTTCTTTAAGGAAGATTAAGCTCAGGAATCCTCTTGCAGATAAATCTCAGGAAGATCGTACAGTATTACTGATCTGCCTGGCTATTGCTTTTGTATTCTGGCTTCTCGTGAAGTTTTCGAAGGACTATACCGTCGTTCGGGAAGTAGAGTTAAGCTATGAATTGCCAGATACCAAGGCTTTTGCCAATTCTCCTCCCAAGGCTGTTTTTGTTAATCTCAAGGCCCAAGGTTGGTATTTCTTAGTTGCTGGCATCACCGGCAAGGATTTTCATCTTCCGTACCGGGTACCAGATAGATCATTTTTTGGCCTTACCTCGGCACAAGTTCGCTCGGACTTAGAGGACCTCGTCAACGATAAGGAGGTGGAGATTACTAATTTACTCTTTGATGGATTCCGAATTGTTCTAGAAGATCGTTTGGAAAAACAGGTGCCACTTCTTTCTCAATACGAGTTGGCAATGCTTCCTGAATATCGCCTCGTCGATTCGGTCAGAATGTTTCCTGATTCTGTGTGGATCAGTGGCCCGCGCAGCATGATTGAACCGATTAATTATTGGCGTACAGATAGTTTGGTGCTGTCTGACCTTTCCCAAACTTATCAAGGACAGCTACCCGTTCGATTAGCAGAAGAAGGAATGCGAGTAAGTCCTGCCAGTGTGCAGGTAACGGTACCTGTAGAGCGTTTTACAGAGAAGAGCATTTTTATTCCCGTGGAGATCATCAATCCACCACCGGATAGTATCCGATTATTCCCAGATAAGGCTTTGGTCAAGTGTGTCATCGGGTTAGGTAATTATAATAGTCTACGAGCTGAAGATTTTCGCTTGGTCGCAGATCTTGATAAAAGCAGGATTCAGGAAGGGAAGAACTCTGTGCCATTGGAGCTGTTAAAGCGACCCGATTATTTGCATAGCGTACTAATTACGCCGCGCTCTACGGAGTTCTTTGTGATCAAATCCAGTACAACACAGGAAGAGGAATCCGCTACTTCCGAAAACCAATAGAAGAGCGTCCAAAGTTCAGTTCGTTCTTATCCATTTTCAGGACCTGGACATCAAGAATGTCAATCTCTTGTGAGGAGCCAGCAGGCGTTGAATCGGCAGCCAGACGCAAATCGTGAGCTTTTACTACTTCTTGCACCATCTTTCGTACCGTACGGGCATTACCAAAGTACTTATCGCGCAATTCGTAGAGGAATTGAAGGTAGGTCGCAATATGAGCTTCAGCTTCGCTGCTGAGGAATAGATCGTGCTCGGTAAACATCTGCACCGCAATGCGAAGGAGCTCCTCTGGCGTGTAGTCATCGAACTTTAAGGTCTTATCAAATCGAGAACTCAAGCCTGGGTTTGCTTTTAGGAAACTCCCCATGTTATCCGGATAACCCGCCACGAAGACAAAGAACTGCCCACGCTGGTCTTCCATCCGTTTTAGCAGCGTTTGTATAGCTTCATCACCAAAGTCTCCCTGGTGGCTTGTAGAGCGTTGTGTGAGGGCATAAGCCTCATCGATGAATAATACGCCACCCACAGCCTCATCTATCTTCTTAGCGGTCTTTCCAGCCGTTTGCCCAACGTAGCCCGCCACGAGGCCTTGTCGGTCCGTTTCGACCATATGACCCCGTTCTAATACGCCAAGGGCCTTGTAAATCTTAGTAAGAATACGAGCAACTGTCGTTTTACCTGTACCAGGATTGCCGACGAATACGGAGTGTAAGAAGAAGCGATTTAAAATATTCTTGCCAGCTAGTCTATAATAGCGCACTAACTGCACCATTTCGTGAATCTGCTCTTTCACATTCTGCATGCCGATCAGAACATCTAGCTCGGCCAAACTCTCCTCAAGTAGTTGTTCATCAACCGGAATATCTGGGAGCTGTGGAGGGTTTTGGAGCTGTATACCGCGTACATCCTGAGCTGTAATAAGCGCAAGTGTATCAATATCTAATTGCGTTGGGTTTGAGTGCTCCATAATCCGTAGACCCAGGTTAACCTTCGCCTTTTCGATCAGGTCAAAGACGAAGCGAGCGTTTCCGAAGCTTCGATCTCTATTTCGGAATGCTTCGGTGATCATAAGGTCCAGGATCGAAGCCGCCTCCGGTGCGAGCTGCACTTCCATATGCTCGGCAGCAAAACGGGCAATCTCGGTAAGCTCCTGCGGAAGGTAATCAGGGAATTCAAACTGATGCTTGAAGCGAGACTTTAAACCAGGATTGCTGTCCAGGAAATATTTCATTTCCTGCGGATAACCGGCAGCAATTACAGCAAGGTCACCAGGGCCATTACTCATCTCCTTAACCAATATCTCGATCACTTCACGACCAAAGTCTTTAGAATCATCCTGAGAGCGTGCTAAAGCGTATGCTTCATCAATGAAGAGTACACCGCCTCTTGCCTTCTCAATGGCTTCTTTGACCTTTGGCGCAGTCTGGCCAATGTATTCACCTACTAGATCAACTCGATCTACGCTATGGACATGTCCTTTACTGAGTAAGCCCATTTTATGATACAGCTTACCCATCATTCCAGCAACGGTCGTTTTACCTGTCCCTGGATTTCCTATGAACACGGAGTGGACATTAATCTCATCACGTTCGGCAAAGCCACGATCCTTACGCAGTTGTAAAAACTGAATGTATTGAGCGTGTTCTTTGACTTGCTTTTTAATCGTCTGCAAACCGATGAGGTCATCCAGCTTTTCCACGACCTCCTCAAAAGTCCGTTGATCTTCTTGTTCGGGAGCTAGAACTTTAGCTGTGGTTTGGTTCGGTAACCAAACTGCAGGATCTCCTTCTTCGAAATCATAACCGACGGTAAACGGAATACTCGCGAGAAGCTGGTCCATGAAAACAAGCTCCACGCTATATCGATCCGTGCGCCAGGAGCCCTTTACATTCGATCCCCAACCTGCCGTTAGCTTTATGATGTCCTTTTCTTTTTCAATGCGTTGCAAACGCACAACTTGCCCTTTGAGTTCGCGGGCATTATTAAAGAACTTAGTAAATAATTCACATTGCCAATTCTTTTCCGGTAGGAGGTTGCGAAGCAGGATCTCGACATAAATGTATCGAGTCTCCTCGCAGTTGAAGGCTTTGTAATAGGTTCTATCATCTTCGTTTACATCGTCATAAGGACCTTCGTATAAACGGATGCTTTGCACCTCAAGGTAAGGGTTGTCTTCTGGGACAAGCTCTTGATTGGCGTCCTCTATGTAGAAGTACTTGGAGCCTACCTTTTGCCCATTAAGAAAGGCCTCCCAGTAGTAAGTTCCCTTTTTCCAAAAAGAACCTTCGCTCTTGTTGCCCCAACCTTCACGCACATAAGCAATATGATCATACTTGCTGATCTTCTTGTTGAGGCTGAGTCGGCAAATTTCTCTTTTGCCTTTGCGAAGCGAGTAGCACACTAAGTCTATTGCTACTTCCCAGTCTTGTTCGTCGAAGAGTTTGTTATAAAAGGATAGCTCTGCGTAGACAAAAGCGGTATTATATCGATCGAATACCTGGCGATATTTCTTGCGATTATCTGCCAACCATTCGGTCGAGCCATACACCTTCAGTTCTTTGAACTTGAATGGTGATTTACCGGGATGTGAAGTTGCTTCTGCCATGGTATCAGAAAATGCCTACGGGTAAGCTATTCAATGAAGGTCGAATCTTTTCTGGACATTTCCAATCTCCAATAAAAAAAAGACGCATTCGCCATAAGGGAATGCGTCTCAAAACCACCTATCTAAACTTGAAAAATCCTATTTAGTAATGAGTAGCGGTAGCGTAGCTTGTCCCTGGGGATTTACCAATTGCAGCTGGTATAAGCCCGCTGGCCAGTTACTCAAGTCAATTGATTCGCGGTAACTACCGTTTGTCAATTGTCCGAACGCTTTAGTAAACAACACTTTTCCTTCTTGGTTCACGAGTCGGAGATTAATTTCTGTATCCTCCAACAAGCGGAATTCGACGGTTGTATTGCCCACCGCAGGGTTAGGAAACACTGTATAAACATCTAATTGATCAATCAGTTCATTCGTTGCCACAATTTCTGTTAGTGGGAACGTCGTGCCGTCAATTAGTGCAACCCAAGTCTCGAACTCAGGTGTACCTTCTACTAGGAAACCACTAGCAAATACAGTTGCTGCCTGACCAGTTAGTGTGGTGATATCAGCATCATATTTCTTAACAATGGTACTGTTGTCATCAGCTGGCGTAACATCCAAGATGTAAGCTGCTGGTGGCACACTAGCGTAATCACTGAAGTTGCCGTAGGAGATGTCATCAAACAAAGTTGGACCACCCTGCTCCACAACAACGTCTACCGCTGGTGCGTCAGGAGAACCGTGGAATAGCGTCAAATCTACATTAGCAGCATCCGCTGCACGATCGCGCGCAGCATCGTTAATTACCACTGTGAATGGTGTGTCCATATCACCTACAACACCGCTCGCCATTGCGATATATACTTTGCCGTCTTCTAGCGTTACATCTTCTAGTGTAGCAACAGCGCTACCAATATCGCCACCTGCAGGTACAACCGCGATGTCGATTGGGGTGCGTGTTGGTAGATCAATCATGCCAGTTGCATCACGGAATGCCAAGCCAGGTACAGCCAAAGCACCATCTACGTAGATGTCAACCGTAGGATCTGGAGAGTTGTGGATGATTTGTAGACGGCTTACGGAACCTAGTTCAACTACCAAGCCATTAGGCAAGGCTGCAAACAAACCGAAAGCTGGTTCATCACCGAGAATACCGCTGGCAAATACGGTTGTGCTAAATCCACCCAATAGTGGAAGAGCGGAAGCATTGAACGTTGCCACGAGGTTTGGATCACCAGCTGCGCGGAGCTCTAGGAATTCCGCTACGTTTGGTACTTCTAGGTAATCATTGTAGCTGCCATATGCCAGGTCGTTAATAGCTGCTGCTCCGTTACTACGGGTACTGATGTCCACATTTGGTGCTCCTGGAGAACCGTGGAATCCAATAACACCAACCACATCATCGCCACTACTTACAATGCGAGCATCATCGTTGATGGCCAACTCAAATGGGAAGTCAACATCACCCGGAATGCCATTTGCAATGGCTGTATACACCTTACCGTCTTCAAAGGTCAAAGGTCCTACATTGAATAGGATGTCTCCTGCTCCACCGCTGTTGCCTCCGGCAACACCAATTGTCAAAGGAAGGCGAGTAGGGTAGTAGTCAAAAGTAGTTGCTGTACGGAAGGTAAAGTCGTCTACTAGTAGGCTGTAGTCCTCTGCTGATTGTGGATCAATTGCTGCGTACAAGTCTACCACTTCGGCAATCGCTGCTGGAGAGTTGTGAATCAGTTGCGCCTGGCTAACAGGTAACAAGCTAATTACGGTACCCGTTGGAAGTACCGCGTACAAATTGAATAATGGATCTTGATCCAATAGACCGCCAGCAAATACGACTGCACTTAGACCATCACCGCCAGTCAAGTCGGTGAAGAAGGTTCCAACTAGATCAGTTGTGCCGGCAGGACGTAGCTCAAAGAAGTTAGTGCCAGGTACACCGTCAAAGTAATCTGCTGTGAATTCACCATAAGACAAGTTGGTCACTGGAGTAATGTCATCAATCACTTCACCAATGTCTACCGCTGGAGCACCAGGAATACCGTGGAAAGCACGGATCTGGATTGCATCTGGGTTGGTGCCTGCTAAACGAGCACCGTCCGTCAAAGCAATTCCAAACGGGAAGTCAGCATCACCTACGATACCATTCGCGATAGCAGTATAGTTTTCACCATTTTCAAGTGTGATGTTCACGCTAAAGATTGCCTCATCAGCTGAGCTTGAAGTTTCAGGTGCAACAGCTACAGTTAGTTCTACTCCTGCTGGAACTGTGCGAGTTTCAGTGGCAGTTAGGTAAGCAAAATCATCTTCGTAGAGCTGTCCATTAACGTAGATATCAACAGTTGGACTAGGAGAGTTGTGAATTACCTGCAATGTAGCAAGTGACACAGCTGGTAATTCCACCACGGTACCATCAGGTAAGGCGGCAAAAAGGCCAAATGCTGGGTCGTCCGCTAAGAAACCAGAGGCAAATACAGTTGCTGCTCCTCCTGCTAGGCTCGTTAAGTCTGCCTGGAAAGAGGCAACTATGTCTTCACTGCCATTGGCACGTACATCCAAGATGAAGTCGCCAGGAGGGAGGTCCAAGTAGCCTGCTGTATAGTTGTTGTAAGCCAAATTCGTAATCAAGTTACCTACGAATCGAGCATCAACGTCAACTGCCGGTGCGTCTGGTGAACCGTGGAAGGCAGCGACTGCAACGGTGCCATCAACTTGTGCACTTTCTAGTGCGCTTCCGTTAATGGCAAGGTTGAATGGTGTATCCATGTCACCGACAATACCATTGGCAGTAACTACATACGTTCCGCCATTATCTAATGCAACCCCAGGGAAGGTAGCGATGGCATCGTCTACGCTGGTACTATTGTCAAGAGCAATAGCAATGTCCAGTCCAACACCAGCAGGTACCGTGCGGAACTCTGTAGCTGTGCGGAAGGCAAAGTCATCTTCGTACAGATCGCCGTTTACGTAAATATCTACGGTTGGACTTGGTGAGTTATGAATCAATTGCAAGCGAGCAACTTGGGTTGCTGGCAGTTCTACCACAGTACCATCAGGTAGTGCAGCAAAAAGCCCAAAGGCTGGAGTGCCGCCCAATAGGCCAGAGGCAAATACATTTGCAGCGCCGCCCCCAAGAGCAGACAAATCTGCTTCAAAAGTTGCTACAATGTTTGGATCGTTTGCAGCACGTACATCAAGGAAGTAGGAACCTGCAGGTACCTCGAGGTAGCCTGAGTAATTTCCAAAGGCCAAATTTGGAATTAGGTTACCGACTAGGCGCGCGTCTACATCAACGGCAGGAGCGTCGGTAGAACCATGGAAGGCTTGAATAGCTACATTTCCTGCATCTGAAGCGGCTGTGAGGCCGCCCCCTGCATATACATTAAATGGAGCATCTGCGTCGCCAACAATACCGGCTGCAGTAACAGTATAAACTGCTCCATCCTCTAGCTGACCTAATGGAAAGGTAGCGATGATGTCTTCCGGCCCGTTACTAGGACTAACAGCCACACCAACTTCAATGTCGGTAGCAGCAGGCACGTCCAAATAAGCTGTAGCTGCGCGATACGGTACGGCTGTTAGTTCCGGAAGTAAGCCTCCATTGACATAGATGTCTACTGTTGGTCCTGAATCCGTTCCTGGGGTAGGGGAGTTATGAATAATTTGCACAGAGGCTTGGCTCCACGCACAAAGGGTGAGACTCCATAATAGGAGTAGGGTAGAAAGCTTCTTCATGCTCTCATAGGTTTTTGGTTTACTAATGCAGAGTCTTTGCGTAAGACTCGATGGGGTAACCGACAAATACCATTCTTGTTTGCTGTTGAGGCGAGCTTTGTTGGATAAATGACAAAAAGTAACCCTAGCTATTCAATAGGTTTTTACTTTTGCAGCACAAGTAACAGGACATGAATAACCTCGAAATCTTCAGCCAGATCCACACCTTCATTTTTGATGTGGATGGTGTTCTTACTAATAGTCAGGTACTTATAATGCAGGATGGGCAATTGCTTCGGCAAATGAGCATTCGAGATGGCTATGCACTTAAACGTGCGGTGCAGGAAGGCTATAGGGTGGTCATTATTAGTGGTGGAAAAAATGAGGGCGTTCGTATTAGATTGCAAAATCTTGGTGTACCAGACGTATATCTAGGCATTCAAGATAAGATTGAAACCTACGAGGAGGTTGTTCATATGTACGATCTGGACGAAGGCGGTATACTTTACATGGGCGATGATTTGCCGGATTATGAGGTAATGCGTCGCGTAGGGCTACCAACTTGTCCTGCCAACGCAGCCTATGAAATCAAGGCCATAGCAAAATACATCTCACCGATTGAGGGTGGGGGAGGCTGTGTGCGAGATGTCATCGAAAAGGTGCTCCGCCTAAATGGCCATTGGGAGCCAGAAGAATAAATTTGACTTATTACAATGAACAAGGTTCTTTGCTTAGGGAACTCTTCCCTAGGCTTGTGCCGCCCGTTGCCTTAATATGTGATCTACCAAAACGAGAGCGGTCATCGCTTCTACAATAGGTACTGCTCTGGGTACGACACATGGGTCATGACGTCCTTTTCCTGTAACAGTTACCTCCTCGCCAGCCTCGTTAATTGACGCTTGTTCGGATACGATTGTTGCCACAGGCTTAAATGCGCAACGGAAGTAGATGTCCATGCCATTGGAGATGCCGCCTTGGATGCCTCCGCTGTAATTGGTCTTGGTCTTAACTGACTCGCCTTCCTGATAGAATGAATCATTGTGTTCACTTCCACGCATGGTAACGCCAGCGAAACCTGAACCATATTCAAAGCCCTTGCAAGCATTTATACTCAACATCGCTTTCCCAAGGTCTGCGTGAAGCTTGTCGAATACAGGTTCTCCAATACCTGGAGGGCATGCTAAAGCTACCCCTGTAACTACGCCTCCAATCGTATCTCCATCTTTCCTCACCTCTTTAATCAAGGTCTCCATCTCTGCTGCCATATCTAAATCTGGACATCGAACTGGATTGAGCTCAATGTTGTCTTTACTTATTTCGTTATAATTTTTACCCATTTGTAATTTTCCTACTTGGGAAACATAAGCAAAAACCTCAACTCCTTGCTGCTTCAAGAACAATTTAGCAATTGCGCCAGCAGCAACTCTGGCAGCAGTTTCGCGGGCAGAAGAACGTCCGCCACCACGATAATCACGACGGCCGTACTTAGCGTGGAAGGTATAATCTGCATGACTAGGGCGAAACTTATCAGCAATGTGACTGTAGTCTTTTGACCTGGCATCACTATTCATGATAATCATACCAATAGGAGTGCCAGTCGATTTACCTTCAAATACACCAGAAAGAATCTGTACTTGATCAGCTTCCTTACGCTGGGTTACGATCTTGCTTTGTCCAGGACGTCTGCGGGCTAGCTCAGCTTGGATAAAAGCTTCATCAATAGCTACACCAGCAGGGCATCCGTCAACGATGACGCCAAGCCCCTTGCCATGGGATTCTCCAAATGTACTGACACGAAAGAGTGTGCCGAAATTGCTACCTGCCACGTATTCTCTAATTTTTGAAGTGGCTAAGGTAAATATCCCATCTAATTAGTGGTGTTTTCAGATTGTAATAATCTTAAGTAATTACGAACTTAGGCTAGTTGAAAGCACCTTGTTATTGGAATATTGGTAAAATCCTCTTTAGCTGAAACTTTTGAGCGGGGTGTTGAGTTATAATGGCGGCTAAAATGATAACTTTGCGGGCTTTGCAAGCATGGGATATCATTAGCAACAGACATTGGAGCAGCAAGACTATTATTGTAACTTAGTTTGCTCCTCAGATACAGAATAGAACTGACGAACGAAGGAACGGATTTATGCTGCTCGAACCGGGAGACATTTACGAGAAACTGGAATTTGATAAGATCATTGATCTGCTAGAAGAATCCTGCTATGGCCAGCGGGGCAAAGATGCTGTGCGTGCCTTGCAGCCTAGTGAAGATCTATCGCAGATTGACCGCTGGCTGGCTGAAGTCGATGAATTCAGGCGGACTCTGGAGCATAGAGACATTTTCCCCATCGGAGCTTATCAGGAAATTGCTGAAGAGCTTCGAATGTTGGAAATCGAGGGCTTTGTACTGCCAGAAGAGGGTCTGCAAAAGCTCAATGTCCTCTTACTTTTCATCAAGGAAATATTTGCCTTCTTCAGTCCGGAACGCCAAGAGGTATACGAAGCCTTATATGATATCATTCGCCCAGTTCATTTCAATGAAGAATTGCTTCAGGCAATTGAGCGAGTGATTGATGAGGAGGGGAATATCCGACCTGACGCTTCCCCAGAACTGCAAAAGATCCGTCGGCACATGCAGAGCAAGTACCGAGAAATGGATCGGCAGTTTAAGCTCATTATTGACAATTACAGGAAGAAAGGTTGGCTGAGTGATAACGTAGAGAGCTTCCGTAATGCACGCCGTGTTCTAAGTGTGCCTTCAGAGCATAAGCGTAAGATCCGTGGTATCATTCATGATGAATCTAGTACTGGGCGTACTGCTTTCATTGAACCGGAGGGTGTCATTGATATCAATAATGATCTATTTGATCTACAGCAAGAGGAGAAGCGTGAAATCTACCGAATTTTACGGGAGCTCAGTGCTACGATTCGGCCGTACTTACCCTCACTACATGAGTACAGAGACTTGATCGTTCGTTTTGATGTAATTCAGACGAAAGCACAATTAGCGTTGAAGCTAAAAGCTGTTCGACCAAAGACGGTAGCTAAGCCCAATCTAGCCATTATTAAAGGGCGGCACCCGCTCCTATATCTAAAAAATAAGAGTTTAGACCGAAAAACGATTCCATTTGATCTTTCTCTATTTGGGCAAAATCGGGTTTTAGTCTTAAGTGGACCGAATGCTGGTGGTAAATCCATCACGATGAAGTCGGTTGGGTTACTTCAGCTGATGTTTCAGTGTGGTTTGCTTCTGCCTGTTGATGGGCAAACGCAAATGGGCGTATTCCACCAATTGTTTGCAGACATTGGTGATCAGCAGTCGCTTGAAAATGACCTGTCCACCTATAGTTCGCGTCTTGAAAACGCCAGAGTGTTTTTGGAGAAGGCAGATAAGAAGACCCTGGTACTGATTGATGAGTTCGGCTCCGGTACTGACCCAAAGATTGGTGGCGCTATTGCCGAATCCATTCTTTTGGAGCTTAACAGACAGAAGGTATTTGGCGTAATCACTACCCACTACAGTAATCTTAAAGTCTTTGCTTTTAAGACCCGTGGATTGGTGAATGGTTCCATGCACTTTGATAAAGACAACTTAGTACCGAGTTATGAGCTCAAAGTTGGGCGGCCAGGAAGTTCGTACGCTTTTGAAATCGCAGGAAAAAGTGGTTTGCCCGGTCAAGTATTGAAGTACGCTCGTAAGCGTATCGGAAGTCAGGAACGAGCGGTTGATAGCCTGCTGGTTGATCTACAACGTGAAAAGCAGGAAGTTGAGGAGAAACTTCAAGAGCTTCAGAAGAAGCAGGAGACCCTCAGCCGCTTGACCAAGACATATGAGCAGTTACATAAAGATCTGGAGTATCGTCGTAAGAAACATAAGCTAGAGAAGAAAGAGCAAGAGCTTCAACAATCTGCTCAAGAAAACAAAGAACTGGAGCGCCTTATACGTGAACTTCGGGAAGAGAAGAACCTCGAAAAAGCGAAGAAGGTAGCACTCGATATTAAGTATACCCGCCAAGAGCTTTCAGAGGAGGTTGGTGGCTTACGCGAAGATATTTATCATCCAGAATCTACACCAGTTGAAGACCGGCCGATGGTAGTTGGCGACTTCGTTAAACTTAGAAGTGGCGGTGCAACTGGAGAAATTGAGACCATCGATCGCAAGAATGCAGTGGTAATCCTCGGTGGAATGCGAATGACTGTTAAGCTTCGTGATCTGCAATTGGCAAACACGCCACTAAGTATTCGCAGCACGCAAAGCGTACATTCTGATGTAGACTATGCAGCTCGCTTCGACAGCAAGATTGATATTCGTGGTATGCGCTATGTGGAGGCGATCAAAGTAATTGAAGAGTTTGTGGACCAGGCCATCCTGGCCGATGCCTCTTCGCTACGGATAGTACACGGTAAGGGCAATGGTGCAC
>CAJXOS010000157.1 GCA_913057725.1 uncultured Lewinella sp.
TTATCTCCTCAGCCTTACATCTAGTACACTACCAGTTATTTTAATGCCGAATAATTATTATTTATTATCTTCAATTTTGAAATGTCTTAAGATCATCTTTAAAGTTGGGCATAAAATACTGCTGTAGGCAAAAGGAGAGAAAAACCTACAATCACTAAAGGAATATAGAAGATAGAGAGGTGTTTATTAAACATCAATCCCATTTTTCTTCTTAATATAAAAGGTAGTTTTCTCTTTCTTAGCTGGGATAATTTATGATTGAGATGTTGTTGATGAGATTATTGGTTAGCACCTATTTATCCACTCGATGGAAGTTTATACAAACGCAAACAAGGAGGGTTTATCTTACTATCCCCCTTTCCTAAAATGCCGCAAATCATATTTGAAATTCAGCATTACATACTGCTGCAATACATTTATCTGAATATCTTCGGTATAAATTTCCGTTACATTTCGAGTCAGGGAGTTATTTTGCTTAAGCAAGTCGAATACCGTCAAGCTGATTTCTCCACGGTCGTCTTTGAATAGTTTTTTGCCAATGCTAATATTCCAAAGGAGATAATTTTGGTCGAAATCTTCTTCCAGCCCATCGTAAAAATCGTGGGCCAAATCGGTTCTAAAAACAAAGCCGTCTCCCAATATCCAGTTGAATTTTAGTTTTGTTCTTTGATTGAGATAATTCGTGTTGCTGGAAGTTTGTAAAGTGTTTCGGACAAAATTATAATTGCTTCGAGTAGAAAGCGTAAAATCGACCCGCTCACTAATATTGCTCGAAAGTGTCAAGCCAATCCCCGTATTTGCATTGTTGGAATGATTCAGTTCTTCATTGATAAGTCCAGGAGTGCGGCTATAATTGGCAGTGAAATCAATGTTCAAATTGGACTTAATTGCCTTGACAGGAAAACCATAGGTGGAATAAGCCCTCAAATTATAATAGCCATCCAGATTTACAGGTACGGTTATCTGAGCATCTTTCTCCAAATCAGCATCATAATCGGCAGCCGACAAATAGGCGCTGCTTGAAATGTAATTATTGGTATAGGCTCCCCCCAACAAAACAAACAGAATAGAAGATTTCTCAACATTGGTTTTAGAGTACATTCCGAAAGCACGATGTTGGAAGCCCTGCACCAAATCTGGGTTTCCTACCGACAATTGCAGCGGATTACTGTTATTCACGACATTTTGAAGCTGTTCGATACTTGGCAATTGGGTAGATGTACGGTAGATAAGGCGGAAAGTCTCCGTGCGAACAGGGCGATACATCAACATCCCCATTGGCAGTACGTTCCAAAATTCATTATCTGTCGTAGCGGTATAGGGTGAGTGCTGCTCCGTCAGTAATTCCGACCATTGAAGACTTGCCCTTGCCATCAAACGCCATTTTCCTGCGTTGAGATTATAGCCGCCACCGAAAGACTGGCTGAAATAATCATTAGAAAAAATATTACTCAAATTGTCATTAAACAAATCATAGGCTTGGGTGCTTTCCTCAAAATCAAAGGTCTCTGTGGTGTTGTCTTCTTGCTGATAATTGGCTTTATAGTTAAGCATCAATCGGCTTTTGTCGTTTATGGGTTCTGTGTATTGAACATCTGTTCCCACACTCCATTTATGATTATCAAGCGTCGAAAACTGATTTAATTGTGTCGAGTCGGCGGAGAAAAAATTATTAGAAAGCAAAGAACTTTCTCCTTTATTGGGCGCAAAACCACTACTGATATTAATGGAAAAGGTTCTGCCCCATTTTTCAAAATTATGTTGCCAAAGCAAAGAATTATTCAAATTCATTGCGGACAAATCTGCTGAAAAATCACTTTCTGTTTGGTTTAACAGATTGGCATTTAAAGTGGTTTGCCCAAAAATATGCTCCAAACCATCATTGTCTTGCCAAGTCATATTTGACCGCCAAGTCAGCGCATTTCTATCATTGATTTTATAATTTAAAAGCCCTGTGAAACGATGATTGATATTGGTGCTTTCGGCTAAGGATGTCTCGTCATATAATTCCGCCAGACCCTCTGCATCAAAAAACTGCTGCGTCAATATTTGCTCCGTTGTATTATCGGAATGGTTGAAAAAATAACTGGCAGACACATCAAATTGCTCTCCCCATTTATCTGAAAAATTAATTCCAAATGCATTGGCAGAGGTGATACCTCCCTGCTGCGGCACTAAAAAATCGTTGCTGGTTGCGCCCGTATTTCCCCTACTCAATCCACCAGAAAGACGACCGCCCCCACCAAAAGCAGGACGAAGCCCTTCCAAACGTCTTTGCCATGAAGGAGCACCTACTACGCCCAAAATATCATCGATAGAAAAATTTTGTTGGTTGATATTATTCGATAATCCAATCACGGAAATTCGCTGGTCGCCGTTAAAAAAATTAATGTTGCCACCAGCCTGATATTTATCTTCAGAACCATAGCCGCCATATATTTTCCCAAATTGTCCATTACGCATATTGGGCCTGGTTATGATATTTAACGTCTTTGAAGTATTGCCATCATCAAAGCCCGTAAATTTTGACTGGTCGCTCTGGTCATCAAAAATCTGAATCTTATCAATGACCTCGGCAGGCAAGTTTCTTAAAGCTGCCATTGGGTCATTTCCAAAAAAAGGTTTCCCATCTACCAACACTTGTTTTACGGTTTCTCCTTGTGCTTGCACGTTTCCATTATCCACTACGATAGTTGGCATTTTTTCAATCAAATCAGCAGCATCCGCATCGGGCATCGTCTTATAGGCATCGGCATTAAATTGGGTAGTATCTCCTTTTTGAATAACAGGTAGCACTTGCTCCACTACCTGCACCTCATCAAGCAACACACCTTCTTTTAAATATATATCACCTAAAGAAACGAGAGCTTTAAATACCTGAATTTCTTTTTGAAAGACTTCGTATCCGATATAAGAAATCTCTAATTGATAAATACCCTCTTTTACATTTTCAAATTGAAATGCTCCATTAAAATCAGAAACCGCCGTTCGACTTTCCTGATTGTTTTTCAAAAAAATGTGTGTGCCAACAAGTGGCTCTTTTTCATTTTCATCTAAAACCACACCCGAAATACTCCCCATTTGTGCCATTGCGAATAAGGCAAATAGTTGTAAAATAAGAGGGAAGACTAATTTCTTTTTCATGTGTTTAAAATTTTTCTGCAGCAATTAAAATTGCAGAAAAACTTCTGCCCCCATGTAACCACTGCACTCCCGCATAATAAATAAGGTAGTGTATTTAATGTAAGGCTGCATATTGCAGATTCAGTTTCCAGACTAGGTAGCGAATCGCAGCCTCATGATATACAATCGATTTCGAGAATGACAATGTTTGACGAACAAGCCTACTACATCTTTGGCGAAGGGTTCCGTTGAAACGTTCTAGAGCCTGAGTTAACACCTTTTTGATATAATGCTGCTCTTCTGGAATAACCATTTTATAAGCATTCCAATCGTCGGTGTCAAAGCAACAGTTGTCTTGCCATTCAATGGGAATCTTACTCCATAACGCCTTTGCGCTACTGTACCCACGGTTGCCAAAATGCAGGTCAATTACTTGCCTGTTTTCAGCATCGAATGCTATCCATATCCACACTTTGTGTGTGCGTCGGCCAACAAAAGACCACATTTCATCCATCTGAATGCCAATATCTTGTAACTCTTCCAGGCTTTGAACACTTAACATGCATGGCTGACTGGATAGGTTGGCTGGAGTTGAAGCCCACTCCGATTTCGCAAACTGAACTACCCAAGTTAAGCTCCTACTCACAATCCTACTGATAGCTCTTAAACTCAGCCTCTCTAGAAGTGCTCGCCTAACATATTCACGGGTTTGTTGGTCTACATAGTGCGTGGAATCAGCTACAAATTGGCGACCACATTCTAAACACTTGTAGTTTTGCTTACCATAGTGAGTAAAGCCGTTTTTCTTTATCTTTCGACAAAGACATTTTGGGCAGTGCATCAGTGTTTTTTTGATTCGACACCTTAAAAATACGCACTGCTCAATTTTTATCCTCTCAGCCTTACATCTGATACACTACCGAAATTAATAGTCTACTAGCAAGGAAGCTATATCAAGATGATGTAAGAAAGATTGACAATGAGCTAGATCGTTTTCATGAGACTATCAAGGAAGCTGCGCGTGATTTTGAAGAGCATACAAACATTAATCTCATCTACCAGAACTTGTTTCGCTTTGGCATGAGAGTAAAGGACGAAGCAACCCAAGAAAAATGGGACAGTTTAACTAAAGAGCTTAGTCAAATCCCTTTCCCGAGTAGAGGAGATATTCAGGTCCAAATCGAATACGTTACGGCATGGATTAGAGTTGCACACCGCAATGAAGATTTATCTTCCTTTCTAAAGTGGGCAAAACGTGGCATGCAGATCTTTATTGACACCCCAGCCTTTTGTGCGACACATCCCCGCTTCTATGTAACAGCACTAGACCATTACCTTAGTGCTACTTCTCAGTCTTCGGACTTTGATAAAATGTGGGAGCTCATCCAGATATTGAAAAAAGTTGATGTACAAGAACCGCTGGTCATTACCAAAAAAGAAGCCGCTCTCATTCTTTATGAGTTGACAATCTATTGTTACGCACCTGAATACCGTCGTAAACTTGATTTGGCTCAGCTTGAAGATATTAAGATTCGATTTGACCAGTATAAAGATGGCTTTTTGATTTCTCGCAAAATCACGATCAACTACATGTTGTCGCATCTATATACAATACTTCAAGATTACCCAAGTGCAGAATCATACACTAAGCAGTTTATCCTACATGCAACTGAGAAGCGAAGAACCGATCTAAATCGAGTTGTACTTCTCATTCAGACCCTAATAACGGTGATGGATCAGCGCGAGGACATGCATCAATACAAGACCTCTCAACACAAAGCAGCAAAGAATACACTAAATAATTGGGGAGACGTACGTGACTATGAGCGTACAGTACTACGCAATTTAAAACGCATACTTGACTGCCCGCCTTCACCACGTGACCTACAAGAGGTCCTTGAAAAGTTCCGCGTCGAACTCAGGGCTGATAATAATACAGAGTATAACAATCATCAAGTAGGAGTACAGCTATTTCTACAATGGCTCGATGGCATGTTGGACTAGAGACTGATAACACAGTGCTACAGCCTGTTTTACTCCTTTGACAATCGCTCATACACATCCATCCCTTTTCGATAAAGATTAGAGATCGTGTTGCCCTTGAGCAGTTTCCCGTGTTTATACAATACTAGGTAAAACCCAAGGCCTTCTAGTGTCCATCCTTTCTCGACAGCGAAGAAGCGTAGCATCGGCTCCTGAAAATAATGCCGGATGTAGCCTTCATCTTCGCCAGTCAGCCGGTAGTTGTGGGAAAAACGAGGTGATTCTTCAAAGTCAATATCCTTGGTAAGTCCTAGACTCTCTCCAATACGGTGAAAGAAGTGCTCCGGCTGCATATAGAACTCAGGTAATCCTAATTTGCGGGACTCCAAGAAAAATACCGTTTGCTGCACCCGCTTCGTGTGCTTACCCGCCCATTTCAAGTAACGATAATCAAAGACCTGCACCCTTGACTCCATCAAGCCATGTTCTTGCGTCAATACATGGCGGATACGCCCTCTGAATCCTCGCCGAAAAAGCCGGAAGTCTTGCAATTGCTGCATGATACCCCAATCATCATCAGGAGCGTACTCAACTTTAAGTTGATGTGCTACCCGTTGGTATTGTTCGCTGCGTTTCTTAGTACTGTACATATCCTGTTATTTCTGGATAATGATTCGTCCGGCTTGTAGTGCTTTCCCTTCACCAATTCGATAAGTATACAAACCAGCGCGTAATTGACTCAAATCAATCAGCTGCAAACCCATTTCGAGCTGATCAGTTCTCACCAATCGCCCATCGGCACTGAATAGTTGAAAAAGCTGCGTTGTAGTTTCATTCATGCCGCCGATCCAAAGCTGGCCCGAAGTCGGGTTCGGGAAAATCTGCCATTGGTTTTCTTCTATCTCTTCATTTGCCACAATTTGCAATGCTCGCTCAACAGCGGCAAACACATCAATCTTTCCATATCCTGTCACTGCATTTGGCACCTCCAAACCCGGGAATGGATCACAATCCTGATCAAAAGGTAGGGGCACCGCCGTTTCTTCAAGGATCGTCTCTAACTGATCAACCTCACCAGCCAGCTCCGGAGCTGCTGACAATATCAGCGCTACCGCCCCAGCGACATGAGGGGCAGCCATACTGGTACCATTCCAGGTACCATAACCACCATTGCGAGTAGCTGATCGCACCTGCACACCAGGAGCCACCACATTCGGCTTTAAGCGGAAAGAACCATCAGTGGTCACTGGTCCGCGACTGCTAAAGTTAGCTATTGTATCAACGCTATTTATTGCTCCAATAGTGAAGGAGCCTTCAAAAATCGTAGCAGGGTTCTGAACTGTGCTACACTCTGGCCCGTCATTACCAGCAGAAACCACCACCATTACACCCGCAGCACGAAGGGCATTTACTGCTGTCTCCATTAGATCAAAATTATCTTCGTTACATCCCTCCATAGGTGGGCAATGCCAGGAATTATTAATGACGTGTGGCGCTACAGCTGGATTAGCAGACTCACCCGCTAAATTGGTAGGAGCCAAAAACCAGTCAAAGCATTCGATATAACTAGCAGGGCTTCCGTAACCCCTTTCCATATTTCGACAACCAATCCACTGGGCTTCTGGTGCAACTCCAATCTGATTCTCATCACCATCATCGCCTACCATTGTTCCCATAGTATGGGTTCCGTGGCTGTGGTCATCACAGGGTACATCTACATCGAGTCCACAAGGGTTATTGGATGCATCAATGATACTATCAGCATGCAAAAGATTGATTTCTCGAATCGCATCGTGCCAGTGATAGTTATGATCAGCAGTCATGCCATCCCAACCACGATATTGACGTTGTAAAGTCGGATGTTCCCAAGCATAACCAGTATCCTGACCACCTACCGTAATGCCTTCTCCCTTATATCCCAAATCCCAGACCTCAACAGCCCGGATAGATTGTACTCCCCACTCTACTACTCCTCTACTGCCCGTTACAGGTGTATTATCTCGCATTGGCCGATCGAGCATCACCCACGGGTTAGGCTGCAAATTCAATACTTCATCACGACTTGCAATCGCCGCAGCCAACGACAAGTTTACTTTGGTATAGATAGCATTAGCGATAGCAAATACTTGAAATGATTGCCCGGCCTCGGTGAGTATATTTCGGACCGCAGCTTGGGAGCGGGTCGCGACTGCTTGTACTTGTTGGTAAACGAATTGCCCCTTGGCTATCTTTCCACGTAGGTTTTTCGCCATACTGAGGTCAGCCTGTTCGGAAAAGGCAACAATCAGCTCTACCTCGCCGCCAGATTCTAACTCAGTCAGCAGTTCTGGATCAATTTTTGATCGCCATTCATTGGCAGATAGTTGGATAGCAAATAGTGGTAGTAGAAGTAGCGACAAAAACAATGAATAACGCATAAGTTTAGATACTAGTCAGAAGACCATCGACACCGGCCAATTGAGTCTAAAATGAAGTAAGTCGGTAGATGGGGCCCAAAAGTTTTGCTAAATTTAATGCATACCGTGGGACCAACACTAACAGGATATGGCAAAAGCAACGAACAAGGCAAAAAAACACCTATCCAAAGACCCTGTTATTGCTCCCTTAGTCGAGAAAATCAACCTTGAACGAGTGGAATTGACGGATGATGTCTACATGCGACTTGTCCGGGCAATTGTCTATCAGCAACTTTCTGGCAAAGCTGCAAGCACCATCTACCAACGCTTCATGGCGCTGTTCAATGACGGCTACCCCCATCCAGAGCAAGTGCTGGATTTTGACTTAGCTGATCTACGTCAAGTCGGTTTATCTCGTCAGAAAGCTACTTACATTCAAAATGTAGCTCAACACTTCGCACAAAACGACCTCCTGCGCCAGGATTGGTCAAAAGTTCGAGATGAATCTATCCTCCAGGAACTAACGCAAATTAAAGGAGTTGGGACCTGGACCGTCCAGATGATATTGATGTTTAGCCTGGGGCGAAAAGACATCCTCCCTACTGGAGATCTAGCTATACAACAAAGTATGCAACACTTGTACCAATTAGAGGGTAAGGGCCGACAACTGGAACAACAAATGCTCAAGGTGGCTGAAGCATGGCGGCCTTACCGGAGCGTAGCTACACGCTACCTGTGGCAATGGAAAGATACCGTGATATAAGGGCGACAATACACTTATCAAGAAAGGGAGCACTTTAGTCCTAAAATATTGCTTATCGGACGGGGGTGATGTTATTTTATCAAAAAATTATCGCACCCTTATGACCACCATCTTATCGCAACACCGCATTTACTTTACCCTTCTATTTCTAGTCTTGATTTGCCCATTGATGGGCCAAACCCAACAAAGCAATGGATGGGAAGGCACCTGGGATGGTGCCTTGAAAATTCCGGGCATGGAACTGGCTATGCAAATAGAACTAAGCCATACTGATTCTGGCTGGGTTGGAACGCTCGACATCCCACAACAGATGATTAAGGACATGGCCCTAGCTGACCTTGCTATCGAAGAAAATAACATCAGCTTTGCTTTACCGGAAGTTCCGGGTAATGCCAGTTATGAAGGCACCCGTACCGAAGGTGCCATCAATGGTACGTTCCAACAAATGGGACGGTCCCTTGACTTGAGCTTTATAGTACAAGACGCTGCCGCCCAAGCCGCCTTAGATGCTAAAATTGAACAGATAAAAGTGCTCGTTGATAGCTTCCGGCAAGGATCGGAGGTCCCTGGTTTAGGGCTTGGCATTTTCTATCAAGGAGAGACCTTGCTAGCAGACGGTTTCGGCTATCGCAACATGGAGGACGAAGTTCCAGCTACTGCCAATACACTCTTCGCCATTGGCTCCAGCAGTAAGGCTTTCACCAGTATGAGCTTAGGGCTTTTGGCTGATCAGAACCAGCTTGATTGGGAGGAGCCTGTACGCACCTACCTTCCGGACTTCCAGCTTTACGACGAGTTCGCCACCAAAGAAATGACAGCTGTTGACCTTCTTTGCCACAACTCTGGGTTGCCACGACACGACCTCCTGTGGTATGCTAGTGACCTAAGTAGAGAAGAACTTTACCAGCGATTGAAATATCTGGAACCAACAGCTTCCTTCCGTTCCGAATGGCAGTATCAAAACCTGATGTACATGACAGCAGGTATCCTGACAGAAAAGCTTAGTGGACTCAGCTGGGAAGACTATGTAAAGGAGAACATCTTTCAGCCACTAGGTATGACTGGTGCTAACTTCTCCATTGATGCGATGACTGAAACGGACAACTTCTCCTACGGCTACGGTGAAAAGGACGATGAGATCACACGCCTACCATATCATCCACTCGAAGCTATTGGCCCCGCTGGTTCTATCAATGCCTCAGCAGCTGATATGTTGAAGTGGGTTGAACTACATCTAGGTGACGGGCAATTCAATAGTCAGCATTTCGTAAACAAGGCCACCCTTTCCAAAATGCACCGGCCACACATGTTAATGGATTCGCCTCTAATCGGCATCCCAGGTATTTCGCATACCAGTTACGGACTCGGTTGGTTCAACTACGATATCGGTGGATTTTCTGTAGTGGAGCACGGTGGTAATATTGATGGTTTCTCTGCACTCGTATTCATGATTCCAGAGGAGGGCTTTGGATTGGTGTGTTTGACAAATAGAAATGGGACTCCACTGGGTTATGTCCTAGCCTATACAATCGCAGGGCTACTATTGAGCGAAGATCAAGAAGATTGGTACGGGCTCGTTTATGGAGACAATGATGAGGAAGAAGAAGAGGAGGAAGAAGAAAAAGAAGAGGAAGAGGTGAGAACTCCAGCGCTACACCCGCTAAAGGACTACGTAGGAACCTACAATCATCCTGGTTATGGAGATGTCACTGTCACCTTAGAGAATGATGAGCTGACAGCCACGTATTATAGCTTCTCTGGCACACTAGAGCACAAGCAATTTGACACCTTTAAAGGAGAAACGGACGATCTGATGGCCATCGATGCTCGGTTTGAGACTGATCAAAACGGGCAGATTATAGCACTATATACCTTTATGGAAATGGCACTTCCTGAGATTCGTTTTGAGCGCCAGCCAGAGGATCGTTTAAGCGACCCTGAGTTTCTAAGTATGCTTTGTGGTAAATATGAATTAGATGGTGGCGTAGGAATCGAAGTTAGTTTGGAAGGTTCTACGCTTAAGGGTACCGTCGCGGGGCAACCACCGTACACACTTGAGCCCAAACAAGGTACCTCCTTTACACTGGGTGGATTAGAAGGGTTCACCATAGAGTTCATCCTCGAAGATGAAAAGGTAGTAGCACTTGTATCGCACCAGCCTAATGGCGATTTCCGCGCAGAAAAGACAGAGTAAAAATTGATAAGCAGTTAGGCGGTATCGTCACGCCTAACTGCTTACTAGCTTTAGAATAGTCTGTAGGATATCTCTAGCGTAGTAGTTTGCCGGTGTGTAGAGTTTGCCCGGTAATGATAGGGCGTTCCGCAGATAATGACTATCGGATCATCCGGGCTAAGAACAGGCTCAAAAATCTCAAAATTCTCCCTCCAACTTACCAGCTGGTCTTGGCCAATCCAGGTACGGCGAACACGGATATGCATCTGATCATTAATACGCAGTCCTACTCCTAAGACCGGCTGTATTTTTGAGCCGTTCATCCTAAAGTCCTCTCGTCGATCTGGTGTCCATTCATTGACGCTCTCTAGTTGGTCTGCTCCTTGAAAGAAGGTTGTCTCTGCGTAAATAGAACCTATCCAATCATAGCTATACTGGGCTCCAAAACTCAGCGTTGGCTGCATTTTACCTTGCCCAATACGGATTTGGAATTCGAGAGGTACTTGGATTTGATTAGTTCGAAAGCTGATGGAATAAGAAGAAGGGAACATAATCTGCCCAGTGAGAATATCTTCTGAATAGCTTTCTCGATAGTCTTCATTTCCACTACTCTGATACTGAAGGCCTGTGCGAAGGGCAATTTTCGGACTAAAATCATAAGCGGCCCAAAATCCAGCTCCAGCTACCCCAACAATTCGATTTCCAGAAATCTGGTAAAAATCACTGGTCCCAAAACGGCTCACATCCTCCGAAGGATTGACCTTACCGCTCACGCCCACCTGGGTATTGAAACCGAAGGAATATTTGGACTGCCCCACAAGTAATGTAGAGAGGAAAAGACATAAAAAGAGAGTCGATATTGAACGCATGGCTTTCATTTAAGATACACTTGGCATAATACAACCGGTAAGACGATGCTATGATGGAAAAAGGTTGGGTATCTCATAACTAAGTTAGTTGCCTCTTGTTGTAACGGTAGCTATTGGGAGAAAAGAACGCATTGCTATTTCGATCCCCAGCTTAGTTACTTGGGAATAACTATTTTTGCCCAAGAGTAGGATGGGCGGCCCTTACCATTACCAATTGATTTGTAGGAACCGCCGAACAGAAAACACATGGTCAAATCATTAAAGTCGATCCAGGCACCGGTATCCACCGAACTACGCGAATTTGAGAAACGTTTTCGGGAGGCCATGCATAGCCCGGTCCCATTGCTCGACCGAATCACCTACTATATTGTCCGTCGTAAGGGTAAGCAGGTACGGCCGATGTTCATCTTCTTGACTGCCCAGCTTTGTGGTGGTATCACAGATGCAACTTATACCGCTGCTTCGCTGGTAGAGTTACTGCATACGGCTTCATTGGTACATGACGATGTAGTAGATGATGCCAATGAAAGACGTGGTTTCTTTTCCATTAATGCGCTATGGAAAAACAAGGCCGCTGTGCTGGTCGGAGATTTCCTACTCACCCGAGGCCTAGCCCTGGCACTACGCGATAAGCAATACTACCTCTTACAGATTGTATCTGATGCGTTCGAAGCCATTACGGAAGGAGAGTTGCTGCAACTTGAAAAAGCGCGCCGCCTCGATATTGATGAGCAAGTTTATTACGATGTAATACGGAAGAAAACAGCCAGCCTCATTGCCTCAGCCTGTGCTAGTGGTGCTGCATCCACCACGGAGGACATGCAAGTAATTGAGGACATGCATGAGTTTGGCGAGACCATTGGTATGGCTTTCCAAATCAGGGATGACCTCTTTGATTTTGGCACCGACGACGTAGGTAAACCCTTAGGTATAGATATCAAGGAGAAGAAGATGACCTTACCACTGATCTATGCCCTTCAACAGGCTTCCAGCAGTGAGCGAAAGCGGATCATCCGAATGATCAAAACCAGTAGTGAGGCACCAGAAACCGTGCGCGAAGTAGTGAAATTTGTTCATAATAGTGGAGGCCTTGACTATGCACGAAAAGTTATGCTGGACTACAGGGAGCGAGCTTTCAACATTCTCCACCGTTTCCCCATCTCTCCTGCTCGAGAATCTTTAGAAGACCTAGTCAATTTCGTGGTAGAACGCGAGAAATAGCCCATCAAAATCGCTTAGTAAGACCCAGTCTAGCACTGGCATACCATCCTGTTAGTAGGAACTGCTCCAAATCTACGGGGTGTACACTATTCCAATTGAACGTTTGGGTCCCATGCCCCATACCAAGCTTCAGCTCCCAATAGGTCTCATTAGTTATACGACTAGAAAGCCCCGTAAAGAAGTACGTGCCAGCCTGAAACAAAGCCCCTCCATCAGCTTGCCAATACTCTGGCAGAAAGAGAAAGGATAGATCTTCCGTCCGCACCATTTCATACCGGGTGCGCAAGGGAATACCTATAAATATTTCAAGGCCTAAAAGCGGCTGTATACGTCTGTTCTTAGCCAAACGAACCATGAGGCCTGGGCCCACTACTAAATTGTCGAGTAGAAGCTCTTCCTTCATTCCGAAGCCAAATAGGAACACCTCTCCGGTACGCTCTCGAAAGGCTTCCCATCTTCCGGAAAGGTAAACGTGAATTGTCCGATTCGGGTACTCTAGGACCATTCCTGCTTGAACTCCCGGACTAATACCTTTGGATTGAAAGGAACGCATGGATGGAAGATCAAATTCATATTGCCCAAACACTCCTAGTTCGAAGCGGGGTTGAGTAAAAGCACAAGTAGTAGCCAAGAAGAGAATGAGCGTAATATTGAGGCGCATAGCAGAGTAGTTGGTTTCAGTTGTTATTTGTTCAACGCACGATCTGTAGATTAGCAGATGCCTTAACACCTAAATAATTTGACGGAAATAAAGATGCCGTATCTAATTTGCCGAGTTAGCAGCCATATTAGTCGAGCGTAATGGCAAATTTGACCAGAAAGACCGTCCTTTAATCAAAGTCTAAGCAAATGGAAGATCTAATGGCCCTCATCGGAATCCCTATTTTCATCGCTATGTTCGTTTTGATGTTCTATGTCATCATACCGAGACTTGGTGGCTGGAAGAAACTGGCCAAGCACTATGCGACCAATCAAGACAAAAATACGGTCATGGGAGAGCGTATCCATTTTGGACAGATCAACATTGGTGGTCTTAATATGAAGAACATGGTTAAGGGCTATAAAACCCACAAGGGACTATTCCTGACGCAATACTTGTTTTTCCAGGGCCCCAACCCGAATCTTATGATTCCTTGGGAAGAATTTCAGGTGGCACAAGAGCGGCGTTTCCTCTTCATCAAACGGTATCGCATTCCAGTAGGGAACCCACAAGTCTCTTACATCGATATCACCGCTCGTAAGTACGAATTGATCGCTGACCGCCTTCCTTAACCCTAGCCATAAAAAATGGACAAGCCTTACGACTTGTCCATTTTCTTTTTGACGACTTTTGCCTTCTTTATCCTCAACTATTATCCGCTAGAAGTCGACATCATCCATTCCTCCTCCATCTCTTCGACGATCACCGCGGCGACGCTGACTCTTGTCTTGGCGTAAACTGTAGTTAAAGCCTAAGTACACAATACGACTCTCTCTTTGGAAAGTGGCGTCAGAGGTTACGCCTCCTGCCTCTGTAAAGAAGCTGAAGCGACGTGTATTAAATAAATCGGTCGCTCTCAAGGTAATATTAGCCTTGCCCTTCAAGATAGGCTTACGCAGGCCAAAATCAACGGAGTACATCGCTCGCATTTCTCCTTGCGGACGCACACCCGGTGAACGGTAAAATCCAGACAACTGCAGCCCCCAATCTTTTCCAAGCGTGTACATGGTTTGCAAGCGAGCAGAGAATTGGTAGCCATCTACATCCAGTTCGGTCTCTTGATTAGTGCCAAAGATTTCGGTGCGGTAGGCATTAGCACTGCTAATGATCTGAAGCCCCTTTGCAGGACGAAGGGTACCTACAAACTCAAGGCCATAGTTTCTGCCGCTGTTGAGGTTGGCGAAGGTGCGTAGGTTTACGCCAGTAACCGGATCCGGGTTACTAACGCGAGTAATCATATCGTTGATCTGACGTAGATACGCCCCAACAGTCAATGAACCTTTTTCTGAGCTGCTTAGATAGTTGAGCTCGTAGCTATTGATGAACTCTGGCAAAAGAAATGGATTACCACTGCGTGGATTAAGCGGATCACCAAAATCAACAAACGGATTCAGGGCGCGGAAGCGAGGTCGATTAATTCGGCGACTGTAGTTCACTTGAATTCCCTTGGTCTCACTAAGGTTGTACGTCAGGTAGCCACTTGGGAAGAGGCTGAAGTAGTCGTTAGGAAATTCCTCAATAGTAGGCTCCCGTAGTTCTGCGGTCGTATTTGTCTGTTCCGCTCTCACACCAGCTTGCCATTCCCACTTACCGAGAGTACCCTTTAGGATTCCGTAAGCTGCGTAAACATCTTCTTGATAGAGGAAAACGTTACTGAAGTTCGTCAGCTCCACAAACTCGCCGGCCGTATCATCGAAGTCCAGCACCTCATTATCGATAAATACCCCCCGGAGAGTGATGCGTCCGCCGGTTTCCAATTTTGTCTCTTCGCCTAGATCCTGAGTATAGTCCAACTGAATCAACCAGTTGTCATTTCCTTCATCTTGTGGGTTCATCTGCCTGGAAGTAGCCAAAACAGTCCCATCAGCTGCAGTAAAGTCTTGGAAGAAGTTTTCCGCTTCAACTCCATTACGCTCGGATCGCTGTGCACTAAAAGTAAGTTCTTGCCCATCGTTTCGGAATCGCTGACGATAGTCAAAGGCTATCTCCCAAGAATCACCTACATCTGTTCCCGTTTCGCTCCGAAGCGAATTGAAGAGTAAGGTGTTCCCGTCAGCGAGAAAGCGGTTATCCCGATCGGCTGTATTCTCACGTTCCTGATCAGAATAGTTACCCTTAATACCAATGGTAGAACGCTTGCCCAAGAAATACTCTACGCCACCAAGGAAGGTATGGCTTAAGCGCGAACGGTCACCATCAATCATCTGATCTTGAATCCAGAAGGTGTCAGCTGTTGTCGTTGTACGGTAGCGTTCGCCGCGGAACCAACGATAGTCATTGTTATAACTGTAACCACCAGTGAGGTTGAACTTACCAACCCGGTAGTTTAAATTGACATTACCATTGTACTTATCATTAGTACCGACATTTATCGCAGTCTGTACATTGAACCCTTGACGGTTCTGTTGCTTCATGATAATATTGATAATCCCTCCCATGCCCTCTGGGTCATACTTTGCGGAAGGATTAGTAAGTACCTCGATGCTTTCGATCGTGCCGGCTGCCAGCTGTTGGAGGAAACCCTGACGGTTCATTCCTACTAGAGCAGAGGGCTTACCATTGATGAGAATTCGAACATTAGCACTACCGCGCAAACTGATGTTACCATCCAAATCGACGGTAACCGAAGGGATATTACGGAGTAAATCTTCAGCCGTGCCTCCGCTTGTTGCTACGTCTCGCTCTACATTAAAGACTTTGCGGTCTAAGCCAAATTCTACGGCTGCCCGTTCAGCAGTCACTTCTACCTCAGCGAGGCTGCTGGCTCCAGTCTCTAGGAATACGCGGCCTACTCGGCCGACCCGTTGTTCTCCCATAATTTCAATACCCTCACGTCGCCAATCTTCGTAACCGAGATAGCTGACTTCCACGTCGTATTGGCCATATTCCAAATCTTTCACTACAAAGAAGCCACGTTCATTGGTAGTGGTTCCACCGACTAAATCCTCTGTCCCAGCATGATACACCAAGACATTAGCCAATAGGATAGGCTCTTCTGTTTGCTGATCGGCAACCCGGCCAAGAACAGCCCCTGTGTTATCCGCCAATTCTAAGCGTGGACCACCACCAGGGCCTCCGCCCGGACGTCCGCCGCCAGGGCGTTGAGCAATCCCATCGAAATAGCCTAGCGTGAGTATCAGCAGGACGAGTATCGTTTTTTTCATAAGTGCAGAAATTTTTCTGTGGCTACTGACGCAGCGGTCGGCACAGGTGCGCTAGAATACAGTAAAATCGCTGTACATCTGGAAGCGCTTGGCTCTCACACAATCTTCTTGAATCAAATTCCTAGATGATTTTAGGATTAAAGAAGATCATGCTCGTTTCATACCGTTAGTCCGTCGAATGATATACATGACGCGAAGTGGTTTGGGCGAAGCCC
>CAJXOS010000158.1 GCA_913057725.1 uncultured Lewinella sp.
CTGAACTGCCTCGTCGTCCTTTGGGCAATACAGTCATGAAGTTAGAAAACGGCGGCCTTGAGTTTTCCTGCCAATATCGAATTGGGTTAGGAAAGACAGCTATTGCAATTCCCTAGTGACTTACTAAATTCAAAGAACTACATATCATGCGCTCAATAATCTTCATTCTACTCCTACCTTTTACCTTATCCGGACAAGCAAGTCAGGAGGTACCCGCTACCACACAGCAACAATTAAGACGCTGGCGTGTCGGTTTCAGCCTACAAAGTGACAACGGTTTCTCCAATCCATACCTCCGAACAGGATTGCTTATCCTACCGCGTGTCCAACGACAGGACGCAGCTCTACTCGTAGCAGATTATCAGGTATTTCGGTCCTTTCCGGCTTTGCGCCTGAGCTCCTCATTGGGTTACTATAATGTCACGGCAGGAAACCAGGAATTGCGGTGGCTAGCAGCAACCAATTGGCCCGGACAGCCCTTCATTGAACAGGCCAAACTTAACTATCTACACCTGGGAATAGGCCTGTTAATTGAACCCTTCGCTCAGCGGCGTTTCTCGCCTTATCTAGGCTGGCAAATGCAATTTGTCTTTCCAGATGAGCTCGAGTACTCCTATCAAACTGTTGATGGTCCAAGCCTAGTTTCCGTTGACAATGTAGATGTTACTGGTGGCGAGCAAGCCACAAGAGGTTGGATGATGAACTTTGGATTGAGGGCCCACCTGCATCCTCGTTGGACGGCATCCGTAGGTATCTATCATGCTTTCATGGAATTTCAAGCTGATTGGCCAACTATTGATCAACGTCCGTTTATTGATCGGGCGTACATGCGTCTTGACGGAGGGGGATTGGAACTACGTTGCCAGTTCTCTATTTGATCAGTATTTCAACTTCGATGGTACCAGGACTTATACAAGAAATTAGATACGAATGGCAGGCGACTGTCATGAGTTTCCGAATGGATCTGTACTAAAAACAAGATTGCCTTGGTGGAGATGGTAGAGAAGCGGAGTGCTTTAGAGTAGGAGACGTAAAAGGTGAGCTTGAGTGTACGAGGAGAAAAAGGATCGGCTTAGTTTAAGCCACGACCCGCACGGCGGGACCCACCCTCACCTGGTCCAGCAACCACCCTACCAAAAACTCTGGCAAAGCAGCAGGATCACACCCCTTAAGACGACATTTCGTCCTAAAGGCCAACAACATCCTTTTGTGTAGCTTGAAAAACCAGGTATGATTACACTGAATAGGTTTCGTCTTGGTCCGGAAAATTGCTCCAATACGAAGGGAACTTTGAACGCTGAATTCAGGTTTTTTCAATTGCTAGAAATGAAGATAAGAAAAACTACAAAAAAATAAACCAAATTGTGTTTTTAATTTTATTTAAAAACAACATTGCATCTTTATATCTTTAAACATTATTAGTGCTCAATCCTTTTACTTGCCTCATCGCTTATCTTAGCGCCACAGAAAACTAATGGACCGCTTGACTACTGCCGATATTACCGCTGAACTAAAAGACTTACAGGAACTACTCGCTCTCGAAAAGGAAGCAGACCTAGAATATCACCGCCAGAAAATTCTAAACCTTCCCTTAGACAAAAGAGTATCAGAAGGCTATTCCTGGTATAACGTTACCGTTACAAAATCTGGATACACCATCGGCGATCGTGCCTTTGTCATTGTAGAGCGCCCCCTCCCCCACCGGCCTGATCAATTTCGTGCAGGTAATATGGTCAATTTCTTCACCAGGCAACCTTCTGTACATAAACCGGAACGAGCTGGCGTAATACAATATGTGGACCGGGCAAAAATGAAAATCATTCTGAACTCTGCCGATCTTCCAGATTGGTTGAATGTTGGCCTCATTGGTGTTGATCTGTTATTTGATGATCGCACCTATCGAGAAATGGAGAAAGCAATCACCGCCGTGCAAAAAGCAAAAGGTAATCGCTTAGCAGAGTTGCGCGATATCATTCTCGGTAAACAAGCGGCGCAATTTCGTGAGGTCAATGAGTTCTTGCGCAGCGACCGGCTTAATGAATCGCAAAACGCGGCCATGCGGGATGTAGTAGGCGCTTATGAGCTCACCGTAATTCATGGCCCTCCGGGCACTGGTAAGACAACGACGCTAGTCCAAACCGTGATACAACTGCTACAAGCTGAGCCAACAGTCTTGCTCTGTGCGCCGAGTAACACCGCAGTAGACCTGCTTACCGAACGTGTTGCTGCAGAAGGCATTAACGTACTACGGATCGGTAACATCAGCCGAGTGGATGAAGAGGTCCTTCGTCATACCCTTGATTATCAAGTGGCCAATCACCCAGATGCCAAGACGATTAAAAAGCTAAAAATAGAAGCAGCAGAGCTACGCCGAAAAGCAAAACGCTTTAAGCGCAACTTTGGGCGTGAAGAGCGGACGAAGCGTGGTGCCATGTTCAAAGAAGCAGGTGAAATCTCTGGCTGGGCCAACCAGCTCGAACAACGCCTGATTGACCAGCTGCTCGAGGGAGCCCGAGTTATTACTTGCACGCTAGTGGGTGCTGCCAGCTCTATGCTTGCTAAACGCCACTTCCAGACGGTCATCATTGACGAGGCAGCTCAAGCATTAGAGCCTGCGACCTGGATTCCAATCCTAAAAGCTGGGCGAGTGGTGCTAACCGGAGATCCGTATCAACTCCCCCCAACCATAAAAAGTCATGAAGCGAGGAGGCGTGGCCTTGAAGTGACCCTAATCGAAAAGGCGCTTAAACGTCAAGACCGTACCAGCTTACTCCGCACACAATACCGGATGAACGAGGTAATCATGAATTTCTCTAATCAACAATTCTACGACGGTCGACTTTTAGCAGACGCGAGTGTAAAAGATTGGACAATTGCAAAGGATCCTACCCCGCCCGTTGAATTCGTAGATACCGCCGGCACCGATTTTCAGGAACAAGTCCAGCCATCCTTTCAGAGTCGCTATAATGAGGGTGAGTTTCAGATACTATGCGAACACCTCTACGCACTGCTCGAACACTGTGACACTTACGAGATTGCGCCCCTGCCGTCCATTGCACTGATTTCTCCGTATCGGGAACAAGTAGTAATGATGAAACAGGCTGTAAAACAAGATCCAAAGTTAGAAGCTGTACCCATTACCATCAATACCATTGATGGCTTCCAAGGGCAAGAGCGAGATGTGGTATACATCAGCTTGGTACGCTCCAATGGCAAATCGGAGATCGGTTTCTTAAAAGACTACCGAAGAATGAATGTAGCCATGACTAGGGCGCGCCAAAAGCTGGTTATCGTAGGTGATAGTGCGACCATTGGAAAGGACGCCTTCTACAAATCTTTTCTAGACTATTGCGACAAACATGGGGAATATAGAACGGCCTGGGAATTTATGGCATAAATCCATTCCCAGGCCGTTTGATGATATACTCTGAGTAGCTACCGATTACTTCTTTGTCTTACCGGCTTTCTTCTTCAATTTGAAGATGGTAATACCTAAAGGTGGCAAGTTAAACTCGATACTGTGGTCTCGGCCGTCCCATTCTTTCTTGTCAGCCTTGATTGGTTTCGGATTCAACAAATGGCCTGTGCCCTGGAATTCGGTAGCATTACTATTCAATAGCTCTTCATAACTACCAGCAGCAGGAACCCCTACGCGGAAGCCTTCCTGTGGAACAGGCGTAAAGTTGCAGACGGCTACGATGACATCATCTTTTTTCTTCCCTTGGCGCATATAAGACAAAACACTACGCTGATGATCACCATGGTTAATCCACTCAAATCCTTCTTGTACAAACTGCTGCTCGTACAAAGCAGTATTCCCTGTGTACATATGATTTAGCGCCTTTACCCACTCACTAATAGCCTTGTGGTTATCTTGCTCCAAGAGCGACCAATCCAGTCCTTTTTCGATATTCCATTCGGTCGTCTGGCCATATTCACCGCCCATAAATAGCAGCTTGGTACCAGGATGCGTAAACATATAACCGAAGAGTAGACGAAGATTCGCAAAACGCTGCCATTCGTCTCCAGGCATCCGGTCGATCAATGGCCCTTTACCGTGCACTACTTCATCATGCGATAGCGGCAACATGAAGTTCTCGGTAAAGCCATACACCATACTAAAGGTGATCTCATTATGGTGGTACTGACGATGGATAGGGTCCAACTTGAAATAATTCAAGGTATCGTGCATCCAGCCCATCATCCACTTCTGGCCAAAGCCCAATCCACCAGTATAGGTAGGACGACTTACGCCTGCCCAAGCGGTAGATTCCTCTGCAATGGTCATCACATCTGGATATTCTTGATAAACAGTGGAGTTGAACTCTCGCAAGAAGTCGATAGCTTCCAGGTTCTCATTTCCACCGTATTTGTTAGGGATCCACTGACCGTCTTCTCGACTGTAATCCAGATACAGCATAGAGGCAACCGCATCCACACGTAAACCATCAATGTGGAATTCTTCTAACCAGAACAATGCGTTACTAATCAAGAATGAACGCACTTCGTTACGACCGTAGTTGAAAATACTACTCTTCCAGTCAGGGTGAAATCCTTGACGCGGATCTGCATGATCATAAAGGTGCGTTCCATCAAAATCATAGAGACCATGGGCATCAGTCGGAAAATGCGACGGTACCCAATCCAGAATCACACCAATACCAGCCTGGTGCAGTTTATCGACCAGGTACTTAAAATCTTGCGGCGTACCAAAACGACTGGTAATCGCAAAATAGCCCGTAATCTGATACCCCCAACTTGGGAAATAGGGGTGTTCCATTACTGGCAAAAACTCCACGTGCGTGAAGCCCATTTCTTTCATATACTCAGGCAACACCTCTGCTAGCTCTCGGTAGCTAAGCGACTCAGTGGCGCCATCCTTCTTTCTCCAAGTCCCCAAGTGCACCTCATAGACACTGTAGGGTTGCTCCAAGCCCGACTTTTCTTTACGCTCTTCCATCCACTTAGAATCCGACCACTCGTAGTACAGATCCCAGGTAACGCTCGAGGTGTTCGGTGGCACCTCCCAGAACCAACTGTACGGATCTCCTTTAGTCAGCTGACGGCCATCCTGGCTATCGATAGCATACTTATAAAGCAGGCCTTTTTTCAAGCCCGGAATAAACCCTTCCCAGATACCCGAACCATCCATACGGACAGATAGTGGGTGAGTGGTACGTTGCCAGTTATTGAAATCACCTACAACGGATACAGATTTTGCACTCGGTGCCCAAACGGCAAAGTAGTAGCCCCACTCTCCGTCAACTTCTACGGAGTGGCTTCCTAACTTCTCATAGGCGCGGAACAGTTTTCCGCTTTTGAAAAGGTTGACATCGAATTCAGTCAACATACTGTAGTGCTTCACCTCACTCATGGGCTTGTATTGGATTTGAGCTTACTATGCTTAAATAATGAAATGGATCTAGGCCGCATTCCGGCCACTAAAGATAATGGGAGCTTTCGCTTTTCGAAAACCTGCAAGGTAAAATTACCATACCAGCATTGAATGCAGCTCCACTTAGATAGGTTATTCGCAATTCAACAGGCCAGACAAAGGAAAAGCCTCCCCTTTCGGAAAGGCTTCTCAATATCTGTAATCTGCCTCAGAGGCAGCATTTAGTGCTTAGTTCAATGTGCTAACAACGCTATTGTCAACACCGAATGGAGTAGCAACGTACTTGTCAGCTTCCCAGTCGTTTTCCCAAGTCTCGCCGTCCAAAAGGTAACGGAATTCGTACTCCTTACCAGTTTCCAATTCAACGGTAGTCTTGAATAAACCGCCTTTCTGCTTCTTCATGGTAATACCTTCAGCAGTATCCCAGTTGTTGAAGTCACCAACTAGAAAAACTTTCTTAGCACCCTGTGCAGCTTCAGCAGGAAGGGTAAAAGTAGCCTTACATACAGGCTTTGATTTCAAAAACTTCTTAGCGATCATTTGGTATGATTTTATCAGAGTAAAGTAAATGGTGTTATGATTTGGAGTAAAATGTTGAAATAGAAAATTTCAACATTTACTTCCTACTTACGACCTCCTTTAAGTTCGTCCTGAAGCGTCTTCAGTTGTTCCCACTTGCCAGCTGCAGCGAGCTTCGCTTGCTGAGGCCAAGTAGTTGGATCGTGCATTCTGTAACGAGAACCAGCAGCTTCTAGGATTCCTTTCAATTTGGTCTGCTTAGCTTTTCCTAAAGCAGCGAATGTAGCAATGCCATCCGCTACCAACAATCCGGCAATCTTTGGGCCGATACCCTCAATTTTCTTTAGATCATCAGGCTTTGCTGTTGTCTTAGGAGCCGTGGTCTTCTTGGCAGGAGTAGCTACTTTTTTCGGAGCGGCCTTCTTGGCAGGAGCCGCAGCTTTCTTGGCAGGAGTAGCAGCCTTCTTAGCAGGAGTAGCAGCTTTTTTTGCAGGGCTGGCTTTCTTAGGAGCGGCCTTTGTTGCTTTTTTAGCGGCTGGCTTCTTCTTGATCTCTACTGCTTCCAACGCTAGGATACAGTTGTGGCTGAAGAATGGAGTTGGCTGATAGTCATCAGCGGCCTCATCATTGAACCAATCCTGACCGTTAACGAGGTAACGGAATTCATAGGTGGCTCCGGCAGGAAGCTCTAGGCTAGCACTGTAACCTTTCTTTCCTGCTTTCATTGCAAGACCTTTATCCCAGCTCCAATCATTGAAACTGCCCAATACACGAACATCGGCTTTCTTGCCTACCTGCTCTTTGGTCAAAGAAAAAGTAACCTTACAAACTGGCTTTGATTTGGAATATTGCTTCTTAATCATCGAATAGAAAGTGTTTATTTTACACTAAGCTGCAAACATATAACAAAGATACCACATAGTCAACTGACAATCAATGAGAAATATCATCTGCTACGAAACCTAAAGTGTGCGATTACTTGGCCGCCCGATCAGAAATCGGAATATTTATTGGTGAAGAATCACTATCCCAAATGGAAAAAGGAAAAAGGTGCTCTTGGTAAATTTTCCTACCAAGACCTGATATTTGAAAATTTAAGGTAAAATTTACTTTTCCAGACCAAAAAGTGGGGCCGCTGTGGCTAGAAGTGCCTCCGCTTGCTGAAAGTAATGCCCCATGTCACTACCGTCTACCACTGCGTGATGTGCTTGTACAGCAAGGGGCATCATAGTACGATCTTGGTCTTTAAAATACTTACCCCAACTGATGCGTGGCACCGAGTCGGCCGGGCTGTAATGCATTGCATGACTCAAGCCTGTGAAACTTACCCAGGGTATTGCCGACATGAATAAATAATCATCACGACCGGGTTCATCCTCAAAGTCGGGATCTACTTTCATGCGCTCGATCGTCTCCAGTGCACGATCCACAAAGACACTCATCTCTGGATCATATTGCACGGTACAAAAACTGAAAACATCACTTGATTCGGTAGGGACCGTAAAAGAGGGTTGGACACTTGGATGCTCTACAACCGACTCTCCTCGGATGCGCCAACGAAAGACGGGAATATCATTGGCCACCTTCGACAAGACGTACACAAGATAAGGCGTAAAGGGAAGCTTATCTTGCTTTACCTGTGCTAAAAAGCCGGTGATTTCCACATTAGCCACCAAATTGAAATGGGGCTGATCCATATTACGGAAGAAATCAAAGTGCTTTTTGCGATGTGGATTATCAAAGGTGATTGTCTTCATGCTAAATAATTTAGCACGAATGTACAGCTCTTTGATTGAATACTTTTAGGGAATGGGGGGCCAAGCTTAACGCCAAAACTTAGTCAAATCTTCACTAAGTTCCTTAGCCTCATTATAATAGGTGTGATTCGGGCTTGACAAAATCACGGAGATACGTCGACTCAATGGTTCTCCGGTCTCTCCCTGCCCTAACATCGCCAGTACGATGTTCCAATCCAAGTTATCCTGATAATAGGTAAGGTCATCAGCAGAGAAATTTTCAGGAGGGATTGCTGTACCTAGTTGCTCGAACTGTATGCGCGCAGCTGCATAATTCTGATCCTGCATGGATTGATGAGCCGAAGCAAAAGCATTCAAATATTGGGCCTCTTCCAGTGGTTCTCCAGCTCCCATTGTATTACCAGTAGGCGGTACTTTGTAGTATTTGGCTGCAAGTGCCTCATCCGAATAGTTGTTGCTGAGGTTCCAGAACGTTCCAGCTGCTATCAGCAGAACAACTGCAGCTGCAATACTGGCAACTCGGCGCCAGCCCAACCGCAGCGTCCTAACTTTTGCGGACGGAGTTTCCTCCTCACCCCAGGTATCCATTTGATTTCGAAATGCTTCGTCCTTTAGCGCCTGAAAACCAGCCTGCATTGCACCTTGCTGCTTGATAAGTTCAGCAAAGGCTGCATCTTGCTCCATACGGCGTTCTACAAAGTTTTGATTTTCTTGCGACAGTTTATTCTCTAGATACCACTCTGCCAGTTCTTGATTATCTGCTGACTGCCAGTCCGCATCCCATTGCGCAATTTTGCTGCGATGTTCCTCAGAGCGCAAGGCAGCAAATCCTGCCCAAAGTTGACGATATTCCGCAGCGGCTGTTACACCCTCAGGCAATTGAGCCAGTTCGGCTTCCAGTTTTTGTGTCTCCTCCTCACTAAGTTTTCCGGCCGAGGCGGCCTCAAGTCTAGCTAGGAGTTCATGGGATAGAGCAGTCATTTTGTCATCACCTAATTTGCTGAGTTAATGAGTTTACGCATTCGCTGAAGACAATCGAACTTTCGCTTACGAGCAGATCCAGCTCCACTAAGTTGCAAGTCTTCCGCCACCGACTCCATACTGAAACCACGGAGGTAGACCATCTCTAGGATTTCACGACACTTATCATCCATTCGGTTGAGCAGGTCGCGCACCCATGCTGCTCGTTCACGTTCAGCAATGTGGTCTTCCACGCTAGCCGGCACGGCTACTTCCGGGATTTCTTCTTCCCACTGCACTTTAGAGCCACCTTGTTTGCGATAAAGCATCTTCCCTACCCCAAAGAGATAGGTCCGTAAGCTAGATCGCAAGGGAGCTTGAAGGTCACCACTGGTTACTTTCCGGTGCAACACTACCATCACATCTTGGTACAATGCACCAACCTGTTCAGGGCTCCATGTCGTATGCTTTAAAAAAAACAAACGAAACGGTGAGCGGAGGTCATCATAGAAAGTGCGCCAGGAGGCATCGCCACCTAAAGCCAGTTCTCGCAGACGATCTTCATCTCTTGCGTATTTGCTCATTAATGTATAATTGGGTTGATGTGTTACAAAAAAGGCTCAAAACTTACTGCAGCGCCGCAAAAACTGTCCAAATCCTCCAATTTCAGATAGTGCATTAGCCTTTCATTCTAAGCCAATTCACTATTGAGAAGTTACTGCAGCAATTGAGAAGTAAATCTCATGTGGTACACAAGGTAAGGATTTACCCGTTTTTCGTAGATCCGATCAATTGCTTACGCATGGTCTTAAGAGCATTCTTCGTACTAGACCGTCGGCGTTGCCGCTTGAGAAAGACCGGCGGAGCTGCTCGAGCCTCACATTCCACAATGGCACAACGTTCACAAGTGGTATGTACATCCTTTGTGATAATAGCCGGATCAGCCAAGAATGGGAAGGTGTCTCGCAGCTGATCATTGAGCAACAAGCCGATTGTCACACTGCTACTATTTTCCGGATTCTCTCGCGTCGGCTTAGCGATAGCCATACAGAAATAAGCATTTGGGGTATCCCAATAGCGAGATATTTGCGCACCTGCTATCGGCCCTTGCAAAGCGTTTAGCCCCTGCTCTGCCTTTAGCCTGCCAATCAATCGAATACTGATCCATCGCCGACAGTAGTGTTCATCTAATTGATTGGCATGTGGGGCATGTAATTGGGAAAGGTGCATCTCTTTCGTAACCAGTATTTTCTTCATGTCTGGTCCAGTAAAGAATCGCATGAAGAACAGGTTCTTCACCCCAAAATGGTGCGGTAAGATATTCGCCATTCGCTGCACCAACATTTCGGAGGTCACCTTCCGTTCATTCATCCAGTCAAGAAGACGGTTTCCTTGCCATGCAGTCCAGCTAGTCATCTCCTCCAGGTACGAGACCATCACCGACTCTGGTAGCAGCAAAGCAACGGAGAAGTAAGACGCTCGAAAATTACTCAGGAGCTGCTCGAAGGATTCAATCTCCATCATGCGAGTAACAAACGGTCGGCTAGCTTCATTCAATACTTGAAAGCCTATCTCTTTGGCCAATAAAAACCGCTCTTGTGAGGGATTTAGATCTGGGCCAAGGTATAGCGTCTTCTGCTCTGGCACATACACAGAGCGTAAGTGCTGCAACTCGATACTTCCCGCCAAGTAAACACGATCGACACGGACACCATGCGCCTCAAGTAAGAGTTGCTCAAAGGTACTCGTTTCGATCAGTGGTGCCTGTGCCAGGCCTTGTTCTTGCCGGTACGTCCGGGCTACCTTTTCCAATTCTGGAAAATGATTATCGTACAAGTCTTGATACGAGCGTAACGCCGCCTTATAAAAATCCTCACCCTGCATATTGTAGTTACGGGTGATCTTCACTACCGTACTGATAAAGGCATTGACCTTTTCCGGAGCTTGCAATAGGAGTTCAATCAACTTAGTAGTTGAAATACCAAAGGTTTCCAGTGGAAAGATCTTCAGAAAGTCTGAACGTAGAAGCTCTACTATTGGCCTCAGCTTCTTACTTGGCTCCAGAGAAACCAAATAATTATACTCCGTATTAAGGGCCTGTGCTAGTAGGATGATCTTGTCAGCCTTTGGGTATTTCTTCCCCTTCTCGATACTGTGCAAATAAGATATTGCAAGACCAGTACGATCAGATAGCTGCTGATAGGAAAGTTCGGCTTCCTGTCGCAAGTGCTGGACCTTCAGTCCGAAGATCAACTTTACAATATCTGCCTCTTTGAGCATTTCGTGTAGCTTTTTGCTTCTTTGACAAAGGTGTGGTGGTCAGGCTTTATCTGGCATGAAAGATGATAAGCTTGGTGTTGTAGGCTATTTGTTGAAGTACAACACGAGATCAGTCAAAGATCCATTTTTTCAGCAGGTGATGGCTGGGGGTCCGAGGATGTCACCCAATATTGGCGACAATCATCATCCTTTCTACTTAGGGCTCCCGCTAATTTAGCTCTTGAAATCGGAACTACAGCACATATTTGAGAAAAAGGCAGAATTGGATAAAAAAATCCTTTTAGAGAAATTTTCTCTAATGGTGAAAAAATCCTAACTTGCGCCCATAATTTAACCTCAAATGGATTGAGACCCCGGAAATCAATCCGTTACCAGATGATCTGTGTGCTGTTCAGTTCGGCTTTCTTCACACTGACCATCAATCTTAAACCAAGAAGTTATGCTACAATTCGGTATCAAAAACCCTCAGGCTAAGCTAGAGGATCTGGGCATTCGCAATTACCGCAAAGCCTACTGGAATGAAAGCCCTGAGTTTCTGAAAGAAGCTGCCGTTATCCGTGAGCAAGGTGTAATTGCAAATACGGGTGCATTGTCGATCAAGACTGGCAAATTTACAGGACGCTCTCCAAAAGACCGCTTCATCGTAAAAGATGCGATTACCGAGAATACAGTAGATTGGAATGACATCAACATGCCATTTGACACTGCTGCCTTTGACCGCTTGTACGATAAGATCACCGCTTACTTTGCTGGTCGCGAAATCTTTGTGCGTGACGCATTTGCATGCGCAGACGAGAACTACCGCCTTGGGGTACGGGTTGTAAACGAGTATCCTTGGAGCAACATGTTTGTATACAATATGTTCCTTCGCCCTTCGGCTGAAGAGCTACAGGAGTTTACCCCGGACTGGACCGTAATTAACGCTCCTGGATTCATGGCCATCCCTGAAATAGATGGTACTCGTCAGGAGAACTTCGCTATCATCAACTTCACCCGTCGTTGCGCCATCGTTGGTGGTACTGGCTACACCGGTGAGATCAAGAAGGGTATCTTCGCCGTACTGAACTTCGTACTTCCCACTGAGCGTAACGTGTTGAGTATGCACTGTTCTGCTAACGTAGGAACTGAGGATGACGTAGCCATCTTCTTCGGCCTATCAGGCACCGGTAAGACTACCCTATCAGCTGACCCTAATCGTGCACTCATCGGTGATGATGAACATGGATGGTCAGAAGAAGGTGTCTTCAACTTCGAAGGTGGATGTTATGCTAAGACCATCGACCTTACAGAAGACAAAGAACCAGATATCTATCGCGCAATCCGCCACGGTGCGATCCTGGAAAACATCGTTTTCCATCCTAACACGCGCACACCGGATTATACCGATAGTAGCATCACTCAAAATACTCGGGTGAGTTATCCAATCCATCACATCGACAATGCCCTAGAAAAGTCTGCGGCGGGTCACCCTACCAATATTTTCTTCCTGACTTGTGATGCATTTGGTGTACTGCCTCCGATCTCTCGATTGTCTCCTGAGCAAGCTGCCTATTTCTTCATCTCTGGTTATACCGCTAAGGTAGCCGGGACGGAATTAGGTATCGATGAGCCTGTACCTAGCTTCTCTGCTGGATTCGGTGCTCCTTTCCTCCCACTTCACCCCGGCAAATATGCCGATATGCTAAGTGACAAAATGCAACGTCACGGCGTGCGTGTATGGTTGGTGAATACAGGTTGGGCAAACGGACCTTACGGTGTAGGTAGCCGAATCAAGTTGAAGTATACCCGAGCAATGATCAGTGCAGCCTTGGAAGGTGCGTTGGATAATGTATCGTACCACACGCATTCGATCTTTGGCATTGAACAACCAACAGAGTGCCCGAATGTACCATCTGATATCCTAAGCCCTCGCGCTTCTTGGAAGAATGATGACGCATTCTATAAGCAAGCGAACAAGCTAGCTACTGCCTTCATTGACAACTTCAAGAAGTATGAAGCAGGCGTGAGCGACGCGGTTAAGAGTGCAGCACCAAAATTAGTAGATGCCATCCCTGCCTAGTCTGGCAGAGTAACTAGTCAATTCATACACTACAATAAATCGGAAGCCTTCCACTGGAGGGCTTCCTTTTTTTGTGGCATTTTTAGCCTGTCACAAAATTTGTAACTGTAAATTTTCTTTTCAGCAGATGTTTTCCTTTCTTTGAGCCCGATTTATAGAACAAGTGACTTCAAACGACACCCCCCTCCTATCAACATCGACTAGACCTCAAGTTTATACAACTACAATAGATCTTGTTCCCGCATTACTGTCTGTGATGGTTTTGAGCCATCCCCCCGTGCTGTCACTCAAAGACTGTTAAACGAACGTTTTTTTTATTGTCTGGTATAAACTAATTTGTACATGAGAATTATCTATTTATCTCTGACAGGAGTACTGCTTATGGCATGCTCTCTTTTCACCACCACACTAACTGCCCAGCGTAATTGCTCTGCCATGGAGCACCTAGAAATGCAAATGGAGCAAGATCCAAAGCGTGCATTGAAGCTGGAGCAAATCGAACAACAAACTCGTCGTTACCTTCAAAATTCTGACGCTAGAGCTGTAAATGGTGTCATCACCATTCCTGTTGTAGTACATGTTGTCTACAACACCAGTACTGAAAACATCAGTGATGCTCAGATTCAATCTCAAATCGACGTAATTAACGCAGATTTCCGCCGCACAAACAGTGACGCGGATGGCGTTTGGCCACAGGCTGCCGACTCAGAAATCGAGTTCTGTATGGCAACTGTTGATCCGAATGGTAACCCAACTAACGGTATCACACGTACCTTCACCTCCACATCTGCATTTTCAACCAACGACGCTATGAAATTTGATAGCCAAGGTGGTAAAGATGCCTGGCCAGCTGGTGATTACCTCAACATGTGGGTTTGTGACATTTCCGGTGGAATCCTCGGTTATGCTCAGTTCCCTGGTGGTAGCCCAGCTACCGATGGTGTAGTAATGGACTACCAGTACTTCGGTACAATCGGTACAGCAACAGCTCCTTTCGACCTTGGTCGTACGACTACTCACGAGATTGGACACTGGTTGAACCTGCGCCACATCTGGGGTGACGGTAACTGTAATGCAGATGATTTTGTAAGTGATACACCTACTTCTGATGCACCAAACTACGGATGTGCAATTGGACACGTTTCTTGTAGCTCTACAGACATGGTTCAGAACTATATGGACTATTCTGACGACGCATGTATGAACCTCTTCACTGCCGGACAAAATGCGCGTATGCGTGCATTATTTGACACCGGTGGTTTCCGGGAAAGCCTACTGAGCTCCGCGGCTTGTGGTGCTCCTCCTACCCCAACTTGTGATGATGGCATCCAAAACGGCGATGAGACTGGTGTTGACTGCGGCGGGTCTTCTTGCCCTGCTTGTCCTCCACAGACTTGTACAGATGTAGTTATTACTATCAACCTGGATAACTATCCGGAAGAAACAAGCTGGACTATTACTAATTCTGGTGGCCAAGTAGTCGCTTCTGGTGGCACTTATGGCAGCCAGCCAGATGGTTCAACTGTACAGATTACCGAGTGCCTTGATGATGGTTGTTATGACTTCACTATCAATGACTCTTATGGTGACGGTATCTGCTGTGCTTATGGTACTGGTAGCTATACCGTATCAGTAGATGGCCAAACTGTTGCCTCTGGAGGTAGCTTCGGTTCTAGCGAAACAACCAACTTCTGTATCGGTGGTGGTTCTGGACCAGCTTGTGACGATGGTCAACAGAACGGCGACGAAACAGGTATTGACTGTGGTGGCTCTTCTTGTCCTGCATGTCCTACTTGTGATGACGGCGTACAAAACGGCAGTGAAACTGATGTAGACTGCGGTGGCCCTGACTGTGATGCATGTCCAACTTGTGATGATGGTATCCAGAACGGTAGTGAAACCGGTGTTGACTGCGGTGGCCCTGACTGTGCTCCTTGTGACACTGGTGGAGGCTGTACCAACGTACAAATCGACTTCGAAGACTTCGAAGGTGGATGGGGCATCTGGAATGATGGTGGTTCTGATTGCCGCCGCAGCGCAAATGATGCTGCGTACGCAAACAGCGGTACCTACTGCGTCCGTATCCGTGATAATACGTCTACTTCTGTAATGACCACTGACAACTTGAACCTAGCTGGCTTCGAAGAAGTAACTGTAGACTTTAGCTACATTGGTGTGAGCATGGAAGTTGGTGAAGATTTCTGGCTACAAGCTTCCACAGATGGTGGTGCCAGCTATCAGACCTTGACCACCTACGCTCGTGGCACTGACTTTAACAACAACCAGCGTCAGAATGAATCTGTTGTCATCACTGGTACTTTCACGAGCACAACTCGTTTCCGTTTCCGTTGTGATGCCTCTGTGAATAACGACCGCATCTTTATCGATGATGTAAATATCAGTGGTTGTACAAGCGGAGCACGTATGAGTGGCGAGGAACTAAGTACGGCTCCTGAAGTGAGCACCTACCCAAGTCTAGCACAGGTGAAACTATTCCCGAATCCTACAACTGACCTATTGAATGTTGACTTCACATTCGATAGTGAAATAGACGGGCAGGTACAGGTATACGTAACCGATGTAACTGGTAAGACACTTCAACAACTTCAATGGACAGCTACTGCTGGCAAGCAACGTCAGACGTTGGATGTAAGTCAGTTTGCTTCTGGCATCTACATGCTTCACATGATTAGTGGAAATGAGCGTATCAGTCAGAAGTTTGTGGTGACCAAGTAATCCACACGATTATAGTTGTAGCCAACTGGCTAACTATTTAGACTAAAGAAGCCCCCTCGGACTAGTTCCGAGGGGGCTTTCTAGTTCTAGGTCCCTGCCTTTCCTTCTTACTCCTAATTGGCAATAATCAACCTCTACGCCACAAATAGATCACTCTGTTTTATCGCTCAAAAGGACTTTGCCCAAAATGAGCAACGATTTGGCCGAAATCAGACCAATCAAAAGTCCTCTCCTACCCCACCTTTGTATTGTCGATACTGACACTCTATTGAATAAACTCAGATATCAATTATGACAACTAAAATCCATCTTATCCTTAGCTTTTTATTGATCGGTCTATTACAAGTAAGCTATGCTCAAGAAGTAGATCCTGGACAAATGCAGGAGGAAGCCGCCAATGCAATGCGTGACATGTTTGACCTCAGTTTTGATCCAGACCGTGGTCACATGGTCGAGGCTGAAGAAGTACACGAATGGATCGAGCGCAGTTTTGAAAATCCAGAAGAACGAGAGATGCTTCGCAACGATTTTGAACGACTTCGGTCAAGTGGTGCTGTGGCGATGAAATTTCCAGAAGTAAATATCTACTGCGGGCACATACCAGATATGTTCTACATGCGGGTTCCTAATGGTCGACAAGCTCCTGAAGGTATGAGTGGAGGATACATCTTCCATGGCCTATGCAACAAAATGCAAGACAAGGCTCCTGATTGGTGTACTAACTGTACTCCTTGTGCAAAAGAAGATGGGGTATGCGTTTGCACAAAATCGACAAAAGTCTGTAGGGAGTGCCCTGCCGGCTGTTTATAAAGCTTTATCCCAAAGAAAACATGAGTCATCCCGAATTTTAGGGA
>CAJXOS010000159.1 GCA_913057725.1 uncultured Lewinella sp.
ATTGTCACCCATTGCTGAAGTGATGATTGGGAATACACCGTCGAATGAGTAAGTACCGTCACCGTTGTCAGTGATGTTACCTACTACGTCAAGCTCACCAACGAATTCGTTAGCCTTGATTTCACCGTCGCCGTTAGCGTCAACTGCAAAGGCATCTAGTTCAGCACTGATGATGCTTACTACTAGGTTACCGTCACCGTCGAACAACTCACAGTCGTCAGATACTGAGAATGGAATGCTTACTGCTTCCTGACAGTCACCGTCATCATCACCAAACTGACCTGCTAGTAGGTCTGGGCAGTTGTCGGTAGGACCACCGTACTCACCAACTGCTACTTCTGGAGCAGTAGAGTCGTATACCTTCACAAACTGAGTGTAAACGTAGCGACCGTAGTTTGGCAAGTTAGGAATGCCGTTAGCGAATTCAGCGTTATTTGGAATAGAAGAGTCTCCACCGTTGTTCACGAACCAACGACCTTCTACCTCACCGAAGTCAGGGCGGTTCACTGGACGCTCGTGGTCACGGTCAATTACTAGACCATCAGCATCGTTATAGATTACGATTGGACGCTCGTTAGCTTCTACTGCACGATCTACAGGTAGTGCTTCACCGTCGTCCTCAGTGTAACGTGGTAGTACGTGGCCGGTGTACTCACCATCCCACAAACACCAGTTGATTACGTCATAAGTGATGCTCAACTTGTAACACTCATCACCAGTAGCTGAGAAACGTACTGGGTCACCAATGTTGATAGACAATACGTCACAACCATCAGTCTCAGTGTCAATTGTTGGTACATCAGGATCACCACAGTCTGCATCAGCATCCTCTGGGAAGTCGATCACGAAGTCATGTACTTCAGTGATAGTGATCAGCTGAGAACAGCTGTTAGTTGAACGGTCAACCTCGTTGATATCGATTGCACCGTTACCGTTAACATCGCCTTCTGGCGTTACTTGCCATGCTTCGAAACGACGTGTGATGGTTCCCCAGCCACACTCGTTGATTTGGATGTTTGGTGTACGCTCTACGATAGTATCTACAGCACAGTTGTCTGTACCAGTAGCGTTACCGAATAGCGCAGACATCATGATTGAAGTACCAGCGAAGTCCTCGTCGTATGCGTTAGCAATGTCGCCAGGGAAAGTCAATGGTAGATCAACACAAGTCAAGGTTACGTCTGCTGGCTCGTAGCAGTATGGGTTCAACTTGTCCTCTGGAGTAACAGTCAACCAACATACGTTAGAGTTACCAGACTCATCCGTTACGCGCAACTCGATAGTGATCTCGTTTGCAACGTCACAGCAGTAGAAGTCTACGTAGTCACCCCATGGGCTCCAGCGGTTAGCACTAGGATCGCAGGTATCATTGCGCCAAAAGTTACGGCGCACCTCTAGGGTCAGGTTTCCACAGTTATCAAATGATCCTTCATCTACATTTTCAGCAAATATCCGAGCTACGCCTTCTACCCCACCAGCAACGTTTCCGCCACCAATCGAAACAGCTAGTTCATCATCGCAAGCTGCGCTTGGTTCTATCTCATCAGTTACTATTAGATCGTACTCTTCACAAGTCTCATTACCGCAGTCATCTTCTGCACAAATAATCAAAGTGTGTTCACCGATCGGTGCTTGTACTACATCGTTGTTGACCACGAAGCCTCCGGCGAAGAAGGTCTCGCCATTAGCAAGTACAGTGTAGGTTGTCGCAACAGCACTGCCACAATCATTACCATCTACCACTTCAGGAATTGGAATGGCTACATTTGCTACACAGATAAAAGGCGAAGTAGATACCGCTATCACCTCAGCAATGCCACTGATGATTGGGCCGGTGAAGTCTCCTACCTTAATGACCTGATTTACGATAAGGGAACCAGCAGGATCACACCAATCAATGATATTCCATTCACGACGTACCTTGAAAGTGCCTTCGCATACATCGAGACGTGGTTCATCAGAGTAAGATGCTCCGATATTACAGTAATTCTGTGCCAGGTTCTCAAAACCAAAAGCTGTACGCAACCATGGATAGCCAGTAGTAGATGGGTGCGGATTATCATTCACATCCAATGGGAACTCCTCATCGCACTCGATTGGTGCAGACAGTGGAGGAAGGACCACATCAGCAATCGTGGGCCTGCGGAAGGTAATCACCTGCTCACATGATACCGTACGTGGATCACCAACGCAAATGCCATCATAACGGTCTGCTACCGTAAATGTGCGTGTAATACGCTCCTCACCACAGTCTCCGTCATTATCTAATACATCATTCAGACTGACTACCAGTGGGCCACAATTATCAGAAACGGCCGGTATGCCTGTGAGACCTAGTTGGGCTAGAAAAGCATTCAAAGAGTCTGTGTTTCCTCCAAAGAAGTTATTGCGCGTCTCCGTGAAGTTCAAGTTACCGGCAGCATCAACGATCCAGCTTTGTGGTGTGTCAAAGTAGATATGGTCAATATCATCACAGATCAGGTCGCGAGTCTCTTCTAAGTTAGTAGCAGTGAAGTCTCCATCTACAAGGCCACTATTATTATCAGAGAAGACAGAAATCGTCCAATAACCAAACTGAGTCGTCAACCAGTTGGTCAATACCAGCGTATAGCTCGTGTTTGGTTGCAGTGGTAAACTCAATCGCAATGCTGGATCAAATGGGTTACCACCTGGCACATCCGCATCATCTGAAGAGCCAACAATGTTCTCACAGGGATTGTCTGGATTAAAATCTCCCTGGAACAGAAACAAGCTCGCGTCTCCCCATTCAGAGTCCACCAGAAACGTGTAGATATCTATTGGAGCTACAAAATCAGGGGTTGTGAACGAAACCAGATCGTAATTGTGGATACCATCCACCAACCACTGCTGATTCAAACAGCTATAGTCATTGAAGTTCAACTGTTCGTCACCAGCATTCAAGTTGCCGACGGCTTCAAAAGCTTCCCAAATTAAGGTTACCTCATCTGTATCTATTGGGCACCCAATCTCGGGGTCAGTTTCATATTCAGCAAAAATGCTTCCCCAGCAAGTACTGATTACCTCTCCACCTTCGACTTGTTCAACCACGTAGGTGTGCTCACCACATCCTTGAATGACATCGCTGGCAGTTCCATCTACCATCACGTTATAGTTCGACAGGTCTTCAGGAGGATCGGGAAGTACCATTTCGGGCGTAATTCTTAGGCTGCAATCTTCTCCTAAACTCACATTGACATTGGCAATACAGGCTTCTGAGACACTGGAAATAACACCAGTACTATGCCCATCATAATCTCTGGAAAACGATTCAGAAACCAGCCTGTCACCTGGTCGCTCCTCAAAGCCGCTATAGGCAAACACCAATACAACGCCACAGAGTCCAAACGCGAAAAAATTAGCCTTGAGAAAGCTGTTACTACGATTCATGAAAATATGATTAGTTCGGTACCAATTCTCATTCTAGTTTGCGCTGCACCATGGGTCCAAAGCAAGCTTGAAACGAGGATCTAAAAGTGAATCGCACAAGGAAATCAAGCACCTGCAAGGGGTCGTCACCTCACAGGAGTAAGTAGGTTTTATGCGATTACAATTTGTTTGTTGGCTACTACTTACCAAATGACTCTAGCTTGTAGTAACGTCCTCAGGAACACCCCCAATTATGGAGCAGCAACACTTGTAGTGTATGCAGCAACTGCCGCAATACAAGCATTACGTTAGCAGAGTAGCCAGTTGACTACTCCGGTGCCCTCAATAGGCATTAATCAATTTTCATCTGTACATCTTAAGGTGAGGAGAACCCTCACTCAACTGCTAAATTGAATTCCCATTAGAAAAGCTGTGGAAGTAATGGGATCGCAGCAAAAGTATTTTCATCTGTGAATGCTAAAGTACATTTTACTTGGATAGCGTCAAATTTGTTTCATGCTATTAACACTTTTCTTTCAAGTTTGTCTCTATCATTATGACTTCCAAAAGGTTATCAAGTAGTGGTGTAATGCAAAAGTATCCCCAAGTATATTGACGTTGCGCTCGTCAATAATAACAAACCCGAACAGCTAATCACCGTTCGGGTTTACTTCCAGCACATTAGAATATCTGGTCACTTATGTATGATTATGGCGCCAGACGCTCTCGCAACCACTCCCCTTCAACCAGGCGGTAGCGAATGCGATCATGCAAGCGGCTACTTCTGCCTTGCCAAAATTCGATATTATCAGGCATCAAACGGTATCCGCCCCAATTTCCCGGAAGCGGTAGCGTCTCTTCATTTTTGTATTGATCCTCCAAGGCTGAAACCTGATTCTTCAGTCCTTCCCGTCCTGAAATCACCTGGCTCTGGGGGGAAGCGGTTGCTCCTATTTGAGATCCTTTGGGGCGAGATTGGAAGTATGCTTTTGATTCAGCCTCGCTGATTTTCTCAACTCTTCCCTCGACGCGTACTTGTCGTTGAATCACATCCCAGAAGAAGACTAAACTAGCAAAGGGGTTTGCTGCGATATCTTGTCCTTTCTGACTATCATAATTGGTAAAGAATACGAACCCTTGATCATCAACTTGCTTAAGTAGTACGATACGCGCTTTTGGACGCTGATCTGCCCCAACGGTAGCCAAAGTCATCGCATTAGGCTCATTCACCGGCGATTGCTGCGCCACATCAAACCAGGACTGAAATTGAATAAAGGGACTGGGATCAGTATCCTCCATGGTTAGCTGATCTAAATTGTAATCTTCACGAAGATCTTTGAGGTTGAGTAGCATAGTGTAGGAGTTGTGCGAACAGAAATACTGTGGTTCACATGACCACAACATTCTAACATCAAAACCAAGGTGGCTGTTGCAAAGGTAGGCAAGAATCGAACCTCCTAAAAACAAAAAACCCCGCCAACAAGGCGGGGTTCGAAACAAACACTATGAACAACACAAATTCTTAATTTGGGTGGTGGAAAAAAATCCCCCAACTAAGGGGGGATTCTAACTATGAACAAACACTCACCCAATTGTATCTTGAACGGTCTTTACCGTTTTCATCATTTGATATTACAAATAAACTAGCTTCAAGGGGGAATAAATTACATTTTGAACACAAAATGTGACATAGTAAATAATATTTTGAGCAAAAAAAAAGCTGGAAACGGTAGTTTCCAGCAGAAAATCATATCACATGAAAAAAATTACATCTTTATATACACACCATATTTGGTGAGATTAATCATTTAGTTGTGCGGATCGTTATCACGCTTTAACTATTGCAAACATATATAATATTTCTAATAATTCCTAGTCCTCACAGCAATTTTTAGAATTTTCGGCTCATAGGAAAGCCCCTGTAGTTACGTTTAACACTAAGTTAATATTCGCGTGCTACAGGGGCCTTTCACAATGTCACAAATGCAAACTGCAGAATAACGTACATTTTCCGTTAAGATCGACTGAAAATCGACTTCAACCGCAAACGGAAATTATACGCTATCCAATACATAACTGGTATCACGACCAACGTCAAAAAAGTAGCGAAGGTTAATCCATAAATTACCGTCCAGGCCATTGGTCCCCAAAATGCTTGGTTATCACCTCCGATAAATATCTTCGGATCCCAGTCGGTAATCAAGGAGAAGAAATCGAAGTTAAAGCCAATTGCCAGTGGGATCAATCCAAGTACAGTTGTGATTGCTGTAAGCAAGACCGGACGCAGACGTGTCGCTCCACCTTTGATAATGCTCTCCTTAATCTCCTCTTTCTCTAGATCGTACATGCTGCCTAGTCCCTTTGCTTCTCGTTTATCCTTAACTAGTAGATTGATGTAGTCAATCAATACAATCGCATTATTCACTACTACACCAGCAAGAGAGATAATTCCTACTCCAGTGAACACGATAGAGATATCCTGACGGAATATCGCATACCCTAGGAATACGCCAATCGTACTAAAGAGCACCGAAAGAATAATGATGAAGGGTGCAGTGATACTATTGAACTGTGCCACCAGAATAATGAAGATGAAGAACAAGGCCGCCAAGAACGCTCCACTTAGGAATTCTGTATCCTCAGCTTGCTGCTGCTGTTCTCCGGTAAACTCGTAGGTAAATCCGGTTGGTATATCAAAGTTCTCCAGTGCCTCGTCCATCTGCGCAACGATTTCATTGGCGTTATACCCATCTCTTACATTTGAAAAGACAGTTACCACACGGTCGAGGTCTTTGCGCTTAATCGAAGAGTAAGTACTGGAGTATTCAATATCTGCTACGGCACTAATCGGCACCTGTACGATCCGACCGTTAGCAGGATTACGGAACGTAATCCGCTGGTTGGTTAAGTCTTCAATACTGGTGCGGGAGTCTTCATTCAAGCGAATGAAGATTGGATAATCATCCTCCCCTACCTTATACTTACTCACTTCCTTACCAAACAAGGCGGTACGAATAGTAGAAGCAACATTGAAGGTGGAAATACCATAACGGCGGGCCGCTTCGCGATCAACGTTGATGATCAACTCCGGCTTACCAATTTTCACATCTGCCTGCAACTTCTCAATTCCGGGAATACCTTGTGCATTGATATAGTTGATGACGTCCTCCGTTAGAATCACCAATCGATCCATGTCCTCACCCTGAAGCTCCAAGTTGATCGGCTTACCGGTTGGTGGGCCATCTGCGTTCTTATCCACAGAGATTGAAACACCTGGCAAGCCACCAGTCACCTCCCGGATTTCCTCCATCACCTGGAAGGTATTGACCTCTCCACGATCACGGGCCGGCACAAATGAAACGGTCAAGCGGGCACGGTTTGGCGATGAACCAGGCTCTGGTGGTCCGTTCGGATCTGCTGTATCTTCACCAATTTGGGTCAGGATAGATTGTACCACATCTCCATATGGCTCTACCACATCCGTAATCTTTCGTTCCAGGTCTTCCACAATACGGTTCGTCTTCTCAATGTCTGAACCAAGCGGCAGCTCCACAAAAGCGTTCACGTACAAAGGATCAGCTGTTGGGAATAGGTCCACCTTGGGTTGACGAATACCCAGTAGAACGATAGCGAAGAACAATAGAATGAAGGTACCTCCAAAAATAATCCCTGGTCGCTTCAATGCCCAGTTGACGAAGCGATCGTAGAATTGCTCCAATCGCGGCAAAGCGTTATTCTGGAATCGAAGGGCTGCAGGACGAAATACAAAGAAGTGCAGTAGACTTACAAAAGTTGCTATCAACATTAGATTGAACAACCAACCTGCTCCCGCTACTAGTCCGAGTAAGCCTACACCTATCATTCCAGCAGCGAAGATCAATACGTTTCGGTTCTTACGCTTACGCTCTTCATCCGTTCCTGCCATCTCTTCCATTTTCATGAACGTAGCGGCAAACACCGGATTAATAACCAAGGCGACAAACAGCGAACTGGTAAGAACGATGATCAGCGTAATCGGCAGGTATTGCATAAAGCTTCCCACCAATCCGGGCCAAAAGGCAATTGGCACGAAGGCAGCCAAGGTCGTGGCCGTGGAGGCGATAATTGGTAAGGCAACCTCACCTGCTCCTTGTTTGGCCGCATCTACCAGACCGTAGCCTTCCTGGACGTACCGATATATGTTTTCAATAACAACGATACCATTATCCACCAAGAGCCCGAGTGCCAGAATCAAGGCAAATAGTACCACGATGTTCAGCGTAACGCCACTCATGTAGATGAATAGAATACCCATCAACATACTCAACGGGATAGCGATACCTACAAAGAGTGCATTACGAAGCCCTAAGAAGAAGAGTAGTACCAAGGTCACCAGAATCACACCAGAGATGATACTGTTTTCCAGGTTGGAAACCTGCTCTCTGGTATTGTCAGACTGATCGTTGAACAAGCTGATATCCAAGTCTGCTGGCAATACATCTTCCTTTGCTTCTTCCAGAATAAGCTTCAGCTTATCGGCTGCTGACAACAAGTTCTCACCTTGCTTCTTGATTACATTGATCGACACTACCGGATTGCTATCCGCACGGGCGATACTAGTACGGTCTTTATAACCGAAGGTGACGGTAGCAATATCCTTCAAGTAGATCGGACGTAGGTCTTCACTCTTGACGATCATATCTTCGATTTCCTGCACGTTCTCGAACTCTCCTACCACTCGGACCGCTCGGCGGAAATCATCACGTACAATCTCTCCACTGGAAAGCGTCAGGTTTTCACTGGCGATGGCGTTTTCGATATCCGTAAAGCTGATCTGCATGCTCTCCATGCGACGGAGATCCACATCAATCTTCACTTCTCGCTCCCGGTCTCCCTTAATTTCGGCACGGGCTACCTCATCTAATGTTTCGATCTCATCCTGTAGGTACTCCGCGTAGTTGATCAACTCATCAAGTGTGTACTCTCCAGATACATTGACCGTAACAATCGGAATTTCTGCGAAGTTGATATCTAATACGGTCGGCTCTTGATCCAAGTCACTTGGAAGCTCAGGCTTGGCCATATCTACGGCATCCTTAACCTTACGTACGGCCTCATCAATATCCTCTCCACTGTTGAATTCAACCGTGATTACAGAGAAATCCTGAATAGAGGTAGAACGAATGGTTTTCACGCCATCTACCGACTGCAGTTCCTTCTCTAATTCTCGAGTCACGAGACTCTCGATATCTGCTGCGGAGTTACCGAAATAAGGAGTATTTACATACACCTGCGGAAACTGTACTTCTGGAAATTGCTCCTTGGGAACATTTTCATAGCTGCGCAAACCAAATAGCAGGATCATAAAGGCCAGAATGAATATACTGGTCGCATTATCAACCGCTAGTTCGGTAAGCCCAAACGAACGATAATCTTTCTCTCTAGCCATTGGTTGTTGCATTTTCAGTTACACGAATGGCTTGTCCGTCTGCCAGGCCACGGGCACCTTCGAGGATGAGCATTTCACCACCACTTAACCCTTCGGTAATCACGACTGAACCGTCATAGCTCTCACCGATTGTTACGTACTTCTTACGAGCAACGGTACCTTCCTCACCTTCATCTACTACATACACGTATCGCTGACCGCTCACCTCCTGCTGTACTTTATCCATTGAAATGACGATAACGTCTTCCTCCAGGTATTCTCTAATCTTCATCTCAGCCAATAGGTTAGGCTTAAGATCAGGATCATTTGGTAGTTTCACTTCTACTTTGAAAGTCCGGTTAGCTGGGTCAACAGTTTTGCCAATCAAACTCACTGGCAGGTTCTTTTCAATACCTAGTGCAGGTACTGCCACATCTACACGCTCACCACGTTTAACCGCCCGTACATAGTTCTCTGGAACATCAGCGGCAATCTTCAGTTGCCCGGTATTAAGAATCTGCACAATCGGCACACCTGGAGCTGCCAACTCGCCAGCCTGCAAAATCAAGCGCTCCACTACCCCACCAATCGGTGCATATACTTTGTTTTTTGACAGTTGCAGGTCAATAGAAGCAAGACTCTTCTCCAGACGCTCCTTATTATTCTTTGCCTGCAGGTATTGTAGCTCAGAGCCGATATTTTGATCCCAAAGGCGCTTTTGACGATCGTAAACATCAACGGCCAGATTAAGTGCTGTTTGCACCTCTTCTTTTTGCTTTTCAAAGGCTTCAACATCAACCGTAGCGATGAGTTGGCCACGACGAATAGCGTCCCCCTCTTTAACTTGTAATTGTAGAATACGTCCACCAACTTCGGCGGTAGCATCTACCAAATCCTCAGCCATTACAGCTCCTTGTAAAACTACGTAGCTCGCAAAATCAGAGCGGCTAACGGTAGCTGTGGTTACCAAGGCACGAGCCTCAGTTGCATCTGGATCCTGAGCCTTGATAGCATCTTCTAGATCCTTGATTTCGTCACTGAGGGTCTTGAGCGCAACTTGTTTTTCGCGCAAGAGCGCTTTCTTATCTTCGAGTGATTCAGGTATTGCTCCAGTGGGCTCCTCCGGTTGGCAACTGAAAGCGAGGAGTGCCAGCATGATGAGTGGGAAAACGGATTTCATAAAGCGGTATGCTTGTTGTTTTTGATTCTGGTTTGTTGACGTCTGCCGATAGCTCGGCTGGGCATTTACTATTACTCCCATCCTAGCGCTTCTTTTAGTTCGATACGTGCCTGGAGCAGCTCATAGAGTGCCTGTAGGCGATTTGTTTGTGCGGTGTACAGGGCTTGTTCCGCTTGGTTAACCTCCAAACTAGAACCAACGCCTTCGCGATATTTGATTTGAGTTGTATCGTAGATACGTTGAGCCAGAGCGAGATTTTCCTCCCGGTCATCAAGACGCTCTTGTGCGCTGGTGTAGGTAGCACGAGCGTTCTCTACTTCCAGGTTGATCAAACGCTCCATAGTATTGCGCTGTACCTGTACTTGCGAACGAGTGATTTGCGCGCGCTGAATTTGCGAACGCTTAAAACCACCGTCGTAGATTGGAATGTTCAAGGAAAGGCCGACAAAGCCGGTAGGTGCCCAGAAACCATTTTGGAAGTCATTACCCTGATACTGGTATTGGTAACCGGCAAAGCCTCTCAAATTAGGTAGGTACTGGGTTTTGAAGTTCTGGATATTGTAGTCGCTCAATACTACTGCCTGGTCTAGTAAGCGTACTTCTGGTCGACGGTTATAGTCTACCTTGGCAGCCAGCGCTTCTGTATCCGTTTCGGTAAGTAGACCTTCGAGATCATCACTTACGCTTAGTTCCTGCCCTTCTGGATAATTGATAGTAAAACGCAACGCACGTAGTGCATTTTGATATTGACGATCCAAAGATTCGCGCTCTGTCTGCAGATTCGCCAGCGATAGCGTTAGGCGATCTACATCCAACTGTTCGGCGAAACCAGCCTCATAGATTTGAGCTGTTTCGGTACGTAGGGCATCCAGGTTTTCAATATTCTTATCCAGTTGTGCCAGATTGGATTGCAGCAATAAAACTGGTAAGTAAACATCTCGGACTTGTTGACGAACTACTCGCTGGGAAGTCATGAGTTCAACTTGAGCATAATTTCGAGCGGACCTTGCGGCTTTGAGCGCTACGAAATATGCTGCATCAAACACCATGGCATCCAGGTTCACCGAACCTGTTAGGTTGTTTTTTTGCACAAAGGAAACCTCAGTTGGGCCACTGCCTCCCGTAAACTCAGGAGGTAGAGGTACTAAAGGCACTTTGAAATACCGCTGATAAGTACCATTGGCGCTCAACTGCGGCAGACCGGTGGATTTACTTTGTAAGATTTGAGCTTCCGCGTCCTGAACCTTCAGGAGGGCGTCCTGAATTTCAGGGCTATTGATCAAGGCATAATCAATTGCTTGCTCCATACTCATCTCTGAGGACTGAGAATACCCCAGTTGAAAAAAGCACACAAAGATCAAACCCAGCAATAGTCGCTTAGGGTGATTCATTGGATCGATTCGTTTCACAGCCACTCGCCTTTGCGAGCGACCTTTATTCAAGTAATCAGGTTATAAACTTTCTTCTTCACCTCGGCCTAGGTAGTCGGCTACTTTATCCAACCCTTGTTCCGAAGCCACACCATGTATGTGATAGAGAAACAGCTGCTGCACCAAATTTTCCAACTTGTATTCCCGCACTGAGAAATACTCGTTGTGCCCCAACTTTACTGCCATACTCACAAACAACTTGGCTACCACCGCTACCTCAATATTGGTTCGGTACAAGCCCTCTTCTATCCCGCGGTCTAAGTTTTCCTGAATGAACTGTACGAAAAAGGTCATGTGCAGCTCTTTCAGTTCCAGGTGAATGTCCTGGTAGTACTTTTCTAAATCGTAGCGTGAGGTCGGTGACATGAGTCGCAAGCGACTAATCATGAATTTGGCTACCCCTATCAATTCATTAATGGCATCTTGAGAGTCTTGGCGCATGCGCTTAATCTCCTCTCGTTCCTCGGTAGAACGAGACATAAAAATCCGGCGAATGAGGTCCGATTTATTCTCTACCTGTTGATAGAGTGTTTTCTTCGAAACCCCGAGCTCTCTCGCTATATCATCCATGCTGACACTACGTATACCGTAGCGCATGAATAATTCCGCCGACTTTTCAATTAACTGCTCTTTTACCATTATCCTGCTTAATAAGATCTACGGCATGAGAAACGCCGGAAACTTTCATTTAGTTCAAAGTTTCCAAAGTTTTTTTGAAATAAATGCAGGAATCTGATGAGTAACTCTAATTGATCGACAAAAAAGCGGGAGAGGTAACTAAAAAGAGAAATGATCGTAAACAAAAAAAGGTGCCGGCGAGTAGCCGACACCTCAAAATCTTAAGGCACAAACCGGAGTCTATAGCTGTATTTTGTTATTCCTTAGCGGAAGTGTAAGCTGTCCCGATGTGGAATGGGAATCAAGTTAGTTTTTGTGCTTACTACAGGTAAAAGGCTCCTCGAATAATAACAAGCGCCAATTTTAGAAACGATTCATAGTGTTTCCCAATAGGCTGATACAAATGTGATAAGAAAAAAAATCAAAAAAACGTATTTTTTCAGTGCTTTCTGGAGTCATAAATTGTTTTATACAATTCTTAATTTTTTGATTTATAATTACTTACATTTGTCCTAACCCAAACTTTCTGAATATATATATAATGCTATGCAGGATAGTAAACTCATAAAAAATCTAAAAAAACTCGACGGAAAAACGCGACAGCGCTTCAAAGTGTACGTCAACTCACCTTACTTCAACCAGCACGCTAAGACCAAAGAACTACTACAATACATCTATCGACACATAGACAAGAACGAAAAGAAGCTCGACCGGCACGTGACCTTCAAAAAGCTCTTTCCGGGCGAAGAGTACTCCGAGCAGCTCATCTTTAACACCATGTCTAGCCTGAAGAAATTGCTTCACGCATTTTTGGCACAACAGCAATATGAAAGCCGTCCGTTCACAGAGGAGTTGTACCTATTGGAGTATGCCTACTATAACAACCAGTTTGAGCTTCTTACCAATCGGGCGAAGCACCTTGATCGCCAATTGAACAACTATCCGCACCAGGATTCTGAGCATTACCATGCACGCTTTCGCTACCTCAACACCATGGCCTACTATCAAGTGCATCACGAGGATCGTTCTAAGACCGAGCTCCTTCAAGCACTTAACGACCGGCTTGATCGCTACTATATTTTAGAGAAACTGCGCCATAGTTGTCAGTTAGTGACCAATCAGATCCTTATCAATTCACAGTTTGAATACAGCTTCTTGGAAGAGGTCCTATCCTACTACCGAAAAGAAAAGGAACGTTTCTCAGAAGATCTATCCATTCATCTGTATTATACCATCTTGATGAGCCTTCGTGAAGACGAAACGCCTGAGCACTATCAAGAACTCAAATTCTTACTTAAGGAACACATTGATCGTTTTAGTCCTCGGGAGCAATCCGATCTCTATTCCTACGCCAACAACTACTGTGTTCGCCAGATCAACAAAGGATACCGCGACTTCCAAAAAGAACTCTTCGAACTCTATCAGGAAGGGCTTTCCAACGGGCTTATTTTCACGAACGGCCTGCTGAACGAATGGAATTACAAGAATATCACCGTATTGGGTTGTATTCTAGGTGAGTTTGAATGGACAGAAAATTTCTTGGAAGCCTTCAAGGAAAGACTGCCGGAGAAGCCACGGGAGAATTCCTACAATTACAACATGGCCCACCTCAACTACTCCAAGAGAAACTACAGTGAGGCCTTGGATCACTTGCTTCTGGTACGTTTCTCGGATGTCAAATATCACCTGAATTACAACAACTTGCTTCTAGCTACTTACTATGCACTTAATGATACAGAAGCGCTGATGTCATTAATTGACACGTTCCGGATTTATGTGATCAGGAACCGTAAAATGACAGTAGATCTTAAGAAGCAGTACACCAACTTCCTACGCTATGCTAAGAAGCTGACGCAAATCAAGCAACTACCGAAATCCTACGGCGGATCAACTAAACAGGAGAAATTTGCCGGCTTGTATGTTCAAATACGTCAGGCTGAAAATATCGTGAATCGCTATTGGCTGGAGAACACTTGCCGCCAAGAAGCAGGTGAAGCCTTAGAGCGTCTTTTGGCTGAAGAAGAACAAACCGCCGAAGCGAAATAAGTAATATTCTTTATACCATTTTGTGCCAGTTCAGAGTTTATTACCTTAATTCGGTTTCTAGGAACCGGAATTGACTACTCTCCCCAATGGGAAACACCAACACAATTATGACACGTCTTTTTTTCACCACCTTATTCACCCTTGCTATTAGCTGCAGTATGTTCGCCCAAAAGCTAGCCTACGAAGCCCAGCAAGCACCTAAACGCGAGTTGCGTGCGGTATGGATCGCGACCGTCTTAAACATTGATTACCCAAGAACTCCTTCTACCAATCCTATCGCCTTGAAGGAACAGTACCGAAACTTGCTGGATCAGTTGCAAGCAGTAGGGATGAACGCCGTAATTGTGCAAGTTCGGCCAGCGGCCGATGCCTTTTATCCAAGCGCCTACGCTCCTTGGTCCGCTTATCTGACGGGGCAGCAAGGTCGGCCACCGCAGGACGAGTTTGACCCCCTAGCTTTCATGCTGGAAGAAACCCATAATCGTGGGTTGGAATTCCATGCCTGGATCAACCCATACCGGGCTTCCATGAATTTGGACACTAGTAGTTTACACCTGACTCACCCTGTATATCAACACCCAGATTGGTTGCTCACCTACGGTAGCAAGATGTACTTTAACCCGGGTATCCCGGAAGTCAGATCTCATATGGTTGATGTAGTTGGCGAACTCGTTGACAACTACGATTTAGACGGAATTCATATTGACGATTACTTCTACCCCTACCCTATTGCCAACACCCCTTTCCCAGATAGCACTACTTTCCGTTTCTACGGAGGTCCCGTTAAGGATATCAATGATTGGCGCCGAAAGAATACAGATCAACTCGTCCAGGCCTTGCATGAGCGCATCAAGACAACGCGTCCAACGATACAGTTTGGCGTTAGCCCATTTGGTGTTTGGCGTAATGTAGCGGACGATCCTAGACGAGGATCAGATACCAGAGCGGGTGCCACCAGCTATGATGACCTCTACGCAGATGTGATCAACTGGATCAATAAGGGATGGATTGACTATATCATGCCACAGCTGTATTGGAACATCGGTTTCGAACCTGCTGACCACCAGACATTGGTCCAATGGTGGAGCAAGAATGCACGAGATCTACCTATCTACATTGGGCACGCGGCCTATAAAGTGGGCAATAACCAGGTTGAGGCCTGGAATGATCCTGGAGAAATCCCTCGCCAGATCGACCTAAATAGAAGAAACTTCCAAACCTTAGGAAGCGCTTATTTCAGCGCAAAATCGTTGAGGAGCAATCCGCTAAGGTTGAAAGATAGCCTACGTCATTACTACCGCACAAAAGCACTTTGGCAAGAACGACCAGAGTTGGAACTAGCTCAACTGAGCACCGTCGACCTCCGACGCCCGAAATGGCGCCACGAATCCGTTCGATTGCAATGGAGGCCAGGGAAAAGCCGTGAAGGCGTCCGCCAGGAAGCTCACTACTATGTAGTTTATCGATTTGATGGCCAACAGGTTGGTGATACAGAAAATCCAGAAAACATCTATACGATCACCCCGATCCAGGCTGGTGATCAAACGAAGGTTACCTTCTACGATGAGAATACCAAACCTGGCGAAACGTATACCTACGTTGTGACTGCGGTGAACCGAGCACATTCTGAAAGCGGAGCTAGTAACGCTCGCTCTATCCTACAAAAAGACGCCAACCGCATAAGAGTGCCTCGAACCAAGAAAAAGCGGGAACGTAATAAACGAACCCGGGTTCGCAGAAGAGACTTGCGAGCAAGTCAGGGTGCTAACTAAAGACACCGATTATATGGGCTCATGATGAGATGTCGTGAGCCCATATTTGTTGTTTTGAAAAACTTTTCTTGTTAGTACTTCGGATAAAGACTAAATCATGCAATTAGCCAAACAGATTGCGAAGCAGTTCCGTGAAGTCACCCTAGATGGCAAATGGATTGCTTTGACAAACATCAAGGAGCAAATCTCAGACCTTAACTGGGAAGAGGCCACTAAATCTGTATACGGCCTCAATAGCATTGCTTTGCTTTGCTTTCACATCAACTATTACATCGCAGGAGTAAATCAAGTCTTGGAGGGTGGATCACTCGATATCCGCGACAAGTTCAGTTTCGACATGCCACCGATTACTTCTCAGGAAGAATGGGAGCAACTACGGCAAAAGTTCTATGCAGATGCAGATCATTTTGGAACGCTGGTCGAACAGCTTAGCGAAGAGGATATATCAGGGCCTTTTATCGAGGAAAAGTACGGCTCTTTCTACCGCAATATCACGGGAATGATCGAACACGCCTATTATCATTTTGGGCAGATTGTCATCATCAAGAAACTGGTGCAGCGAGTAGACTAATCGCGGAAGGAACTTAGTAATTCCTCAAAAGTAGATGGGAGGTCACTTGTCAACTGCATCTCCTCTCCAGTATCAGGATGGGTAAAACGAAGTGCACTAG
>CAJXOS010000160.1 GCA_913057725.1 uncultured Lewinella sp.
TGATGCCTTGATCATACAGGCGGTCGAGGAACGCCAAACCATAATTGAGGTACACCTGGGGCTGGCGTGGCACGTCTCTAAACTGGCCACTACTCTCTATTTGCTCTAGCTGCTGCTGGAACTCCTGGGAAAAAGCAGCTTTGCGCTCTTTTACGATTTGCTCTGCTTCTTCGAAAACAAGGTTTGTGTTATCCAGCACATCCTCTCGCTCCATTTGTAATTCGGCCTCTGTTTTCCGAATGGCAAAATCAAAGGGAGCCATCAAATTATCATACCGCCAACTTTGTTGCTTTTCGTACTGGTATTTGAATCGTAGGTCAGTCGGGAAGAGTAAACTCACGAACACGACCACCAACACAAATGTGAGGGGACGAAAAATACCGGGAATGCGCTGCAAAGCATTGCGTGTCCTGTTTTCCATGAGAACAAATATACATGGCGCGGAACAATCCAAATCAAAATGGCAATTGCAATATCATTCAAAATCAAGATGTAAGCTGAACTAGCGCGATTTATCGCGTCTATCCCGCTAACTTTTGCGGAGTAATTAATCCAGAAAACTTACCTTTGCTGCGTATGGAAAATAGCCGCATCATAATGAATAGCGCGCGATTTGGTTTGACCATTCGCCGACTCTGTCATCAGCTGATTGAGCATTATGACGACTTCTCCAATGCCTGTCTTGTTGGGGTGCAACCCCGTGGAGTTTGGTTGAGCGATTTGCTCCACAAAAACCTTCAAGAATTAGGTGTGAATAATCTGGAACATGGTAAACTGGATATCACCTTTTACCGCGATGACTTCCGGACTCGCGAGAAGCCACTCAAGGCTAGTCCTACGGATATGCCCTTCCTGGTAGAAGACAAGGAGGTTATCCTTGTCGACGACGTACTCTACACTGGCCGTACCATTCAGGCTGCTATGACTGCCCTAAATGATTTTGGCCGACCCCGCAAAGTGGCTTTGGTTTCTATGGTAGACCGACAGTTTAATCGGGATTTACCGATTCAGCCAGACTTTGTAGGGATGCGTGTAGATGCTTTGGATAAAGCCTACGTAAGTGTAGAGTATGTGCAGCATCATGGGCAAGATCAGATTCTTCTTTTTCCACAAAAACCGGAGTAACTAGATGGCGACCCTCCAACAATTGAGTACAAGGCATGTCTTAGGCATCAAATACCTCACGGAGGCGGATATTAACCTCATTTTTGAAACAGCCGAGGAGTTCAAGGAAGTCATTAATCGGCCGATCAAAAAAGTACCTAGTTTACGTGATATCACGGTAGCCAATCTTTTCTTTGAGAACTCTACCCGAACCCGGATATCTTTCGAGTTGGCCGAGAAAAGACTTTCTGCTGATGTGGTGAATTTCTCTGCCTCTAGTTCATCGGTGAAGAAAGGGGAGACCCTCCTTGATACGGTCAATAATATCCTGTCGATGAAAGTCGATATGGTGGTGATGCGGCACCCGGCGCCCGGCGCCCACCATTTCCTTTCGCGGCATATTGACGCCAATATCATCAACGCTGGTGATGGAACCCACGAGCACCCTACTCAGGCATTGTTGGACTCTTTTTCGATGCGAGAGCAGATTGGTGACCTACGAGGCAAAAACATTGCAATCATCGGAGATATCCTCCACTCGCGAGTGGCTTTGAGTAATATATTTTGCTTGACAAAGCTCGGTGCAAACGTGCGTGTCTGTGGCCCGCCAACCCTTATTCCGAAATACATTAAGGAACTTGGAGTGGAAGTGTCGTACGATATTCGTGACACCCTGCATTGGTGCGATGTCGCCAATATTCTACGCATCCAATTGGAGCGGCAAGACCTTCGGTATATTCCTTCCTTGCGGGAATACGCGCAATACTTTGGTGTTAGCCGCGAGTTGCTAGACGAATTGGATAAGCCAATTGTGATCATGCACCCAGGGCCAATCAACCGAGGAGTAGAAATTACAAGTGAGGTCGCTGATTCGGAGCACAGTATCATTCTACAGCAGGTTGAAAACGGAGTAGCTGTAAGAATGGCCGTCTTGTATCTACTTGCGGCGATGCGCTAATTCACATCATTCCGGTAAGAAATACGGTTTTGTCACAACTTGGCGAGATACAGACTAGTTAAGTAGGTGTTAGCTTAGTTTACTGCAGTATTATGTGGATTAAACCCACGTTATTTGTACTGACATATAGATGCTGGGTTAAAAAGTATTGGTAGTTTTTTAGATTTAAAAGACTGAATTTCAATATGAATATTCAAAGACTTGCAAGTTTTATTGTCTTAGTGTTGTTGGTTTCTTCAGTGGTCGCCCAGAAAAAAGGGATCCGTAAGCCGGTACAGGTGTCCGAAGCCCAGTCCAGCCAGCAATTTGGCCAATTCAAAGACTTTAAGTTGGACAATGGTCTCCGAATCTTATTGATAGAAGACCACGAGCAAGCGCAAGTATCATTTCAGCTGTTCGTTGATCGGCCGATTATTCTAGAAGGAGATTATGCGGGTACAGGAGAGGTTATGGGAGACCTACTTATATCTGGTACAGAACTGCGTACCAAACCGCAGATAGATGAGGCAGTGGATGACGTTCAAGCCATATTCACTACCGATAGCCGTGGAGGTACAATAAGTGGAGAAAGTCGACATGCTGAGCGGATGATTAGTCTCTTGGCCGATTGTCTGCTGAATCCGATTTTCCCGCAAGAGGAATTTGATGTCGTTGTGGAGCAAAAGGAAGCTGCGCTGATCCAGCAACGAGAAGATCCTCAGGCTATAGCCGAGCATGTGGCAAAACAGCTGCGGTTTGGCAATGAGCACCCTTATGGGGAACAGATGACGCTATCTACGCTCAGGAGTATTACCCTTTCCGCGTGTCGCAATTTCTACAGCCGTTATTTCAGACCACAGATTAGTTACTTAGTGGTAGTGGGAGATATAGGTGAGAAAGAGACCAGGGAGTTGGCAGAGACCTATTTAGGCGATTGGACGAGCCGGGGTAAGCTCTTCGTTGAGTTTTTCGATTATCCGCAGCCGCCAAAAGCGCGACAAGTCAATTTCGTGCCTCGCAGTTCGGCGGAGCAATCTGTAATTCAAGTCACCTATCCAGTGATTTTGAAACCTGGTAGAGATGTTATCGCCGCCGAGCTGCTCAATCAAATTTTGGGAGCAGAGTCAACTGGAAGATTATCGCAAAACCTTGAGGAAGGGGACGTTTATTCAGACTTAGTGAATGATACTAAGATTGGGTATTTCAGCGCAAACCTGGATGTGCAGAACGATGTGGCGAGTGATGCTGTGAAGTTAGTGTTGTCGGAAATGAATCGACTTCGTGAAGTAGAGGTAACTGCAGAAGAGCTTCAACAAGCGAAAGACGAGATTACTGCCGCTTTTAGCAAGAGCTTAGAACTGCCCGAAACCAGTGCCTTATTTGCATTAAATACCGTTCGCAACCGCCTTCCACGGAATTACTATGCCAATTATCTGGAAGAACTGGCTAAGGTTGAGCCCGGCGATATTCAGAGAATGGCGCAAGAGTATTTAATTCCGGAGCGCGCGCAAATCATAGTGGTGGGAGAAAAATCGGTAGCTGATCAACTCAGGCACCTTGATGCGGACGGGACAGTGGAATTCTTCAGTTCCGGGGGCGCTAAGCAGGAAATGATGGGATTGATCACAACCGAAGATATTACCCCAGAGCAGATTGTCGACAACTACGTGCGAGCTATTGGCGGCCAGGAACGGATACTAGAAATCAGCGACCTGACTACCGAAATGGAAGCTACTGTTCAAGGCATGCAAATGCTAATGCGACAGGAGAAAAAGATGGGGGAGAAGATGCACATGACGGTAAGCATGAGTGGTATGACCGTCAGTGAGACTATACTTAATGGTGAACAGGCCAAAATGCTGCAAATGGGGGCAGAGCAACCCATCGATGCATCAACAATTGCGGAATTGCAGGAACAATCTCACATCTTCCCGGAGGCTCGATTCCGTGAACTGGGTTATACGTTGCAACTAGGCGATACAGAAATGCTAGATGATAAGAAAGCCTACGTTGTTCGGACCACCGGTCCAGCAGGCAAAGTGCTGGTAGAGTATTTTGACACTTCTTCGAGCTTAAGACTCCGAACAATCACCATCTCTGATTCAGCCACGATCACAGTAGATTACAGTGATTACCGAGAGGTAGATGGCGTACTGTACCCGCATAAAGTGATTACAAGTGGGGTAATGCCAACGCCCATTGTCTTTGAGTTGAAGACGTTGACCTTTAATGACGGACTTGACAATACCCGCTTTGAGGTGAAGTAAGACGGAGATACCCGGCATATTTTCGTATGGTTCATTACCTTAGCAGCCCTAGCCAAAAAAGCCGCCATGATACAGATCTTTGTCACCGGAGGAACCTTCGACAAGGAATACAATATGATTACCGGAGAACTGTTCTTCCGGGATACCCATTTGCCAGGGATGTTTGACCGTGGGCGTTGTACGCTCGATGTTGATGTCAAGACCCTCATGATGGTGGATAGTCTGGAAATCACAGAAGAAGATCGGATGATCATGCTTCACAATTGTCGACGGGCCAAAACCGATAAGATTTTAATTACCCATGGCACAGACAGAATGGTAGCTACCGCGGCATTCTTGGCTGCTGAGGGGGTGCCAGATAAGACGATTGTTCTTACGGGAGCTATGATCCCCTACGCTTTTGGTACTTCCAGCGATGGTTTTTTTAATCTTGGGAGTGCGCTGGCATTCGTGCAGTCCTTACCGACAGGCATTTACGTGGTGATGAACGGACGATACTTTGCCTGGGATAACGTGCGAAAGAACACGAAAACTGGCTTCTTTGAAGAAATTGAGTCTGCTTAAGTCTTTTTGAACCAATACCTGCAATGAGTTATCAAACGATCATAAAGGAGGTTAAGAAGAAACAATTTGCTCCGGTGTATTTCTTGCACGGTGCAGAATCTTACTTTATTGATCTAGTAGCTGATGCCATTGAAAAACATGCCCTGGAGGAGCATGAGCGCGCTTTTAATCAGACCATCCTTTACGGCAAGGAAAGCAATCATCTGCAAATTGTAGATGCCGCTCGTCGTTTCCCCATGATGTCTGAACGGCAGTTGGTGATTTTACGAGAAGCGCAGGAAATGCGGTCGCTAAAAGACTTGCTCACCTATGTGGAGCAGCCTACGCCAAGTACCGTGCTAGTCATTTGCCATAAGCACAAGAAACTCAACCTCAATAGCAAGTTTGGTAAAGCCATTAAGGCGAAGGCCGTAGTCTTGGATTCCAAGCCCCTGTACGATAACCAGGTACCAGATTGGATAGCGGATTACTTGCGTTCCAAAAAGCTAAGCGCAGGGCCTGCTGCATCAGAATTGTTGGCGGAATACTTAGGTTCAAAGCTATCTAAGGTGGCCAATGAATTGGATAAGCTGGCGCTAAATATTCCAGAAGGTTCCGAGGTGACTCAAGCGTTGATTGAGGAACATATTGGGATTAGTAAAGACTATAACGTTTTCGAGTTTCAGAAAGCGCTGGGGCAACGCGATGTCAAAAAGGCAAACCGTATTGTTCAGTATTTCATTGCAAGTCCTCGAAAGAATCCACTTCCGGCGGTGGTCGGGAGTTTATACAATTACTTCAGCAAGATCTACCTGTACCATTCCGTGGCCCGAGCTACAGAGCAAGAGATTCTGAGTGCTTTGGGGTTGCGGAGTAGTTTCTTCTTGCGGGAGTATCGGGCTGCGGCTCGAAATTATCCAATGTCGGCAACGCAGGAGGTCATCTATTTACTTCGTCAATTTGACCTTAAGAGTAAAGGTGTCGACTACAATGCTACGGGTAAACCAGAGGGAGAGCTACTCAAAGAGATGACTTGGCGTATCCTACACGTCTGAATTAAGACGTTTGAAAAATTTCTGTTGGATTAATTTGTTTTTCTGAAAAATGCAGGCTTATATTTACGGCCATAAAGTAATTGGTATGCAATTTATGCAAAACAACATTTGGTGGTGGCGTTCTAATCATTCTACAACGGGTGAGTAGACTGCCATTGTGTTTTCCATAGATCGCGAAAATCGGCTTGTCGTTCACTCGGCAAGCCGATTTTTTTTGTACTAACAATCTCATGTCCGCATTCAATTAGATCAAATGATAACAACGACCAAAATACCTTTAAAAGTAGCCGTACGACGTATGCTGGGGGATACGCTCACCCCCGTCTCCTTGTACCTGCGCTTGCGTGACTACTACTCTGATCCGGTTTTATTGGAGAGCAATGACATTAGTAACAAAGAGGAGTGCTTTAGCTTTATCGGTCTGGATACGATTGCCAGTTTTCATGTTCAGGCAGGAAGGCTACGCACACAACTTCCAGGCGAGGCAGCAAGTGAGCGTCCGCTTGATCACTCTCAAGAAGTAGCATCGGCATTTCGGGTATTCTTGCAGCAGTTTGATCCTCAAGGAGATGCCCCATTCCGCGGATTTAATGGACTCTTTGGACATACGGGTTTTGATGGCGTCCAGTACTTTGATACGCTGGAGTTTTCGGACGATAAGCGTAAAATGGACTTGCCGGACCTTCGATATCATTTGTATCGTTTCATCATCGCGATCAATCATTACAAGGACGAACTCTACTTACTAGAGAATTGCCCTCCTGATGAGAGTAGCCGATTGGATGAGCTAGAGACACGTATCGGCGCTCATCGTTTTAGTGTCCATCCTTTTGAATTGCAAGGTGAAGAGACAAGTAATCTTAGCGATGAGGCCTTCAAGGACTTGGTTCGCGTAGGGAAGGAGCATTGCCAGCGCGGTGATGTCTTTCAGATTGTTTTTAGTCGTCAATTCCAGCAGCAATTTTCTGGTGACGAGTTCCAGGTATACCGTGTACTACGCTCTGTTAATCCATCCCCATACCTATTCTACTTTGATTACGGCGACTATCGCATTTTTGGTTCTTCCCCGGAAGCGCAAATGGTAATCCGCAATGGAGTGGCCAAGGTTAATCCGATTGCCGGTACTTATCGCCGGACAGGAGATATGGAGGAGGATGCCCGTGCAGCGGAAGCGCTCCGAGCAGATCCTAAAGAAAATGCAGAGCACATCATGCTAGTAGACCTTGCCCGCAACGACTTGGGCCGTCACGCACACAATGTACAGGTACGAGAGCTCAAGGATATCCATTACTACAGCCACGTGATTCACCTGGTTTCAACGGTTACGGGCGACTTGACACCCGATAATAATCCAATCCAAATTTTCGGTGATACCTTCCCTGCTGGCACCCTTTCTGGGGCCCCAAAGTATAAGGCCATTGAACTGATCAATAAATACGAAAATCAGAACCGCTCTTTTTACGGCGGTGCGCTAGGATATGTGGATTTCAATGGAGAAATGAATCAAGCGATCGTTATTCGCTCCTTCCTTAGTCGAGATAATAAGCTCTATTATCAAGCGGGGGCAGGAATCGTTGTAGCTAGTGATGAAGAGAAAGAGCTACAAGAGGTCAATAACAAGCTAGGTGCGCTTAAACGTGCGCTTGAGGAGGCTACACGCTTGCATTAATCCCAACTTCAAAAAGCTCAATCATGAAAGTATTAGTGCTCGATAACTACGATTCCTTTACCTACAATTTGGTCCAGTATATCCAAGAGATCCTGGAGCGCGAGGTAGATGTGATTCGTAATGACGCCATTGCTTTGGAGGCAGTGGATGCGTATGATGTAATTATTTTATCTCCGGGCCCGGGGATTCCGGAGGAAGCGGGTATTATGCCAGCCCTTATTCAGCGTTATGCCGGTAAGAAGTTCATCTTCGGAGTGTGCCTAGGGCACCAAGCTATTGGTGAAGCCTTCGGCGCCGAATTGGAAAACCTGGCAGAAGTCTATCACGGGATTGAAACCCGTATGCAACAGACGGAGGCAAGGAATGTACTGTTCCAAAATATTCCAGCAGATTTCCAAGCGGGACGCTACCACAGCTGGGTCATCAAAAAGGGAACCTTGCCCGCAGAATTCGAATTGACGGCAGTGGATCAGCAAGGAGAAATCATGGCTATTCGCCACCGCGAACATGAAATCTATGGCGTTCAGTTTCATCCGGAGAGCATCATGACTCCGGAAGGCTATCAGATGCTGGAGAACTTCTTTGCTCACGTTCAAGCTAAACTCCAACCTGCTGTATGAAACGAGCTTGAGATGTATTAATCATACATTCCTCATAAGGGAATGATTAATACATCTTATGCGAGAGCGTAGCGGTTCCAGATGTGCAGAAAGTTTTCTGCATTTTTGGCGCAGCAGTAGAAAACTTTTAAACATATGAAAGCCATCTTAGAAAAACTCTTTGCGCACGAGAAGTTGAGCCGCACCGAGGCCAAGGAGGTCTTGTTGGGAATTGCTCAAAGTGCTTACAATGATATTCAGGTGGCCAGCTTTGTTACCGTCTATCAGATGCGTGCGATCACTATCGATGAGCTGGAGGGCTTCCGGGACGCACTCTTGGAGCTTGCGGTTCCATTCTCCCTCGAAGGGCAACGCACTATCGATATTGTCGGTACTGGTGGCGACGGGAAGAACACCTTTAATATCTCGACCTGTTCGGCAATTGTAGTAGCCGGTGCTGGCTATAAGGTGACCAAGCACGGTAGCTACGGCGTATCGTCTTCGGTAGGGTCTTCTAATGTACTTCAGGCCTTGGGGTATGAGTTTACCAATGATACTGATGTGTTGCGGAAACAACTGGATGAAGCGAACATTTGCTTCTTGCACGCTCCTTTGTTCCATCCAGCAATGAAGGCAGTAGTACCCGTACGGAAGCAGTTGTCGATGAAGACCTTTTTCAATATGCTAGGTCCATTGGTGAACCCGGTTCAACCAACGCATCAGCTCTTTGGAACGTTCTCCATGGAACTGTCACGGCTTTATCATTACATCATGCAGGCCACCGGGCGAGCCTATACTATTGTTTACGCCCTAGACGGTTTTGATGAAATCAGTCTTACCGGAGCAGCCAAGGTGAGAAGCTCTCTAGGTGAGGCATTGCTGACCGCGGCAGATTTTGATTTGCCGACACTTCAGATCTCCGATTTGTATGGCGGTGAGACAGCGGAAGATGCCAAGAAGATTTTCCTGGCAGTACTGAATGATACGGCTACGGAAGCGCAGAAGGCGGTGGTTTGTGCGAATGCAGGCCTAGCCATTCATACTTTGGAACCAAAGAAATCATTGTTGGACTGTGTTGCAGAGGCTCGTGAGAGTATTGAAGCCGGGGCCGCATTGAGTAAACTTCATAAAATTATCAACTAACTAACACAGTAAGATTCACTTCACGATTCAGCAATCCTTGACAAATCGAGAAGTAAATTTTCAAGAAGAACCACATGGACATATTAGACAAAATCGTTGCTCACAAAAGGCAAGAGGTAGCAGCGCGAAAAGAGAAATACCCGGTGAAGTTGCTGGAAGACAGCATATACTTCGAGACGCCAACTGTCAGTTTGAGCGCTTATTTGAAGCGACCTGATAAACATGGCATCATTGCAGAATTTAAGCGTCGTAGCCCTTCAAAAGGTGATATCAACCCTTATGCTAAGGTAGAAGAGGTAAGCATTGGATATATGCAGGCTGGAGCTTCGGCCTTATCTGTCCTTACCGACGAGCAGTTTTTCGGCGGAAAAAGTAGCGATCTGACGGAGGCCAGGAAGTTCAACTACTGCCCAATCCTGCGTAAGGACTTCATTATCGACGAATACCAGATACTGGAAGCTAGGAGTATTGGTGCGGATGCCATCCTATTAATTGCTGCTTGCTTAAGTAAAGAAGAATTGCATCGACTGGCACAGTTTGCCCGCAACCTTGGGTTAGAGGTTTTGGTAGAGCTGCACGGTGCCAATGAGTTGGACAAACTAAGTCCCTTAGCAAATGTAGTCGGCGTAAACAACCGCGATCTACAGACTTTTGAGGTTAGTATTTCGCATTCTATCCAACTGTTTCCTCAGCTACCGGCAGAGATGGTCAAAATCTCAGAAAGCGGCCTCAACGATCCGCAGGCGGTGGTAGAGTTACGTCGGGTTGGCTTTGAAGGATTCTTAATCGGCGAGTACTTCATGCGAGCGGAACGCCCGGGGCAACGCTGTCGTGAGTTTATTCAGCACATCCATCGTTTGGAGCAATTACTTGACGGGGCTATTGCCTAAAAGTAGACTCATGATTATCAAAACCTGTGGACTCAAGAAGCCGGAAAATATTGCCTCCATCGTCGAGCTGAATCTCGATTGGATTGGACTTATTTTCTACGCAAAATCGCCTCGTTTTGTAGGGACGGAGTCTGAGCTCATTCCATTCCTGGCGAAGCCGGGTAATTTGGCCAAACAACCAAAGCGCGTTGGAGTGTTCGTGAATGAGACCTTTGACAATATTCTGCAGGCCATTGAGGAGTACCAGTTGGATTACGTCCAGTTGCACGGTGGTGAGAGTGCTGTTTTTGCGAATACCTTGCGTCAAATGCTAGATGATAAGCTCGATCGAAGAGTAGGAATTATTCGTGCGTTTCGTGTAAGCCGAGCATTTGATTTTGCAGTGACGGTCGATTTTGAAGCATACTGCGATTACTTCATTTTCGATACAAAGGCGCCACAAGTATATGGTGGTACTGGTCATAAATTTGATTGGTCAATTTTGGACCGATACCAAGGGCAGACGCCATTTTTGTTAAGCGGTGGAATTGGCCCAGCTGATGCCGCTGAGGTTAGTGAATTACGCCACCCCGCCTTAGCTGGTGTGGACGTTAACAGCCGTTTTGAGATTGAGCCGGGCTTGAAGGATGTGGCTGCCCTTCAATCATTTATTAAAGAACTTAGAGACAAAAAGTGATATTATGAAACAAGCTTGATCTTGTTTAATCACAATATCACGTAAGGATTTGATTAAAGAAGATCATGCGAGAGCGCAGCGCTTACATAGGTGCAGAAATCTTTCTGCATTTTGGCGTAGCCGCAGAAAAATTTTAAAGATATGAACACAATAGCAGTGGATCAGCACGGATACTATGGCCGCTTTGGTGGGGCCTATATTCCAGAGATGTTGTACCCGAATGTGGAGGAGCTTAGAAACTGTTATCTGGAGATGATGCAGGAAGAACAGTTTCAGCGCGACTTCCAAAATCTTTTACGTGATTACGTTGGGCGTCCGACGCCGCTTTACCTCGCAAAAAGATTGAGTGAGCACTATGGTGTTACGATCTACCTGAAAAGGGAGGACCTTAACCATACGGGAGCGCACAAGATCAATAATACCATTGGCCAGATTCTCTTGGCACAACGCCTGGGTAAGAAACGCATCATTGCGGAAACAGGTGCTGGACAGCATGGTGTTGCGACAGCAACGGTATGCGCTCTGATGGGTGTAGAATGTATCGTCTACATGGGAGCTGTTGACATTGAACGGCAAGCACCAAACGTGGCACGGATGCGAATGCTAGGAGCAGAGGTACGTCCGGCTAACAGTGGTAGCAAGACCTTAAAGGATGCTACAAATGAAGCAATCCGCGACTGGATCAATAATCCTACCGATACCCATTATATCATTGGTTCTGTTGTTGGGCCACACCCGTACCCAGATATGGTAGCCCGTTTCCAATCTGTTATTTCAGAAGAGATGCGCTCGCAGTTAGAAGAGCACACCGGACGTGATTATCCTGACGCTGTTATCGCCTGCGTTGGAGGGGGCAGCAATGCTGCGGGAGCCTACTATCATTTCCTGAATGACGAACGCGTCCGACTCATCGCTGTTGAAGCTGCCGGACTAGGTATTGATACCGGAGAATCTGCCGCGACCAGCGTTCTTGGTACGGAAGGCATCATTCATGGTAGCCGCACTTTGCTTATGCAGACGGATGATGGCCAAATCATTGAGCCTTACAGCATCTCTGCAGGCTTGGATTATCCCGGTATCGGGCCTTTACATGCCCATTTAATCGCTTCTGGACGAGCAGAAGCAATATCAGTAACGGACGAGAAAGCCCTGGAGTCAGCACTGCACCTTAGTCGTACAGAAGGCATTATTCCTGCCTTGGAAACGGCGCACGCTTTCGCTGCGCTTGAGACTATGGAGTACAATGCTGATGATGTCTTGGTTGTTTGTCTCTCTGGCCGAGGTGACAAAGACTTGGAAGCGTTCATGAAATATTTAGACCAAAAGAAATAATGCCATGAATCGGATAAATGAACTCTTTGCCCGTAAGCAGGCAGATATTCTCAATGTCTATTTCACTGCTGGTTTTCCCCAGCGGGACAGCACTGCTACAATCATCAAAACCTTGACGGAAGCTGGGGTAGACTTGATAGAAATAGGGATGCCGTATAGCGATCCACTTGCTGATGGCCCAACTATTCAGGAGAGTGGAAGCCAAGCACTTCGCAACGGAATGAACCTGCCGCTTCTATTCGAGCAAATAGCAGAAGTGAGAAGAGAGGTAGACGTTCCATTGGTGATGATGGGCTACTTGAATCAGGTACTTCAATACGGCTTTGATCGCTTCTTGGCAGATTGCCAAAAGGTGGGCGTAGATGGCTTGATTCTACCTGATTTGCCACTACACGAGTATGAGCAAATGTATCGTGAAAAGGTAGAGGCAGCGGGCTTAGGAATTAGCTTCCTGATCACTCCGCAAACGAGCGCAGAACGCATCAGAAAGGTTGATGAGTTAAGTCGAGGTTTTATCTACATGGTTTCTAGTGCGGCAATTACCGGTGCAAAGAATACGATTTCCGATCAGCAAGTCGCATACTTCGAACGGATCGCTGCAATGGACCTTAATAATCCGCGGTTGATTGGTTTCGGCATATCCAGCCACGACACATTCTCAACGGCCTGTCGTTATGCGGCTGGTGCAATCATTGGTAGTGCTTATATCAGGGCCTTAGCTAAGTCTGAAGATATCAAGCAGACCACCTTCGACTTTGTTTCTGGCATTCGAAACGAGGAATTGACGACATCTTAGTATGGTAGGGAAGAAGCTGCCCTACAAAAGCAAATCAAGCAAGTAACATGATCATTCAACTTGAACCAAATATTACCGACAGCCAAAAAGATCAACTAAAGGAAGAGCTGCGGAAAATTCAATACAAAGTAAATCCCGTGAAAACTCAATTTGCCAACTACTTAGTAGGCGTTGGGAAACGGGAATTTGATATCCGTTCTATTGGTACCCTGCCAGGTATCAGAGATATTCATCGGGTAAGTGATGCTTATAAGTTAGTTTCTAAGAAGTGGCGAGTGGACAACACCGTCATTGATCTAGGTGACGGTATCCGCATCGGTGATGGAGAACCGGCAATGATGGTGGGGCCCTGTAGTATTGAGTCAGAAGAGCAGGTGGCGCTTACGATTGAGCACATGAAGAAAAACAACATCCGCATCATGCGTGGTGGTGTTTACAAGCCTCGTTCTTCTCCCTATAGTTTCCGGGGCTTAGGCCCAGATGGCCTTAAAATGTGGTATGAGCAGGCTAAAGAAGCTGGCATTAAGATCATCACGGAAGTAATGATGGTGGACCAGATCGAAGGCATGTACGACTATGTCGATATCTTCCAGGTGGGAGCACGCAATAGCCAGAATTTCAATTTGCTAGATGCCTTGGGAGAGGTGGATAAACCAGTACTCCTGAAGCGCGGTATTTCTGGAACGATTGATGAGCTATTGGCCTCCGCTGAATATATCTTTAGTAATGGCAATGAACGAATCATGCTGTGCGAACGCGGCATTCGTAGCTACGAGAAGGCATATCGCAACACATTTGATATCAATGCCTTAGTAATGCTCAAGGAGAAGACGCACTTGCCAGTAATCGCAGACCCAAGCCACGGTATTGGCTTGCGCCGTTTTGTCGATAAGATTGCGCTAGCCTCTGCTGTAGCTGGAGCTGATGGCATTATTATGGAAGTGCACCACGAACCGGAGAAGGCCTTTAGCGATGGTCAACAAACACTAAGCTTCGACCAAGCTGAGCGATTGTACAAGCAGTTGAAGCGTTTGGAGTGGCTCAGAGAGTAAACATATAATCTTGGCCAAATACAAAAGGGCTTCCTGGATTTAACCAGGAAGCCCTTTTTATTGATCACTAAAGGAATTTATGACTTTGGGTGAACCAAGGTCATTTCCTCTACCAGGTGTCCTGCACCCGCAAATTTGTCGATCAAGAATAAGATGTAACGAGCGTCTACCATAATATTCCGACAAATCGTCGGATCGTAGTTGATGTCACTCATGGTACTGTGCCAGGTTCGGTCAAAGTTCAAACCAATCAAATTGCCGTAAGCATCGATGGCTGGGCTACCGGAGTTGCCACCGGTTGTATGGTTAGAACCTAGGAAACATACTGGAAGACGACCTTCTGAATCCGAATAGTCGCCATAATCCTTGTCAGCTTGTAGTTGACGTAGCTTCTCTGGAACATCAAACTCATAGTCACCTGGTACATACTTGTCGATTACACCGTCTAAGTAGGTCATGTGATCATAAGTTTCGTCCTCATTCCAAGTATAACCTTCTACTTTACCGTAAGTGACTCGCATGGTGCTATTTGCATCAGGGTAGAACCGACGGTCTGGGAAGGCAGTCATCAGTGCTTCCATGTAACGGCGTTGCAAGGCATTGATCTCTGCATTAATGGCGTTACTTGGATTAAATACGGCCTTCTCAGAGTGTTCTAGGATATCGTTTACATACATGTACACGAAGTCCCCTGTGATCTGATCATAAAAACCCATCGGGTTTTCCTTCAGGAGTTTCAGAACTAAATCGCCCTTAGTTAAAATCGACCCACGGAACACCTTATTAATGAGTACATCTAAATCTCCGCCAGCATATTCAAGATTGTCCTTTGCTCCTTGCGACTGATGATCCTCTGGCAACATCTTATGGTAGCTTTGGATCATGAGTTTCGCAATCTGCAGATCGATCTCCAGATTGTAATCTTTGTAGAATCGCTCCATTCTAGATATTAAACCTGGAATGCGATCGAGATAAGCTTGTTCACCATTTTCTTTGAGAACCCGAAGGGTACGCTTCAATGAACTCGCCGTCCTAAATAATTCCACATTTCGATTGAGTACTTCATCAATGATCGCTCTACTACGAGCGTACTCCTCATTTTGCTGATATAGCTTCCTGAACTCCGGGAGGATATCACGATACTTATTGGATAGGCTTTGATCTCCAATGAGGACGTTGATGAATTCTGCCTCCATCTCCTTCCGTTTGCTAATACCATCTACGGCAGCAATTCCTTGCGATTCCCCTTTCCATTTTTTCCAGGCGTTTGCAATACGAGCTTGCTTTGATGCATACTGGATACGAGCTTCAGGGTTTTCACGCATGGCCTTATCCAGAACAGCTAAAGATTGATCTCTAAGTGCGATACGAGCAGGATTAATTACCTCAACACGTTGTTGCATTGCAACAGAAGGTAGATACTGGTCGGTGCGGCCAGGGAAGCCAAAAATCAGGGTGAAATCATCCTCTTCTACTCCATCAAGACTAATTGGTAGGTGATAGCGTGGCTTCATCGGTACATTGTCCTTACTGTATTCTGCTGGTGTACCGTCAGGGGCGGTATAAATGCGGAATAAGGAGAAGTCACCTGTATGGCGTGGCCATTCCCAATTGTCAGTATCTGCACCGAACTTGCCGATACTAGACGGAGGTGCACCAACAAGACGTACATCATTATAGGTTTCTGTAACAAACAGGAAGTACTGGTTGCCATTGAAGAATGGACGAATTTTCGCCTCCTGGTATGACTCTAGGTCCATTGAAGATTTAACATCCTCAAATGCTTTAGAAAGGTAAGTATTGCGCTCACCATCTGGAACTTCACCAACCATGGAAAGAACCTTTTCCGTTACATCTTCAATTCTTACAATAAAAGTAACGAACAAACCAGGGTTAGGAAGTTCTTGATCTTTGCTCATTGCCCAGAAACCATCTTCGATGTAGTTGTTCTCTAAGCTCGAGTGGGATTGAATTTGGCCGTAGCCGCAATGGTGATTGGTTAGAACTAAGCCTTCGGAGGAAATAACTTCGCCAGTGCAGAAGCCACCGAAGTGTACGATAGCGTCCTTAAGGCTGCCTTGATTAATGCTGTAGATGTCCTCGGCAGTCATCTTCATACCCAATGATTGCATTTCTGATTCATTGAGCTCACTTAGTAATAGCGGCAACCACATGCCTTCTCCTGCAAAAACAGTCAGGCAGGTAGATATCCATAAGAGTCCTGAAAGGAATAGGGACTTCATATTGGTACTCGGTTTATTTGATTACAAGAATTAGTGTACCAGACCCACCATTAGTCGGGCCAGGTAAAACGGTGCTAAAGATATAAACAATAGGTATTTGAAGGGTGCCAAAACGAAGAAAGCACCACTCGCTATAAGCTGAGTGGTGCTT
>CAJXOS010000161.1 GCA_913057725.1 uncultured Lewinella sp.
GAAAAATTGCACGGACTATTGTTAGCCAAGACTTTGTGTTTACTTGTTTGAAAATAAAACAACTTTCGTACTTTTGGAGCAATGGTACAGCAGGCACTAGCACCCCTCCTTTATCGCGAACTCTACAAGATTCTAACCGCTGAGGAAATGCTCGCGGAGGATCGTACCGTGGCTATTCTGCAGCTCATGGAGCTTATCTTTCAGGAAGCCACGCAGCGCGAACGCCTGCCACTGACCACTCACTTTGCTCGCATTGCCTACGCAGCCCATAAGTTTGCCTTACCAAAGTCCCTGCAATACTATACTCATCAGTTTAGGCGACAGGCCCGACGGGCAGATCTACAGGCAGAATCCAATACCATTGATCTTGGAACTAAGGTGGTTGCCGATCTAATATTCACTATCTGGCAAGAGCCGCCTAGCGATGAAATTGCAGCAGTACTCCCTTTGGAATGGCCTATGCCGGTTCAGGAGGTTCCTGTGGTGAGCTTTCGATCTGTTGCCAGAGTAGTTGTGCTTGAAGATGATCCCTCCAAGCAGCAGCTGGTAGGAAGGGATGAAGAGTACCCAGAACAAGCCGTTAGGATACAGTATCACCTGGCGGAACGAAATGAGTTGTTTACTCCGACTATTGAATTGATCCGTAAAGTTACGGGTTTTCCAGTCCAACTCAATCTGCTGGATGTGGAGGTAGGTGCAGATGGTGTGTACCGACCACGTGCTTTTGTGTTAGAGCCAGATTTTCTTGTTGATGTTTCGGCCGTTGCCGAATGTTTTCAAGCGGGTGGTACCCATCCATGGGGCTATCTGTTAAAGAAGTTTTTGCCTTTTCAGCAGAGTGTTCCGCTCATGCTGGGGAATATCGCCAACTACTTTCTGGATGAGCTCATGAGTGATCCAGATGTAACCTTTCAAGAGCTAGTAGCAGGTATATTTACGCTCAATCCTTTAGCCTTTTGCTTATTCACCGACGGCCAAATTCGAGAGTTGATGGGCAAGGCGCAAGGGCATTTTGTGCGGCTGAAACAGATGGTGAAGCAAGGATTCGCTCAAGAAGGCTTAGAACGAAAGTACTGTTATCTCGAACCGACCTTTTATGGTGAAACCTATGGCTTACAAGGTCGTCTTGATGTTCTGTATCGCAATCCAGCACCTGAAGGTCGAAGTGCGATTGTGGAATTGAAAAGCGGCAAGCCTTATATGCCGAATATTCACGGTATCAGCCCTAACCATTACATCCAGACCGTCCTCTATGATTTTTTGGTGCGTTCGGCTTATGGCCAGAAGACCAATGTCGGATGCTACATTCTGTATAGTAGCCAGACCGAACGTCCACTTCGTTTTGCGCCAGCGGTAAAAGCGCAACAGTACGAAGCCCTTCAGGTACGCAATCACCTATTAGCTATTGAATACCTGATTTCGCAATTAGGGGTAGGGGAGGAAGAGTTGTTAACGCAGACGAAACGACTATTTAACCGACTTCAGGCCAGCCGTTACCCAAGGCTCAAAGGTTTTGCATCACGCGACCTGAATACCTTCGCTCAAGTCTTTCAACCGCTCAGCGATGTAGAGAAAAGCTACTTCGGTGCCTTTGCTGGCTTCATCGCTCGCGAGCACCTACTAGCCAAGACTGGTGTTCAAGGTATGGACCGCATGAATGGCCTGGCAAGTTTGTGGCTCGATCATCCTCAGGAGAAGGAGCAAAATTATCAGCGCCTGGCCCAGCTACAATTGGCGGTCAACAATAGCAAGGAACTCGAACCTGTCCTCATCTTACTACGTGGTGCCAAGACCAATCCACTAGCTAATTTCCGAGTGGGTGATATTGCAGTTCTATTCCCGTATTCAGAGGATGGGCGGGGAGTGCTGCAACATCAGGTTTTCAAATGTACCATACTCTCGTTAGACCAAGAGCAGGTGACGGTACGCCTCCGGAGCCGTCAATTCAACGATCGTTTATTTGTCGAACAGGAATTCTGGACGATTGAGCACGACCTGTTAGACAGTTCAATTAATGCCTACTATCGTGGGTTATTTGAATGGGCGGAGCGTCCGGCTACGACCCGTACTTTACTGCTCGGGCAACGTGCACCGAAGGAAGGAGTGGTAGTAGAAAGAAAATGGCCAGACCGATTGACTTATGAGCAATCTGAACTGCTCAATAATATGCTAGCTGCACCAGAGTACTATCTGCTTTGGGGCCCACCGGGTACCGGAAAGACGAGTGTGATGTTGCACCATCTGGTAGCGCATTTGATGGCCGATACGGATGAACATATCTTGCTCCTGGCGTATACCAACCGAGCGGTAGATGAGATATGTGAGTCGATTGAAGCTATTGGGGAAGGACTACGCGAGCAGTATTTACGGATTGGCTCTAGCTACGGTACTCACCCACGTTTCCAAGATCGATTACTACAGCATGCAATCAAAGGTACTCGCAACCGACGCGAACTGAGAGACCTCGTGGCGAGCAAGCGCATCTTTGTGGGTACAGTAGCCGCGCTGGCTAATAAGACAGACCTGTTCTCCCTCAAGTCTTTTCAACGAGTAATCATTGATGAAGCTTCGCAGATTCTTGAACCTTTGTTAATGGGTTTGCTTGGTCGATTCCCACAATGGATCCTCATAGGAGATCACCGGCAACTTCCGGCGGTAGTCTCACAATCGGAGGAATTGACCGAAGTGAGAGACGAGCGTTTAAGAGAAGCAGGTATACACTCCCTGCGTCAATCCCTGTTCGAGCGCCTTTATCTTCGTGCGCAGGAAAACGACTGGACGTGGGCTTATGGTCAGTTAACTCACCAGGGGCGTATGCATAAGGAGATTGTAGCTTTCCCAGCTAGAGCCTTCTATCAGGGCGATCTTCATTGCCTACCGGAAACCACCACTGCTCGTCAACATCAAGAACGCCCCATCCATTGGCAATTGCCACCTGATGCGAATGTGCTGGAACAGCGCCTAGGGCAAGAGCGAGTGGTGTACCTACCTACTCCGGTCGATGCTAATAGTGCTACGCTGAAGACCAATCAGCACGAGGCTCGTATGCTGGTAGACATCATAAAGGCTTTCCATCGATTGGCTAAAGAGAATGGGGAAGAGCTCGCAGCAGGAAGCATTGGCATTATCACACCTTATCGGGCACAGATTGCCCAGATTCGAGCTTTGCTTACAGAGGATGACTTAGCCCCTGAAGATTACACTATCGATACTGTAGAGCGATATCAGGGAGGAGCACGAGAGATCATTCTCATCAGCCTATGTACAAACTCTGAAAGACAACTACAATCCTTGAGTTCCGTATCTACTGAAGGGGTAGATCGAAAACTCAATGTGGCTATGACGCGAGCACGCTCGCACCTGGTAGTGCTAGGCAATGAAGCTATTCTGAAACGAAGCCCAGTGTACTACGACCTCTTAGAGTTCTGTGGCGCCTTTTAGTCGAGTAGTCCTTTGATCCACTGGACACACTCTGGAACATCAATAATAGACCAGGAATGAGGATGGCGCTGGCCATTGCGGCGATAGCCTGTCTGATAGGTTTGCATGAACTCTGCTTTCTCATTGCCAAGTTCTAGCAGGCGCTTGATCAACTCCGCCGCAGGTACATAGTTACGGTAGTAGACTCCTTGATTACGATTCTTCAATCGCCAGTTGACGTCAATGTCATGGTAGGTGCGAACGGCTACCTCCTTGAGCCATTCTTCATGACTTGGTAGAGATTCATCCAAGGCAAACGGACTTAAGTCTGCGTAGACTGATGGTGCTTGGCCTGGGGTAGCACCATAGGCCTTCTGTAATTCGGCCTCGATAAACTTTGCTTCTTGGATAGAAACTTCATGATTGCCGGGTAAGAGATTGGTTTCCTGCATTTCCCAGAGGTGGTACAAGTCAATAGGGGAGTCCCCCATGAATACACCCACTGGCGAAACGGGAAATTGATCTGGATACTGGTGGCATAGTTGTGTATACCGCAAAGCAATTACACCTCCCGCAGAGAACCCGCCAATGACCACCTTTTGTGGATCGTATTGATAACGTTCTTGAGCATCTTGTAAAACTGCACCAAGTTTAGCTTGAATCAGGCTGTCTGCTGTTATTCGGCGACGGCCGGTATAAAGGATGGTCAGGAGGTTATTTTCATAACACTCTTTCGGGAAATTGGTGTCCATGATGATGGATTCCAAGGGCTGTCCAAAGCCGGGTAGGAGGACTAAGGTGCCTTCAATAGTTTCTGGGACTAGGGCAAAGTAATAACCATAGTCCTGATCTTTTTCATCAAGAACATTCCGTTCGTAAGGAAGATTGATTTGGCCAATAACGGTAATGCTTGACCAAAGACATAGGAGGACTAGGGAGAGTTTACGCATAATAGAGAGCGGTCAATTTGTTACAGTACAAAATCGTGGCCTTTCGCCTAAACGCGATTGGCAATTAGTAAGATCGCTTGCTCAAGTTAGCACAATTAGGACTGAGCTATTTCTAGGAGGCGAAAATCATGCTTTCATCCGCAAAGGCCTTAAACTCTAGCGCATTACCGCTTGGATCCAGCAGGAACATAGTAGCCTGTTCTCCTACTTCTCCTTCAAACCGAATGTAGGGCTCAATAATGAACTCCCGATTTGCCTGCTTAAAGCGATCTGCTAGCGCTTTCCAGGAATCCATATCTAAGATGGCGCCAAAGTGTTGTACAGGAACCTGCTTACCATCCACGGTATTCGTTGGTCCATCAGGAAGGCCATCGTCTACCAGGTGGGCAGAAATCTGATGACCAAAGAAGTCAAAGTCGATCCAGCGCTCTGCAGAACGGCCTTCACGGCAACCAATTAGATTGGCATAAAAATCACGAGTCGCCTCTAAGTCCGTTACCGGAAATGCAAGGTGAAAAGGATACTTGAGCATGCTATAAGTATTATAGTAAAAGTCAAAATCAAAGTGCTGATGGTCCTGTCAACTAAACCATCCAACCAATCCCCTACTTCCCAATTGGCCCCAGCTCGATACCTTCAGAGTAGGATACTTGTACCTGATTGGCATGGAAGGCTTCCTTGATGCGTTGGTGTACTTCAAAGGTAACGGGCCAATAGTCGTCAGGAGCAACGTATGGACGAACAGTCAAGATGATACTATGGCTGTCGAATGTTTCAATGCCCACCTCAGATTCTGGTTCGTTTAGCACTCCAGGAGTACTGCTGAGTACATCCATGATGATTCCTTTTACCCGAGGAAAGTCTTCGCCATAGGGCATCGTTACATTGAGCTCTAGGCGAACATGGCCACGTTCTGAGAAATTCGTGACGATGTTATCCACTACCTGCCCATTGGGTATGATGAGGGTCTTGTTTCCTGGGGTGGACATAATGGTGTTGAAGATTTGAATCTCCTCTACTCGGCCAAAGCGATCACATACTTCGATCCATTGCCCAACCTTATACGGGCGAAAGATCAAGATGATTATGCCAGCAGCAAAGTTGGATAGACTCCCTTGAAGAGCTAAGCCTACTGCAAAACTGGCCGCTGCAATAACCGCAACGAATGAGGCTGTATCGATACCAACAATACCAGCAACAGCCAAGAACAAAATGATCTTCAGGCCAACCGCGACCATCGTCGATAGAAAGGGTACTAGATTTTCGTTGATTCCGGCAGCACGCATAGCGCCCGCCGTAACGGCTCTCATCTTTGCGATAACCCTCAGGCCAGCAATGAGCAATATTACAGCCAACAGAAATGGCGGTACATATTCTATAGCAAGATCAATAGCGGTTTGCATCCAGCCCTGTATCTGGGCTGTGTCCAATTCTCCCATGGTAAGTGATTTGCTGCAAAAATAAGTGGTTCCGTAGAATCCCATTGGTTCAGCCATGGCAAATTTATATATCTTCACCACCCCAACTGATAAGCCTTAATCATATGAGTGACCAACAGCCAGATATTGACACACTGCCAGAAGACGAGCAACCTCCAATCTTGGGTAGCTGGCGGGCCCTGTATGTGTTGGTCATTGTCCTGCACTTTGTGCTCATTGGTTTATTCTATTGGTTTACTCGTACCTACGCTTAATTTCATAGTATGCATTGGCTCGACTGGCTTGTTATGCTTAGCACCTTGGGTGCTATCGTTCTATATGGTGTTTACCATACCCGTAATGTAAAGAGTGTTCAAAGCTATCTCCTTGGCGATCGCGATCTGCGATGGTGGACGATTGGCTTATCGGTGATGGCTACCCAAGCCAGCGCCATCACATTCTTATCTACTCCCGGACAGGCTTTTGAGGACGGTATGCGCTTTGCGCAGTTCTACTTCGGTCTGCCTATTGCGATGGTGTTCCTCTGCATCTTTGTGTTGCCGATATATTATAAACTCAAAGTATACACAGCCTACGAATATTTGGAAGGGCGCTTTGATTTACGAACGCGTACGCTCACAGCTATTCTGTTTTTGGTGCAACGTGGCCTAGCCGCGGGAATTACGATTTACGCGCCGGCGATTATCTTGAGTACGCTACTGGATTGGCGTCTGAGTTGGACGGTGCTAGCCATTGGTGTAATCGTGATTTTCTACACTGTGATGGGAGGAACGAAGGCGGTAAGTGTAACACAGAAACAACAGATGATTATCATCCTGACGGGAATGTTCGTAGCTGCCATTATTTTGCTCGACCAGCTGCCAGAAGGCGTTGGCTTTACGGATGCAGTGGGCATTGCCGGTAAGATGGGGAAACTCAATGTCGTTGATTTTTCCTTCGATATGAGTAACCGATATACCTTCTGGTCCGGGATGCTAGGAGGGGTATTTCTCTTCTTATCCTACTTTGGTACGGATCAGTCACAAGTACAAAGGTATTTGAGTGGTAAATCGCTGACAGAGAGTAGATTGGGCTTGTTGTTTAATGGTATTGTTAAGGTGCCAATGCAGTTTCTGGTACTTTTTGTTGGAATTCTGGTGTTTGTCTTTTTCCTATTCGTCAAGGCACCCATCCACTTCAATACTGCGAACCTAGAAATAGTAAAGGAAAACCCAACTACCGCTGCACAACTAGCAGAGTTGGAAACGACCTACGATGCCCTCTTTGATGAGCGACAGGCAGCAGTAGGTGATATGATGAATGCTTTGGATAGTGAGGATGAGGTAGCGATTGCCTCTACTTCTGACCGCATGAACTCCCTGCAGGAACAAGACGCGGCCATTCGAGAAGAGGTTCGAGAGTTAATTAATGTAGCTAGTAATGATACGGCCAAGACCAAGGATACGGACTACGTCTTTATCACCTTTGTCATCAGGTATCTTCCGGCAGGTCTAGTGGGGCTTTTGCTGGCTGTGATCTTCTCAGCAGCGATGTCCTCTACTTCTTCAGAATTGAATGCGTTGGCCACTACTACAGTGATCGATATCTATAAGCGGTCTATCGTCAAAGACAAAGATGATGACCACTACCTTTCGGCATCCAAATGGTTTACCATTCTATGGGGATGTTTAGCCTTGGTATTCGCGCTCTATGCCGACCTCTTTGAGAACCTGATCCAGGCCGTGAATATGATTGGTTCATTGGTGTACGGTGCGATTCTCGGCATCTTTATGGTGGCTTTCTTCCAGAAGCGCGTAGGCGGCTTAGCAGTCTTTTTGGCAGCCATCGTTGCGGAAGCAGCAGTTATTACCATCTTCTATCTCGATCGAATTGGCACTATTGAGGTGGCCTATCTTTGGCTTAACCTAATTGGTTGTGGTCTGGTGATGGTGCTAGCGGAGATTTTCCAAGCGATGGGAATAGGTAAGCGACCAGAACCTAAGGCATCATAAGAGAGCGTTGAAAATCTAGGTGTATCCGTATCTTGTTCGTCCTTGCCTTTCTAGGCAGGGACGAATTAGATCAATAAATCCTGGAACAAATGAACGGGTTAGTACGAACTATCCTTCTCTTTCTATTTTCCATCACAAGTCTATATGCCCAGATCACGGATATTGAGGTTCGAACCAATGTGGTATCAGAGGAAAGGGTAGTTGTATTAAACGGTAAACTACGAGATGCAGTCGCAGGAGGACAGTCACGCATCGCAATACCCATTGATTTGCCGAATGGCACTATTGAATGGTACTACAGCTTCACTACAACAGAAGGTAAACAAGGCACTAAGAATCTAAATCTTGCCATCCAGCTCTCCTCTCTAGTGCTGGACCCCAGCGGTGTCTCGGCTAAAATCTTATCCCGATTAGAAGTTCCCGGAGGTACCAATGCCATTAACGTCTACGTACTCAGTCCTGCAAACAAAGACCTTTTTCTCGACGGAGATGACTTTGAGGAAGTGGAAGTAGGAAGTTCCGAATCAACTAAGGAAGGCCTAGCGAAAGTAGCGGATACGCAGCCAGGGAGGTGGTATCTCGGACTCCAGAACCCAAGTGCGCTAGATGGCGTGAATGTTTCAATTGAGGCTGTAGCCCTTGTGACGCAGGTCTCCTATACGGATGAGTGGAGTACGGAGAACCTTTCCCTTAGAGAGAATGCTTGTCTAACGGCCTTTTTGAGCGAAGGTAATGATGAAGCTAAGCAAGAGATTTGCCGCTGCTTTGTGGAAGAACTGCAGGCAACGATCAGCCCTCGGAAGTGGGCGAACCTTGGACCCAATAAGACGCAATTCGAAAATGGATTGATGGAGCGTTGCTTCATAAGTACTGGACATACAGCAATCCGCGATCAAGAGCGTATCCTCGGGCAGGAACAGTGGAAGGTCACAGCATTGATCGAAGAATCGAATGGGGCCTATAAGCTCAGTAACTATCAATTGGCTAAAGAAAAACTCACTGAGGCGGCTCTGATGATTCAGAACAATGGCCTACAGGATAGCTACGCCAAATCGGAATTAGCGGATATCTATGATAACTTGTCTTGGTATGCCTTGCTAACGAATGATCTAAAACTTGCAGAGCAGTCCTTGCAAAGAGGCCAATCATTGGCCCAAGATAATATGTCGTTGTGGGCCAATACAGGTCTGTTTCACCTATTGAGTGGAAATGATTTTGAGGCGGAGCAAGCGGTTTCTCGGTACAAAAGAAATGACCGCCTTCCAGATGATCGCAAGTGGCACGAAGCAATTGGCAATAGGCTGGATAGTTTAGAACGCCTCGGACTTGCCAACGAACACTTTGAAACCATTAGGACCCTCCTGAAAATCAAGTAGCATAAACTTACTTAGAGTGCAGGTACCAGTTCGTTGCCTGTCTTACAAAGCGAAGAATCACTCGCATAGCATGTCGTGGCGGTAGTTCCGTCATTGGTAGTACCGCTCCCTTCCAATTTTCTGTTACTTTCCAGCTGCCGGAAGTCAACTCTCTAGTCTTGCTGAAATCCAATTCCCCTTCCTGCGGATAAGCACTTACGTAGAAGTAGGGAGCTCCAACCATAGCATCTTCCATAGCCAGCCCATAGCCAATGCCCACTCTGTTGTTGACCACGCAGTAGGTGCCAGTATCGAAGTGATGTGGCCATATACGAGGCTGCCCTTCGGCTTCGAGGTAGCCCAATAGGGCCATTCCTACCTGATTAGCTAAACGCCGAAAGTACTGCCACTCCTGAAGGGCATCTTCATCCAGTTCCGTGAAGGCCATAGCCGGATCTTGATACTGAGGTATCTCGTAGTGGACCGGCTGACGATAGGCCGCTCCATCCAAGCCTGCCTTATCGGCTGCACTAGCGATAGCTTCTTCCAGTTGCGATAAGGTTTGCCCCGCAAATGGAGCGATGAATTCAGCCTCCCTATTGAGATCAATCCACTCGAAGTATTGCCCGCGTAGGTTTAGCGAAAGGCTACGTCCGGGTGAGCCAAACGGATGAGTATATATTCGACGACTCATGGCGTCGAAATACAGATTAGTATGGCTGTCATCCGCTTTGTGATCGACAAAACTGCATCCAGCTTTGGCCAGAAGTTGACAGAGTTGGTGTAGGGTCTGATCGGTTTTATTGTATACCTGCATAGTTTATTCCAGTTAGGCGGTGCATATCGTAATCCATGGTGCTGAGATCATTGAAGTTGAATTTACGGAAATCGTCATGACCACAGGCCCTGGCTACTACTTTCATAAGGTCATTGGTTGCTTCGAAGAAGTTGCAGAGCTGCTGCGCTGATGCGTCGATAATCAATCGGCTCCTTAGGCTTTCCTTCTGGGTGGCAATTCCTACAGGACAATGGTTAGAACCACAAGCTCGCATCCCAAGGCATCCTATCGCTTGTAGTGCAGAGTTAGATACTGCCACAGCATCAGCACCCAGCATCATGGCTTTAGCAAAGTCTTCGGCCACTCTAAGGCCACCAGTGATCACGATGGTTACATCGTTGATTCCTAGCTTGTCGAGGTGACGTCGTGCTCTTGCAAGAGCCGGGATCGTTGGTACATTAATGTTGTCGCGGAGGATGGTCGGTGCAGAGCCTGTTCCGCCGCCACGACCGTCAAGGATGATGTAGTCTACGCCAACTTCAAGCGCAAAATCAATATCAGCCTCAATATGACTGGCAGCGATTTTGAAACCCACAGGGATACCACCGGTTACTTCTCGCACCTGCTCTGCCACTTCGCGGAAGTCGGCTGCTGTCTTCAAGTCTGGGAAGGCTGCTGGTGAAATCGCCGCCTGACCTTCTTTCAGACCACGCACCTCTGCGATCTCTGCGGTCACTTTGCTGCCTGGCAAATGACCTCCGGTACCTGTTTTGGCACCTTGCCCTCCTTTAAAGTGGAATGCCTGGGCTTTCTTTACTTTATCCCAGGTAAAACCAAATTTGCCCGAGGCTAATTCGTAGAAGTAGCGGGAGTTGTTTTCCTGCTCAGCGGGTAGCATACCTCCCTCTCCACTACAAATGCCCGTTCCAGCCATCTCTGCGCCTTGCGATAAGGCAATCTTGGCTTCCCTGGAAAGGGCACCGTAACTCATATCCGACACGAATATGGGGATATCTAGTACCAGCGGCTTTTTCGCCCTGGGGCCAATGATAGTTGTGGAGTTAATGACTGCATCATCTAACAGTGGTCTGCTAGCCAATTGAGCAGGTAGGAATTGAATGCTTTCCCATTTGGGCAAAGTATTGCGATCCACACCCATTGAAGCGGAAGGGCCATGGTGACCGTACTTCTTTAATCCATTCCGTGCCAACTCCTTGATGTAATTTGTGTAAGGCTCGGTACTCTCCGGGTGCGTATCCGCATAGGCTCCTAGGTAAGCATCTCGGTCGAACGGCTGTGGATGTTCTTTTAGGTATTCGTCAATCTCTACCTCGTCTACCCAGACAGCCCCGTCCTTGATCTCGGATTTGAATTTGTAGAGCGCTTCTTCATTGTTGTATTCGCTCACGCCGGTATCATAGCGATAGTCCCAACCGTGCACACCACAAATAAGGTTTTGACCGTCAATATAACCGTCACCCAATAACGCCCCGCGGTGTAAGCATCTTCCGTAAAGTACAGAAACTTCGTCTCCATAGCGGATTGCTACGAGGTCTAATCCATTAATAAGTAAATGTTGAGGGGTTTTCTCAGGAAGACCATTAAAGGTGATAGCTTGGATAGGTTTCTGTAACATGAACGTTCAGTCTAGATTGCGTGAGAGATAATAACTGAGAATATAAGGAGATCTCAGCGACTTGCGTGAAGTTAAGTGCTGTTACTGTATTCCACAATCACTTTTAGATGGATTATGGCTAAGTGTTTCGATGGGAACAGTTTGCCTAGGTCGTGCTACCTAAAATCAGAGTTGCTAGTACCCTCTACAGCTGAAAATTGAATTGAAAGCCTACCAGTAGGATCGCTCCCTGGCCCACATCTTCACCTTCTTGCATGGTATTGATTTCAGCACCGACGGCTAGGGTAGGAGTTAGGTTGAGTTGTTGTCCTATTGGAATACGATATCCGGATATGAGCGTGGGTTGCACTACCATAATTTCGGTTGTCCCAGTGATTTCGTTGGCCAATCCGATATTGTCTTTCCAATCTACCGTATTGAACCAAAAATCAACCCGACCACCAAGAAAGAGGCCTCGTTCTGCCGTGTTGAAGTAATATTGATACCCAGGGCTGAAGCCAAATCCACCTCCTTCTTCTAGTTCGTGAACGCCGGCATCGCCATGATACACGATGTTGTAACCCAGGCGGAGCTCGATGCTATGTTGGTCGGAAAGAAACAGCCCTAGACGAGCACCCGGTATAGAGCCGGTTGGGTACTGCTGAAACTCCAGTCCAAGTTCTACTGCTTTGGAGGAGGATTGAGCGACTACCATGGAAGCCAGTAGCGAGAAGGATAAGAGGAGGCAGAAGTGTTTCATGGAAAATGATGTTTTGCGGCTCTAAAGATGATTGCATTTCTGACAAAACACAGGGGAAAAATGGCAAAATATCCCAACGGTAACACTTTGACTTTTTGCTTGCACCTACTTTTGGGGTACTTTTGAAGTAATATCTTAAACGTTCATATGTTGTTGATCAATGAATGTGTAAGCTGCCTATCCGCTACACGCACCTACCTGGAAACACTAACTGCTGAGGAATACCAACGGCCGCTCGAGTTACTCTCGGCTGCCAGTATTGGTCAACATACGCGGCATTTTATCGAGTTTTTCCAATGTTTGCTCCGACAAACATCTGCTGGTGAAATCAACTATGATCTAAGAATTCGCGATAAGGCCATTGAACAAGATCCGAAAGTAGCGCTAGCGGCAATTCAACAAATTTGCCAGGGGTTGCAGGAATCTGATGTGAACCAGCAGGTCCAGCTCTGTGCTTGCTACGGAAGCAAAGTCACTGTTGAGTCGAATGTGGCTCGCGAGCTTGTCTACAACTTAGAGCACACGATCCATCACCTGGCTATCATACGGATTGGCTTGGCCATCGTTCGCCCTGACCTACACCTGCCAGATTCATTTGGCGTTGCCGCTTCTACCACGAAATACCGCGAAGGTCAACTGAGTGCACAGAATTAAACTATTCAATTCACCCTTTTGGACAAAGTGGGGGAGTTGGGAATACTGGCCAGTCTACATCACCAATATTCCTACGGTACTGTATTGGCTGTACTATGCCCTGAAATCGCGTAAGCTCTTCTTTTTCAGTGTAGTCAATCCTGTGATTGAAACAGGAGGAGTCCTTGGTGAATCTAAGATCAATATTCTTCGTCGTATTCCTGCTCAGTACTTGCCAAAGACGGTATTTGTAAGTAGACAAACGCCTGAGTCTATTGAAACCTTACTAGGGCGATTGACCGAAGCCGGAATTAACTTCCCGTTGATTGTCAAACCAGATATTGGTGAACGTGGCTTTCTCGTTGAAAAACTTGAAAAGCCAGAGGAATTGGAGCAGTATGCCGCCACCATGACGGTTGATTTTCTAGTGCAAGAGTTTGTAGATTCTCCTGTGGAAATTAGCGTCTTCTACTATCGTATGCCTGGAGCAAAGAGAGGAACAGTCAGCTCCATCTGTGTCAAGGAGATGCTATGTGTGACTGGCGATGGCCAATCCACTGTTGAAGAATTGATGGAAGCAAACCCCAGGGCGAGTTTGCAGCTAGAGCGATTCCGGGAGGATCACCCCGACATGCTTCAAGCTACGCTGCCGGCCGGTAAGTCGCAATTGCTAGAGCCAATCGGAAACCACTGTCGCGGCACCAAATTCCTGAATGGGAATCATCATATCGATGACCAGATTCGAGGGGTATTCGACACTGTGGGTATGCAGATGGATGATATCTACTATGGCCGTTTCGACATGAAATGCGATAGCATTGAAGACCTACGATCTGGTAAGGGGTTCAAGATTCTCGAATTCAATGGCGTTGCCGGAGAACCAGCACATATCTACGATCCCAGCTATCCGATTCGTCATGCCTATCGAGATATTCGCCGTCATTGGGGTGTGATCTATGAAATCAGTAAGGTTCAAATCAAGAAAGGGGTAGTGCCGATGAGTTGGCGAGAGGCCTGGGAAAGCATTCGCAATTATCGTGCTTACATGCGCAAAGCCAGCCGGTCATAGCTATGGATTTTCTGCTCTTCTTCGTCCTTGCTTTTCTGATCAGTGCGGTGGGTAGCATTCCTCCGGGCCTGATTACCCTGACCATTTTACGCAGTAGCGTTCAAAACGGACGACGAGATGGCTTGTGGATAAGTGTCGGGGCTTTGATCCCAGAGTTTATCTATACCTACCTGGCTTTGGTCGGATACCGCTATCTGCAGCAGAACCCTTTCGCCACAGCTGTTTTTCTTCTGTTTGGCATCTATTACTTGCTAAAAAAGGTGAATCCGCAGACACTGGAATTCGCAGTAGAAAGAGAAGCAAAAAATGGTGCATCAGGTTTCAGCCGTGGTTTGGGTATTGGCTTCTTGAATATGCTCATTGTCCCTTTCTGGGTCTTTGTTGCGGGCTGGCTTAGTATGTACGATATGGCATTTGAAGACTTGGGCCTTATTATCTCTTTTTGCTTGGGAGCAGCTATTGGTGCCGGAGTCGTTTTCTGGGGTTATGTCGAATTAGGGAACTGGCTCGTAAACCGTCTTGGCCGGATTGAATACTATACCAACAAAGTCGTTGGGGGTATCTTTCTTGGTCTAGGGCTCTTACAACTTATCTGACTAGCCGTTTTTTGAACCACCGCAGACACCTAAGAACACCTAAGAGTTTGAACCATGTAAGGCATATGAGACCATATAAGAACTAATTCAACTAAATTCACTAACCCAACTAACTCAACCATCAAACCACCCAACCTTTCCAACCATCTCCACCACCTCTTCAATTTCTTCCTTGATCAAGTTGGTTTCACTCCACAAAATGAAATGATTCGCTCCTTCGAGCATGACGACCTTTGTTTTCGGGCCGTTCACTAAGTTCTCCTTAATGAAACCCGCATTACCAGCTGGTACGAGGCGGTCATCTTCTCCCTGGACCACCGTGGCTGGGATGTTTAGATTGGTCCATTCTTGGTTCATTTTCTCGAGTTCTCCTCTCAGTGGGATGATCTCCTGGTTGCATACCCGAAAAGCAGGAGGGGCAAGCCATCGAATAGGGGGTATGTTCAAGAGCTTTCGCCACCAGTTCGCAGGCTCCAGTTCTGGTGATACGGAGGGAGCTACGAAGACAAGTCCATCAATATGCTCAGGGAAAGCCATCGCTGCCTTAGCTATAACAGGACCACCCATGGAATGGCCGACAGCAATCTTCGGGGCATTGGGGAAGTCTTCCGCTGCCGCAGCTAGAGCTTCAGCGTGGAGTTGTAAAGAACCTTCTGCGTGACCAAAGTCCGAATAACCAAAACCGATCCGGTCGATGGAAATGATATTGAACTGTTTGGTAAATGCAGTGTCCATCAAATAACCGGTGTAGTCATCTAGTGAGCCTGGTGAACCATGCGTAAGGATCAATACTGGAAGGGTGTCATGGTTGCGTATGCTTAGGTAATTGATGGAATAGTCGCCTACCGCTTTTTTATGAAATGCCACATCTGGGTAGCCTGCGTCCAGAAGTTCTTGCTTCAGCTCATTCTGCTGATATCGCATCTTGGGGCCTTCGCTGTAGGCAAATAAGAGCCAGATCAGGAGCAGTAATGAAAACCAGACACGTTTCTTTTTGTACCACTTGCGTGAAGGGTCAGCTGGGGTCATGGGTTACCCTTTGTGCCAGTCTTGGCGGATGATTGTTAGTTGTTGGTCAATGGTTGCTCTTGTGGCTTCACAGAGTGAATCAGCGTCATCCCCACGGATAGCTTCACCATAGAACACCCGTACTTTGGTCTTGGGCTTGGCGAAACAGGAGAGGAAGTGTGGTACGAAAGTGTCATCACCTACAAAGTAGTCGGAATTGTATTGGTAATCCAGTGCTACAGGAATAATAGGGAATCCTTCCTGGGCGGCATCCCGGAACATGCCTGGCTTGAAGTTGATTGTCTGGGCTTCGGAATGTGTCGTACCCTCCGCGTAGTTGATGATGAAGTAACCGTCTTTGACGGCCTTGGTGATGTCTTCTCTCGCTTTTTGGCGACTCTCAGGATTACGGCGATCCACAAAAATAGCTCCTGATACCTTGGCAGCTGTTCCGATGATTGGCCACGTCAATACTTCTACTTTTCCGACTGGCATGGCATCTACGTCTTTCAGTAAGAGGAATGGATCTAGGTATGATCGGTGGTTGCAGACCAGCAAGCCGCCGCCTTCCGGCATGTCTCCGAATACTTCTAATTGGATGCCTAGCGGAGGGAAGAATATATTAGTGAATTCCTTTCGCAGGCGTATTCCACGGTCTACATTGGGCCCTAGAAACGGTACTAGAATAAGGTATCGTGTAATGTAGAAGATGGCCCCAAAGGCAAAAAATAGCAATCGGCCAATAGCTTTTAGCTTTCCCATTAGAGTGTATTAAAGCGAGTTTTGTATGCAGGATTAACTCAGATTTTTTTCTCAATCAAGGAAAA
>CAJXOS010000162.1 GCA_913057725.1 uncultured Lewinella sp.
GATTACAATTTGTTAAGTAAAAAAGGTTATGTAAGGCTATAAATAGCTATAAAACATTCTCAGCTACATTCAAAAGTAGGCTTAGGCCTGATCTTTTAAAGTAGCTAAAAAAAGGTCGTCAAATCTGAAAGTCTACGTTTCTGTAGACTGTTTATTCTTGAGAGAGTCACTCATTATTATGTGAGACTCGCACTTAGTTATATCAATACCGATAAATCCTATAAACCCTTTGGGTAATACCTGTTGCGAAAGGAATGAGTGTCGTGTACACAGGTTTAATGAACGGGATGAGTACATCGTTCTTTTAGAGTCATGGGATTATCGTTATGGCAAATGTAATACATATTTGAATAAATGAAAAACATAAAGCCAAAGAAAATTTCACGCTTAATCAAAATAAAACCCGCATTTCACTACAGGCACCAGCTTGCAAAGCTATTTATTCCACAACCATAATCCGCGACTGCGTTCCAACATCACTTTCAAGTTCGTAATAATATAAACCACTCACACCCAGATCCTGTCGTCGTATTTCCCAATAGTACTTTCCAAGTCCCTTTTCTTCGCTGGATTGATAAATAAGTTTACCATCTGCAGAAAAGATTGATAGTCTGACTTTACTATTTCTGTCTAATTCATACGGAATTTGAGTCACCAATTTAAATGGGTTAGGCTCATTTTGTCCTACCCAAAATGATCCCTCTACCGGTTTTGGCATTAGTTGCAGCGCTACTGCCTGTTCTTCCGAGTCATATCCTTCCGATGCAAATCCTCTAGTAAGTCTAACAAAACCACTCAGATACCCTGTTTGTGTTGCCCTTAGTCGTAATGTAATAGTTCCGTCTACCCAATCAGCTGCTTTCGTATTGTAGCTAAAACGGAACTCACTGATTGAAGAAGAATAGTATTCGGAATCCCAGGTACTACCTTCTACAGAAACTAATTCTAAGGCAGAAAGGTCTAAACTATATTGCCAACCTAACAACAGAGTCTTTGATTCAAGCGAAAGATCTAAATCAAACTCATCGCCTTGTTCAACTAGCTCGTCTGGGAAGCTAATCTCAAGCCCTGTCGCCAGGTTTCGGTTCTCTCCTTGGTCAAACCCATTTACGTTGACACTATTATTAACATCGCCTACTTTGATCGCAATGAATCCTTCATTGAAGTCTTCTACTCGTTCAGCCTCAAAATCCAGAACCTCCGGAAAATCAACTCCTAGCGGATCTTGCCCTTCAGGGAATTCAAAACTCGCAAAGACAAAACGCCAAGAAGTATTATCTCCAAAGTCTGTATCAATACCCAATATGAGTTTCCGAAGTCGGATAAGGTCTATAGTAGTAATAGTGCCACTTGCATTAATATCAGCAGCTATCAGTTGGTAAGGATCCGTAAAAGGATCCACTCCCAATATGTGTTTTTGAATCTGGATGATATCAAATGTCGAAACACCATTAATTGGATTATCATTCTTTATCGGCAGCAAAACCTGAAGATCGCAATAAGGCATCTCCGGGAATACATATGCACCATCCGCATCAGTAAGACCATTACTTAGTCCCGTAGCCGTGGTAAGTTCCACGCTCACATTTGGAACAGCTTCTCCCTGACTAGTATGTACAAAGCCCTCTAGACTGTAAGTCATGTTTTCACAGATCTCCTCCTGTGATCGCATAACGAAAACATTGTCTTGCATCAAGTCAATGTTCGTATTGTACATAATGATGTCCCGAAAACTAGTACTGGTGATGTATTCTTTTTCCTCTGCTGATAAGACCGGGTCATTTAAGTAGTAAAAACGATCACCATTGCGAAGCGCAAGAAACTGTTGAGAAATAATCACTCGCAATGTTGGTCCGAATATCGTACCAGGCATAGGACGCTCTGCTAACATTCCCACCCATGGGTCAATGTCATCGATATCAGCATACAACGACAATAGTCGCGTAAATACCGCAGCATCAGGATTAATCTGCTGAAAGAAATTATACTTTGACAGCCCGAAATTTTCGCGGATTGTATTGAAATCAGGCAGGCCACGCTCCCGTCCACGGTTGATGTTTATGGACGCTAAATCCAAACCACCCGCTCCAGGAGGGCCAAAAAGGAAGTTACGCACATCATCAATAACCTTGGAATCAAAAAGCTGTTGCATCTGCGCAGCCATTCCCTTCAAAAATGGGTCGATGCCGCCAGTCTCTTGAATGGCAAACGGATTGAAAAACGCATCACGTAACTGCATATTCCCTTGCGGGATGACATTGCCGTCATTATCTAGACGTTGCAAATTTGTAGTCAACATGGTATGCCCTAAACGGAACGCTGCTGCAGTAAATACATTCATTAACTGCGGATGACGCTCTGGATTATAACCTGTGTAGGGAGGCAGGTTGATACCCAGAATTGGCAACCATTCATCGTACACGACGGACTGAATAAGGCCACCAACAATTTTTCGCGCATGCTGGTACACTTGCTCATCTGTCCAATCAGGGTGATCTTTTAATATCAAATCACACTGACGGTTATGCTCCCTTACAAAGATCGTATGCAAACTCGCCAGTAATGGATTCTCCCCTGCCCGTGGATCACCAGCAACTGGGATAACTGATGATATTCCGGTTGGATTCTCCATATGCGGAGCCAAAGTATCAATTGGGTCCTCGAATTCTCCGGTAATAGTATTGTAAGGAAGACGATTACCGGAGGACACCTTTAATTTACCTTCATCGAAACTACGAAGCCACTCGGATTGTGGCAAATCCGAACCATATACCGCTGATCCATCAATGAACGCTGTAATTTCATTTACATAACGACGAGGATTGTTAATCCCCGTTCCACTGCCTGGAGCGATCGCATTTCGATGCATAGGGATTACCGCCTGTCCTTCTCCGAAAGGATCAAAATGAGGATCTCCTGCTGGGACCTGAATTATCAGTGGCTCCGGGCCATCAGTCGTCAAACCAATATCGTGATCTAAAAACTGCCCCCAGGCCCACACAAAGTCACTAAGTCCAAAGTTGTCATTTAATACTCCCTCTTGAGAGAATAGTGAATTGGAAATTTCCCTTGGATTGGGGCGGCCTTCACCCCCCATGGCACCATAGCCATCAGCAAACCCAATATCTGTAACTTGTAATAAATCGGTATGCGCTGCTCCCCAAGACGGATTGTCCAAATTATTGTACATCCCGCTAATGGTTCGATAATTCACCATATCCTGAACCTGAGCGTTCAAGAAGAATGGTGCAGAGAGCAATAGGAGTAGTAGTCGTCTTTTCATAGATGCGGCTTTTGAATCAAGGCACGCCGTTTGGGATTACCTAGGTCGAGATTATGTTTTCATATGAGTGAGGCCTAATTGCATGTCCATAAATATTTAAGCCTCCCTCCAATCTACAATTATCAAAGGTAAGTGTTCTCGACAAAACCACTTTGTGACTTTTGTCACGAATATGAAAAATTATCAGGTGTGACTTTCTGGCTTTTTGCCGTCAAAAAACCGTAGAAAACAGCGTCCAAAACGCCTTGGGCAATTGACTGCTGCATGACAGCAATCGTCATTTTGGGGTAGAAATAGCCCAAAATTTATCCATCGACCCTGGAAAAACACAAAAAATCAAATGGCCCTTGCCCAAATTGTGAAGAAAATGTTAATTTTGGACTAACTGTTTTGGATACAACAGTCGGGTGATTTCATCGTGAAGGGTGTCTCTTATGAGATTTCCCTTCATTTTTTTGCCCTGTACCTTCCTTATAAGAAATACTGAACAGCCAGTTCGTATCCCCTTAAACCAAAACCTACAATAACCCCCTCACAATGAGGCGAAAGGTAGGAATGGTGTCTAAATGACTCTCGGGCATACACATTGGAAATATGTACTTCGATCACTGGAGTTTCAATGCTAGCTATCGCATCTGCTAACGCAATTGAGGTATGCGTATATGCTCCAGCATTGAGGATAATGCCATCGTAGCTGAAACCTAATTCATGAAGCTTATCAATGAGAGCTCCTTCTGAGTTAGATTGAAAATAATGCAGACTCACCTCCGGGAAGAGACCCTTCAAATGCAATAGAAAGTCTTCAAAAGAGTCTTCACCGTAAATTTCTGGTTCTCTTTTGCCTAAAAGATTCAGGTTGGGTCCGTTGATGATAATTATCTCCACCAGGCTGAGGTTTAGTTGGCCATGTCTGATAAAAACTTAATCCGCATAAGCTGAATCTCTTCGACTGTGATATCATCCTCCTTAAGCTCAGCGTAAGCCGCATCTATGCTATCGGATTCGGCTTGCATAAAGTAGTCCATGATATCTTCACGAGCATACTCGTCCATTGCCTCATCTAAGTAATAGTCGATATTCACCTTAGTCCCCGAGGTAACAATAGCATCAAGTTCCTCCATTAAGTCTTCCATTGAGAGGCTGTTTGAACTCGCTAAATCCTCTAATGGCAGTTTACGATCAATGCCTTGGATTATAGCCACCTTCATTCTTGACTTATTGGCCACCTGCTTAACAACAAACTCCGTCGGACGAAGAATATCATTCGCTTCCACGTAAGCCTCAATCATTTCTAAGAACGGTCGGCCGTAGCGTCTAGCCTTGCCCACACTCACTCCGGAAACATTAGCCATCTCGTCCAATGTAATCGGATATTGAGTAGCCATATCTTCCAGGCTAGGATCTTGGAAGATTACAAATGGTGGAACATTTTTACGCTTTGCTTCCTTTCGTCGAAGGTCGCGAAGCATTTTTAACAGCTGGTCATCCAGTACGGCAGTCTTCCCGGTGTTCTCCATCCGAGCCTCCGCCATTTCGGCCTCGTAGTTATGGTCGATCGGAATCTCAAACGGTTGTGGATTGGCAATGAACTCACGGCCCGCTGGAAGCATCTTCAGCAAGCCATATGTTTCTACATCCTTATAAATGAGATTATTAAGGAGTGCCTGACGGAATACGCTACTCCAGAAAGTATCATCTTTGTCCTTACCAGCTCCGAAACCTGGACGCTTGTCAAAGCGGAAATCCTTTATTTCCTTGGTTTCCTTACCACGCACAAAATCTATCAAGATTTTAATACCATAGTTTTCATCCAATCCAAGTACTGCCTTCAAGGCGATAACCATTTCATCAGTCACCTTGATCTTTTCTTTCGGGTGGCGACAATTATCGCACATCTTGTTGCAATTCGACTCATCAAACTCCTCTCCGAAGTAGTGGAGAAGGAAACGACGACGGCAGGCTGTGGTCTCTGAATAAGCCATAACCTCCTGCATCAGCTGAGCTCCCATCTCGCGCTCCGCAACCGGTTTGTCTCGCAAAAACTTCTCAAGCTTGAGAATATCTTTATAACTGTAAAAAGCAACACAACGCCCATCCAAGCCATCTCGTCCAGCACGACCAGTTTCCTGATAGTAATTCTCGATACTCTTCGGAATGTCATAGTGAATCACAAAACGCACATCCGGTTTATCGATACCCATTCCGAATGCAATCGTGGCAACGATCACATCAATGTCTTCCATCAGGAAGGCATCCTGGGTAGAGCTCCGCGTCTTAGCATCTAGACCTGCATGATAAGGTGCAGCTCTTACGTCGTTGACAGAAAGAGCTTCAGCAATTTGCTCTGCTGACTTCCGGCTCTGAACATAGATAATTCCAGATTGACCGTCCATACTCTTGACCACCTGGATAATATCCCGAACCGTTTGCTCTTTCTTCGCCTTAGGCCGCACCTCGTAATACAGATTATGCCGGTTAAAGGAAGAAATAAAGGTATTGTGATCCACCATGTTGAGGTTTTTCACAATATCAGATTGCACCTTAGGTGTTGCAGTTGCAGTAAGTGCTACAACAGGGATAGCCGTACCAATTGCATCCAACATGATGCGGATACGACGATATTCTGGTCGAAAATCATGTCCCCATTCTGATATACAGTGTGCTTCATCTACAGCTACAAAAGATACATTGACCTGTTGGAAAAACTGGATATTCTCTTCCTTCGTCAATGTTTCGGGAGCAATGAATAGCAGCTTAGTTTTGCCATCCATGATATCTTGCTTGACCTGCTTCATTTGAGCTTTGGTCAAAGAAGAATTGAGAAAGTGGGCCACTTCATCGCGCTGACTATAACCACGGATAGAATCCACCTGGTTTTTCATCAAAGCAATTAAGGGAGATATGATAAGGGCTGTACCATCTAACATAAGAGCGGGCAGCTGATAACACAGAGACTTGCCGCCGCCGGTAGGCATGATGACGAAGGTATCCTTGCCTTCTAAGACGCTTTTAATAATATCCTCCTGATTTCCTTTGAATTTATCAAAGCCAAAATATTCTTGCAGGGCGTCGTGAAGGGAATACTTTGTAACTGTCATGTCAATCAATCTTTTCCTCTAGAAATTGGCTAATTTTGCGGCTGGGACAAGGAGATATTCCCAGACCTGAATCAAAGCTGTTTTGAGGCAAATGGCCTTAGCCAATGCTTTGTTGGACTTTCTAGGATTAAACCAAATATTCTCAGGCTTAGGCGCTTTTTGGCTGTTTAAATTTAGTAAAAATTTGATAGAATAAGGCCCATGAATTCCATTTTTTCCTAGCTGTAGTCGAATTATCAAGCCCATTGCGCAGACAGTTTTTTTCCTAACAAGACACTTACAAATCACCAACATTCGTGGACGCCAGACAAATAATCCATAGCACGGCTACTCGAACCCTTGCCATTGAGACTCGAACATTGGAAGGCCTACAGGCATCTATTAACGAGGGGTTCATTGCCTGCGTGCGCACTATTTACGAATCGGAAGGACGCCTGGTCGTTACCGGTATTGGTAAAAGTGCAATCGTCGCTCAGAAAATAGCGGCCACACTAAATTCCACAGGCACCCCTGCCCTTTTCATGCATGCAGCAGATGCCATCCATGGTGACCTGGGGATGGTTAGGACACGTGATTTGGTATTGTGCCTATCGAAATCTGGAGAAACAGCAGAGATCAAAGTACTGGCACCACTCGTAAAGAATCTGGGCAATCAACTCATTGGCATGACAAGCAAGGCGGATTCCTTCCTCGCTCGCCAGTCTGACTTCTTACTACATACGCCGATTGATCAGGAAGCAGATCCTAACAACTTAGCCCCAACCGCCAGCACAACTGCTCAGATGGCCCTTTGCGATGCTTTAGCTACCTCACTACTGGCCCTCCGAGGATTCTCTTCGCAAGACTTCGCGCAATATCACCCAGGAGGTGCTCTAGGCAAGCAGCTCTACCTGCGTGTAGCGGACCTCTACCCTCAAAATGAAAAGCCCAAAGTATATGGCGAGACGAGTTTACACGATAGTATCCTAGAGATGACAGCCAAATGTCTGGGAGCTACCGCCGTGGTGAATACGAAGCAAGAACTTGAAGGAATCATAACCGACGGCGACCTTCGTCGAATGCTAGAAAAAGGGATGGATATAAGTCCTTTACGCGCGAAAGATGTCATGCACCCTGCACCACGAACAATACTCGACACTGAACTTGCTGTTAAGGCCTTAGAGCAAATGCGCAACCATAGCATCTCTCAGCTTATCGTAGTAGATAAAGAAGGTACCTACCTAGGCTTTGTACACCTTCATGATTTGATCCGGGAAGGATTGATTTAGAATATTACTGCTCGATCAGGATTTAGGATCGGTTACGAAGGTATAGCAGAATCAAACTAAGCAAGAACACACCAGCAGCAAGGCCAATTTGCAACCACTGAGATTGAGCTACCCGCACATTACTCGAAAGCAGATATGGATTAGCGCTATTGGGTGTTCCCAAGCCCTCGCGCAGCTCCCAATTCTCCTTGTCCGCATTGTCTAACTCTGGAAGTAGTAAACTAAGGGTAAAGGCGGTATCTATTGGCGGCAACTCATAAGCAAAGCTATCAACTGCAGCGCCTTCTGGAGCGTACAACCCAAGTACTTCCCCTCTCTTATTCAAGCCAAAACCAAGGCCACCAATCACATTGTAAGCCTCTGCGAAGGAAGCTCTAAACTTAGTAGCATCCTTGCAGACTACCAGATAATCGTTTGGCAGTAGCGTAACATCTGGAAAAATGAACTCATTTCGTTGGTCAGTTAGGATCCAATCCTTCAAGTTAACCGTCTCTTCTGAGCGGTTATGAAGCTCAATCCAGTCATCTGTATCCTTGCTCTTTGGGCAAATTTCATTGATTAACACCAGGTCTTGTAATGGATGTTGAAAAGACTCAAAAATGGCTCGAAAAGTATACCGTCGATCTCGTTTCAGATCAATTTCTCGATCGCGCTCTGTAGTGCCGTCATCCCAACCAACAAAACGATAACCATAGGCAGGAATCGCCCGAATATTGATAGGTATGTTAGCGAAGTACTCCCCCTCTAGCTCAGTCACTTTCAAGTAGTCATTCACTAATACCCTTCCACCATTAGTGGCACTTATACCAACATTTCTAACTGCCCCAACTCTAAACACATCCCTGAGTTCATCATGAATATACGCTGGGCGCTTACGAGCAAAATCTCGCATGATGTTCACTTGCTCTTCCCAACGGTTCTGCGATAGTCGCCAGCGTTTCAAATGCCGCGGCATTTCCTGTCGGTAAAGGAAGTAAAAGGAGTCTACCAAAGTCGTTGCACGCTCAGCACTAAGGGTAGTATTGAGGTGATCCGCAAAGCGATTGATGAAGCGCAGGCGGAAGCGGTCGTTTTCCATCAGCTTTCGCAGGAGATAGGTACTCCAAGGTGGGTTCGGCCAATGCGGACCATTTGGGTTAGTATGGAAAGTTATGCTATTGTGTCGATAGGCAGTAGCATCGTGCAAGCCATAGCCCCAATCCGTATCATACAGAATCCATCGCCATCGCCCATCTTCGGTAGAAGGGCGCCAGTACTTTATATTTCCACCGGCATCTCGATTGTCGAAGTAAATCTGTGCAATCTGATACTGCAGGAAGTTGTCAATTTCCATGTAGGTATCCAGATGGGTAAAGTTGTCATCAATACTCAAATCATAACGCTCCAAGAAATCCAACATCTCCTGATAATGGCGACGAGAACCACGCTTACGGACCAGATAGTGCTCAAGCAAATCCAAGCTATCTCGATCCACATCTTCTGCGTGACTTTCGATGAAATATCGATTAACTTTTTCTCGAATATTGTAGATCCCCCAATAAGTGCCATTGATATACACATGGGAAGGTTGAAAGGCCTGCGTTTCTAAGCCCCAATCCTTGACCAAAGTCGTCATAAAGGCATCGCGAAAGTGACTTTTGCCAAAATCGCTACCGCTATTCCTCAAGACCAAAAACTTGTAAGACTTTGGCCTGTCTTTTCCAAAGAACGGATACCGAAAGCGTGATTGTCCGTAGCGTTTCCGAGCGATGAGCGCCAGTGACTTCTGCGGAAACAATCGACTCATTCCTCCAAATAACCGCATGCCAGTACGGTTATTGTACATCATATTACCATCGGCATCAAAATACTCCAGATGGACAGCATATTCCTGCCGCGTCCAAAAGTTTGCCCCTGGCTTATACCAAACCGAATCTACCGCTGACCCACCTTGGACAAAAATGCCACGTTCGGGATGGAACAATAAGGAAGGATGAACACCAATAGAAACAATCGGAAAATCCGAAGCAGGCTCATCAATTAAGTAGGTTTGTCCATAGTATCGCCCTTTTGCTTCACCAGCAAATGCTACCGCCCTAATTACGGCTGTTTCATCCAAATAAATCGGCCCGTGATAAGGCTGAGACTTTTGAGAAGGTAAGGTGCCATCTAGCGTGTAGTAAACCGCACTGGCCCCAGGGGCAGTAATAGTGATCTGTTGTTGCCCAGAATAAAAGCCACCGGGCAAATGGAAGAACACTTGCAACGAATCCTCCTCCTGAGCAGAAAGGCTGACCCAAAATCCAATTAAGAAGAGTATGCTAGAAAGAAAACGCAATATGTCGAACCTGCTGTTTAAGAGATAATTTTACAAAAAACGTAAATATCAGGCACATCCGTATTTTTTTTTCACAAAGCTGTACATTAGCAAGGTACTAACGAAACGAGCAAGTGAGTTTTTCCAAGTGGATTGCCGGAGCCTATATGAACTTAATGGGCCTAGAAATTATTCGCCCTGAACCCTTACCGGCGAAATGTGTAGTAGCTGTCGTACCACACACCTCAAACTGGGACTTTCCCATCGGCCTTTGTATACGTGTACTACTAGATGAAAAGATTCATTTTGTTGGTAAAGATTCGCTTTTCCGGTGGCCATTCGGCAAAATCTTTGAAAAACTAGGAGGTGTTCCAGTAGATCGTTCTCAACGAAACAATTTTGTTCAAGCAGTAGCCCAAATCTTTGAACAACGTAAACGCTTTCGGCTTACTCTAGCCCCGGAAGGAACGCGCTCCAAAGTAGACGAACTAAAATCGGGTTTTTATTATATCGCCGTGGAAGCAAAAGTACCCATCGTTCTTTGTGCCTTCGATTGGGGCAAGGGTGAAGTTCGCTTCGCTAAGCCTTTCATGCCTACCGGAGATAAGGACGCCGACTTCGAAGTTTTCTACGACTTTTTTGATGGAGCAGTAGGCTATAACGCCAAAAAAAGCTTCGATCGTCCAAAAAAATAATCAACCTGCGTTTTAAACATTTCCAGCCCTTCGCCGTCTGTAGTTAATAGTGTAGCATTCCAGGTGCTTTCTTGGCAATTGTCGTGTATTCGTCAACACGCTAAGACTCAGCACTGTAACTTCGGCGCTATCGACAAGCGCTATTCTCCGTTTTCCGTTCTCAACATGGCACAGAAAACGCAACTATCAATCTTTAATTCTTCAATATCAAAATACAACTATGCGAGCTATTTACATGCTAACCTTGCTACTAAGCGGGGCAATTATTTTTTTAGGTAGTTCCTCAGGCCCAGGTGCCGTTCAGGGACAAGACCGGACCGGCGGCCCTTTAGCCAACGGCTTTTGTGGCAACTGCCATGCTGCGGGTGCATTCAACCCTTCCATGAACTTGGAGCTCCTTAAAGACGGTGATGTCGTAATGGGATATATGCCGGGTGAGACTTACACCATGCGCGTGACTATCAACGCTGATGCTGCTGCACAGGTGTACGGTTTCCAAGCAGTGGCACTCTCCGGTGACGACAATGTCCAGGCAGGTAGCTGGACTCCTCCAATGGGTACGCAAATCACCACCTTGGGTGGGCGCGACTATATTGAGCATAGCCAGCGCAGCGAATCCAATATATTTGAGGTAGAGTGGACCGCTCCGGCAAATGGCGTGGGCAATATCAGTTTCTACTCTGCTACTGTTGCAGCTAATAATGCTTCTGGCAGTGGTGGTGATGGTGCCGCGCGCCTGGACAATCCAGTAGTGTTGAACGATCTGACCGTTAGCACTAATGACCTACCGGAATTGGCAAACAGCATCAATATTTTCCCGAACCCTGTAGCGGATCAATTGAACCTGCAGGTGGAGGTGGAACAAACTACAGATGCCGAGCTAACGATCTACAACGCCTTGGGGCAGCCGATGCTTCGACGGGCTATCCAACTTGGTGTAGGAAACAACCAAGAGCAAATGGATCTGAGTAATTTCCCAGCGGGGCACTACTCAGTCGAAATACGAAACAGTGAAGCCGCTTCTCGCAAGATGTTGCTGAAGCAGTAATCAGACTTAAACGGCCCAAAGTGATGAACGCTTTGGGCCGTTCTACTTTTGGGGCTAATCGGCAGTCCTATTCTTCGGCATTTTCCAGAATATCCACAAACTCAGCAGTGCACTGACACTAAGATTGATCATCAGTTTTGTGGATAAAGGTATGTCAGCAAGCGAAGCCAAAACTTTACCGCTAGCCGACCAGATATTGTTCAGCCCCAGGAAAATGGTGGTCCCCACGATCAGAATGCTTACCACATTTAGCCAGAGTGGGTTTCGGTAAGCCTGCGGCAGGATCTCAGCATCATTTACGGCACGAATTAGAAAGACTGCCACCAATGGAAGTATCAACCCATTGAGTGCTTGCGCAGCAATAATCGCTGGTACTGGCTTTACATCGGTGAGGGCAAAAACAAGTCCTGCTAATAGTACAACACCCCAGGTCAAGCGAAAATTGCGTCCTTGAAAATCCCAGATTGATCGTCCTTGTCCGAGCAAGCTTTTTCCAGTTACAGCAGCTGCTAATGGAGCAGTAATGGCGCTGCTCAAACCAGCTGTAAACAAACCTAGGCCTAGTAAGAGACTTCCCCGCTGGCTCAACTGAGCATCCAAAACCTCGGCCAGGCCAGCAAAGCTAAACTCTCCTTTTACCATAGTCCCTGTTAGCAGGATTGCTAATGTGATTAGCCCACCAATCAAGATCGCAAGTATGAGTCCAAAACGCATTTCTTGTAAACTCTGCCCTTTGCTGAGACCGGAAGCCAAAAACAGATTGTAGGGAACGATCGTAGTTCCAATGAGGCCGATGACCAAAACCGTAGCATCTTCTTCTACTTTAGGCACGAGCCCTGTCAACCAGTCAATCGCGGCGGTATCGGCGCCAAACGCCACCCAGCAGAAAACGATCCCCATAAGCGCAACGATAAAAGCCAAGCTTCTAGTAATCACTGTGGTATTCCCCGTCCAAAGTATTCCGGCTCCGATTGCTCCCAGCAGTAACAACCACCATTTGCTCACATCACCCAGGAGTTGCAAGCCTGCTAAAGCGCCAAGAAGGTTACCCGCCTGATATGCACCACACCCAAGTGCAATGACTGCGAAGAGAATCATATTCCATGATTGCCCTTGCCGACCAATGATTTCTCCTAAAGGTTGACCCGCGCCAAGGGTGATTCTGGCAGCAGCCTCTTGCAAAACGACCGTAGCTAGAATAGAAAAAACCAGTGCCCAAAGTAGGCCCATTCCATAGCCACTACCCGCTCGAGCAGCGGTAGTGACAGTGCCAGGACCAATAAAGGCAGCCGCTAGAATGGACCAGAAAAGGACGGAACGAAAGCGTGAAGACATGGACGTATAACTTAGTTCTGGCAACTAAGAAAAGCATAAATACCTGAATACTGGTAAAGACAGCCTTGTATGCCTGAACCATACACACGCTCAAATGATGGGCTGTATTACCGTGGGACCGCGTAAACTATTTGCATCAGCAACCCCTCTTGATCCCTTGTTGGGTTAGAAGGAAGCTTGCGTTCTTGGGCTAATCCTGATTGCACGAGATAGCTAGCTATTGCCAAACCCAAAGCATCAACGATATCATCAGGCAGTACATCTTTTCGTAAATACCGCCCCCGAGCATTGGCCATCCAATCAAACACCTCCGGAAACCAGGGTTGAAGAAGTTGTAAACGTTGCTGTTCGCCTTCCTTGTTTTTCTTCTTGTGCACCAAAGGCTGGCCTCCGTTTAAAGCGCCAAAAACCACTTCTGGGTGAGCTTCCGACCAGAGCAACCGATCAGGAATAGAGAGCGAGGTCAAATAGGAGTCTAACTCGCGAATCTTAGGAACAATGTTCAGGGATTGCTGGCTCAGCTTCTTACCAGTATGCTCGAAGTTCATCGCACTTGCTTCTGACTTTTCTGCATACACCGCGGCACGGCAAGGAGGCGTAAACACACTGCTATGCCGCAGCGGACTAAGGTACTTACGCGCTGCACGATCGCATTCACGACCATCTGCTCCATTATCCATAAAACCAATTGGCATGTCCACCCATACGGGGCGACCAGCAAGGTCCAATTCCGCGAAGGCGGAAATTTCCGGGAGCATCTGCATTTCAGCAGTGGTGCCATCAAATAGTACCATCAGCCAGCCCGCTCGGCAGCCATCAATTCCAATTCCAATTGTTTTCTGTGCCATCATATCCAGTGCTATTAAAACACGAGGGCGGGAACTTGTTCATTGCTTTCCCTGTATCTTAGGGCGTGCCGCAAACCGGTACCGACATTTATCATGGCAAAATTAAAGCTACGCGGTAAGCAGTTGAAGCAAATAGGGTATGAAGAAGGTAAGATTATTGGTCTGGCCATCAACGTAGCCTATGAACATTTCCGGCGCAAGCCACAGGAGTGGGTGCTGGGCATGTTGGCGCAAATACTTGAACGTCCAGAAGCCTTTGTAGAGGTGGAAGGCTGGCAACGTATTGCCCTGGAGCTAATCGGCGAGCAAGAAATCAAGACGGAAGGAGGACGATACGACCTGGCCAAGAATGCTATGGAATTTCCAATATTTGGTGAAGACCATATCGAAATTGGCGCGAAGGATCAGATGTATACTGCTATGCGTCTACCAGTCACCGTCCAGGGCGCTTTGATGCCGGATGCACACCAAGGTTATGGGTTGCCAATCGGCGGCGTTTTGGCTACTGAAAACAGCGTAATCCCGTACGGTGTAGGCGTAGATATCGGTTGCCGTATGTGTCTGAGTCTTTTTGATCTTCCTACTGATGATCTGACAACTCGACGCGATAAGTTTAAAGACCTACTAGGTGAGCATTCCAAGTTTGGACTGGAGGCCTTTGAACGTCCAATGGACGATCCGATCTTCAGCCGTGATGAATTCAAGTACATCAAAGTAGCTCGTGATAACCGAGACCGGGCGTATAAGCAAATTGGCTCTTCTGGTGGAGGTAACCACTTCGTCGAATTTGGTATTGCACGCATTACGGATGCGAATAACGAAATGGGCGTACCAGTCGGCGAATACCTGGCCTTGCTGTCTCACTCTGGATCACGCGGAATGGGAGCACAGATTGCCAAGCATTATACGAACATTGCTATGCAACAGTGCCGTCTTCCGAAAGAAGCAAAGCATTTAGCATGGTTGATGCTCAACTCGGAAGCCGGGCACGAATACTGGGCAGCGATGAATTTGGCAGGAGACTATGCCTCCGCTTGTCATGACCATATCCACCGCCGCATGGCAAAGGCATTAGGGGAACAACCACTAGCACGAGTGGAAAACCACCATAACTTTGCCTGGAAGGAGCAGTTGGAAGATGGTCGCGAGGTGATTGTGCACCGCAAGGGAGCAACACCAGCAGGTAAGGGCGTACTGGGGATCATTCCAGGTTCTATGACCGCTCCTGGCTTTATCGTGCGTGGTAAGGGCAACTTCCAGTCTTTGCAATCCGCATCGCATGGTGCTGGTCGTCAGATGTCGCGTTCGGTAGCCAAGAACAGCCTGACCGAAAGTGGCGTACGCAAGTACCTGGAACAGCAAGGGGTTACCCTAATTGGCGGTGGCCTGGACGAAGCGCCAATGGCTTACAAGGACATCCACACCGTCATGGCGGGCCAAACCTCGCTCGTAGACATTTTGGGTGAGTTCTACCCTAAGATTGTCCGCATGGCTGGGGATACCCCACGCCGTTCTAGAAATAGAAAGTAAGATCACGACCCGGGACAGCTACAGCAGTTGTGCCGGGTTCGTATTTTTCCATAGTCGGTAATGGTCGGGTTTGATGCGTAAACTCAAAACCATCTGTTGTGCTCGAATCCTTTTCACAGTCTTCCGTTTCTATCTTACCGACAACCTTCCCCGTGGATAAGTTATAGTCGAACTCATGCCAATAATCACAAGGGGCACCATAGACAACCGTAGCACCAATCATTTCCCAAGCCTCATTTTGCCAACGATAGCGATGGGTGTAATTCCATCGGATTCGGCTTCCGCCAAAATGATTGAGTACAATACATGAGCGTTCAATACTCACTTCTTGAAAAGGATCACCTAACATGCCACCAGCGTCTGCTGGTAATACTCCACCGGCAACCTCTTGCCATAGCGACCAAGCTTCATACCCTCGTTGATAAATACGAATTCGGCGTTCAGGGGCGGCATCCTCACTGGCTTCTGTGGCCTGCACTATTAGGACTCTCTCTGCTAGTTCATCTTTATTCAGATCGCCACTTGCTTCACCTATCAAAGTCCAACTGGCAGGAAGGTCGATAGAATCGTTAAAGACGACTTCTGTCATTATTGATCCACTCGACTGCTGCTCTTCTTGTTCCACATTAGGCGCATCAGTCTCTGGACTCTCCGTAGCAGCAGGGCTGTTTTGACACGAAAAGCAAGCATAGGACAGTAATAAGGCTAGTGTAATAGTTCGAAACATGGTAATAGTGGTGTTTTATACATGACGCGAAGTGGTTTAGCTTCGCTGC
>CAJXOS010000163.1 GCA_913057725.1 uncultured Lewinella sp.
ATTCTTGATCTCGAATACCAGTCTTTTGTTGGAATGCATCCCGTTCCCGTGGTACATGGTATGACGGTCGGCGAATATGCGCAAATGATTAATGGTGAAGGATGGCTTGATGGTGGCGCAAAAGCGATGTTGATGGTCACTCCCTGTGCCAACTATACGCACGAGACCTCTTATGATTTGCCGGTCAGACCTTCTCCTAATCTGCCTAATATGCGTTCCATCTACCTCTACCCTAGCCTGTGCTTCTTCGAAGGGACAGTCTTTAGCGTGGGCAGAGGCACCAATACACAGTTTCAGATATATGGTCACCCAGATTTTCAAACGGGTAACTTCGAGTTCCAGCCCAAATCAGGCCCAGGAGCAAAGTATCCTAAACTCGAGAATAAACGCTGTCAGGGTATATCCTTTACGAATGTAGCCCCAGCAACTATCAGAGACGAAGCAAGGCTCAACTTGCAGCATTTGTTGAACGCCTTCGCTAACTACCCGCAACCAGAGCAATTCTTCTTAGAGAATCGTTTTGTTGATAAGCTAGCTGGTGGGAGCAGTTTTCGCGAACAGGTACTAGCGGGTTGGACGGAAGAACAAATCAGGGCCAGCTGGCAAGAAGGTCTACAGGCGTTCAAATCAAAACGACAGAAGTATCTTCTATATAAATAGGCTTGTTGCGGGTTAAGCTTCTAATTCTCTTTTTGCCAGCTTAAGGTTGTCCTGATGAAACTTACCCTGAATTATTGGGTAGTGGGGATACAAGCGCCATAATTCCTGTTCTGGAAATGGTGTACCTGACTTACCATAAGCTATCAAATGAGACAGATACCACTGCGCCAATCGACCGCGCTCCTTGAGCTCCTGCTGCTCAGTTGAAACCGGGCCATGCCCAGCGATAAGTAAGCTTACGTTTTCTCGTTCTATTAGATTTTGCAAACTCGCAAGCGTTTTCTGATAGGCAGAAATGCTGTGGTAGATAAATGGGAACTCCACGGCACATAAATAGTCGCCAGCGATGAGAATTCCAGCCTCCGGTAAAAAGGTAATTAGGCCATCAGGGTTATGCCCTGGCGCTTGAAAGAATTGATAGTGGGTTGTACCAATTAGGTGCTCTTCATAATCGGCTTTAACTTGAATACTTGCTTCCCGCGGATAGGTAATGGGCCAGGGAGTCGGCAAGTAGTACTGATCATAAAATTTGCGGATCTCCCGCATCTGCTCGTCCGCTTGCTGATTAGTGAGCAAGTTCTCAGAGGCTATAATCTTCGCCGAATCTCGAAAACGTTCGTAGCCTATAATGTGGTCATAATCAGAGTGCGTAAATAAAAGGTACAACTCGCGATCACCTCTTCTTCTTTCGACCTCCTTTGCAATAAACGCTACTTCACTTGGCAGCCAATTTGGATCTACTAAGAGCAAGTGATCAGCTCGCTCTATAAGCGTGCAGGTAGTACACATCAACTCACTTTCAAAGACCGTAACTCCGTTGTTCTGATAGCTTATTTTCATTCGATATTGACCAATTGTGGTTTGAAAGATCAGCTTTTATCTGGAATCTGATGCGAAATCGTTTACTGAACTTCAAGAGACGATCAAAAAGGATGATTAGGGATAGCTTGTGCATTCATCTATACCATTCGGCCCTTAATCGAATAAAATCGGTCAAAACATCGAGTGGTTTGATATTTATGATAATTGTGAACAAACAGTCATCAACAGAATTCGCTTAATTCGCGCTCGGAAATCAAAAACAGCATGCGTCAATTCTTTAAGTTTCTTTTCGCCTCGTGTTTGGGTACGCTGATTGCCCTATTCATTGTGTTCTTCATTGTGGCCGGCGGCATTGGTGCCCTGGTAGCAGAATCCGAGGCCCCGCAGCAAATAAGTGCCAATTCGGTCTTACACCTAAAGCTAAATCAACCCATACCTGAACTTACTGACAATGTAGAGTCTGCTAGCTTCGAACTCAACCCCAATAAAGTACTTGGCCTACACGACATGGTTAAAGCCATCAAGCAGGCGAAGGAGGATGATCGCATTAAGGGGATCTTCCTAGAACCAGAAATGACCGTTGCAGGCTACACCACCTTATCCACTTTACGGGCAAGTCTAGCCGACTTTAAAGAAAGTGGAAAATTTGTGCAGGCCTACGCACCTTTCTACGTGCAGGGTGCCTATTACTTGTCCTCAGTCAGCGATGAGGTTGCCTTAGCCCCGCTTGGTATTGTTGACTGGCGTGGCTTCTCTGCTCAGTATCCTTTCTATAAGGACATGCTGGATCGTATCGGCGTGAATTATGAGGTATTCTATGCCGGCAAATACAAGAGTGCTTCTGAGCCGTATCGCCGTAATGATATGTCTCCAGAAAGCAAAGAGCAAACTCGTGCATTTCTGGATGAGATGTATCGCCTGATGCTAGAAGATGTAAGTGCTAGCAGAAGTATCACCGTTGCTCAACTTGCTGCTTTGGCGAATGAATACGCGGGCATCAATCCAGAAGGCGCATTAGAGGGTGGTCTGGTAGATCAAATCATCTACCGAGAAGGGTTTCTCGCAAAAATGCGCGAAACACTTGGCTTAGATACTGATGATAAGATCAATTTTGTTCGCCTAAATGAGTACTATCAGGCGGCAAGTCCGCAGTTCTCCACTAATAAGATTGCCGTTGTAATGGCAGAAGGAGTGATTGTAGATGGGAAAGGTCAGGCAACTCAAATTGGTGACAAAGACTACGTGAAGATTATTGAAGGCTTGCGTAAAGACGATGATATTAAAGCTGTTGTATTGCGTGTCAACTCCCCTGGCGGTAGTGCAATGGCCTCTGATCACATCTGGCAATCTTTGATGGATCTCCGAGACACTGGCAAACCACTTGTAGTTTCCATGGGATCGGTAGCAGCATCTGGTGGCTACTACATCGCCGCACCAGCGAATCATATTTTCGCAGAGCCGAGCACCATTACCGGCAGCATTGGTGTGGTGAGTGCGATTCCACAGTTCCAAGAGCTCCTGAAGCAAAAGATTGGTGTCCACTTTGATAGTGTTAGTACTGGCCCCTTTGCGACTGGGATCAATCCAGTATTCAACATGTCAGAAGGTGAGAAACGACTACTTCGCAACCGTACCAATCAGATGTATGCCACTTTCCTAGATCGGGTAAGTACAGGTCGCGGAATGCCTGTTCCTGCTGTAGACAGTATTGCACAAGGCCGGGTGTGGGTAGGTACCACCGCTCTTGACATTGGCCTTGTCGACGAGTTAGGTGGATTGGATGAGGCGATTGCAAAAGCAGCAGGTTTAGCCGAACTAGAGGATTACGCCACACCAGTTTATCCAGCTCCAAAGAATCAATGGCAGCGTTTGGCCGAGGATCTAATGAATCCACAGGATGCCTTGCAAAAAATGGCGCTCAAGGAACAGCTTGGTAGTATGTATCCTTATTATCGTCAGCTACGCGAAATGGCTGATGGCCACGGAATGCAAATGCGTTTACCGTTCCTATTGGAGCAATAAACACACAGCAAATACTAAAAAACAGAGAGGGTTTGATGGTCGTATTGACCATCAAACCCTCTAACATTTCACCAACTAACCTTTCCCTACTTTCCAGTAAAGTTGGCGGGTCTCTTTTCAATAAAGGCTTGGGCACCTTCCTTGAAATCTTCGCTTAAGGTCACCTCACCGAAGCAATCTACTTCTTTAGCGAAACCATCCTGATCATATTGGTAGTAAGCGTTGATGGATTCAATGACCTTTCCAATCGCTTTCGGGCCCTTAGTGGCAATCTTTTCCAGTAGTTCTTTTGCCTTAGCCATTTCCTCTCCTTGAGGAACAACATGATTCACCAAACCAAGGCGGTAAGCCTCCTCTGCGTTCAGCATATCACCAGTCATCATGAGTTCGGTAGCCTTTGACTTGCCAATGTATTGGATCAAGCGTTGTGTACCGCCATAACCAGGAATAATACCCAAATTCACCTCTGGCTGTCCAAAGCGAGCTTTCTCACCAGCAATCCGCATATGACAAGCCATAGCCAATTCACATCCGCCTCCAAGAGCGAAGCCCTGGATTACGGCTACCACTGGTACCTTAGATCGTTCAATTAAGAAAAATACAGCCTGCCCGCGGCGAGCCATATTTGCCCCATCATCATCAGTCAAGCTCGTGAATTCCTTGATATCCGCGCCTGCTACAAACGCACGGTCACCGGCTCCGTGAAGGATAACACCACGTACATTTTCACGGTGCGGCAAATCTTCACCAAAAAACTGCGCCAGGTCAGACATAGTCTGCTGGTTAAGCGCATTTAAGGCTTTTTCTCGGTTGATAGTAACAGTTATGAAAGGACCCTCTTCGGTCAAAATGAGGTTCTGGTAGGACATAGTCTTTATTCGGTTTTATCGCGCACAAAGGTATTGTTTTCTTGTACTTCTGAGGAACAATACGGATAGCATCGTGTTCTGGCAGTATGAAAAAAAGAATTAAGCCAGGCCCCGGACAAGAAAGTGTGTGGGACTATCCTCGCCCTCCTCGTTTGGAGCGTACTTCTAAGCACGTAAAAGTATACTGGCAGGACCGCCTTATTGCCTCAACAAACCAGGCATTCCGAATCCTAGAGACCAGTCATCCACCGGTATACTATATCCCCCCTACTGACATTGTCAAACAGTTCATCCAACCTGCAGCAGGTATGAAGACCTTTTGCGAGTGGAAGGGAAGTGCTAGCTATTGGAACATAATTGATGAGCATGGGCAGGTCGTCAGTAAGGCCGCAGCCTGGAGTTATTCAAGTCCTCAGGGCCGATATGCCGAAATTGAGGATTATCTAGCATTTTATCCTAGCCGGATCACTGCCTGTTTTGTAAATGACGAACAGGTACAAGCCCAGGCTGGTGATTTCTATGGTGGCTGGATCACAGCGGATATTGTTGGTCCCTTTAAAGGCGAACCAGGAACGTGGGGCTGGTAATTACCTCCTCTTCTGAACGCGGTAACTATCCAAGCTCAAACCTAGAAACAACTGAATATCGTGCTGATCTCGCGTGCGGAAATTGCCGGTCGGGAGATACATGCCAGTTTGCTCATCGATAGCATTGATGCTTTCTCGAAAACTAGAGATATAAGTGTAGTTTAAGCCCATGGTGAAACGCCCAAAACGAAATCCGCCATACAGTCTTAGATAAGGATCAAAAGCCCGGTCGTAATCATAAGTAAATGGACCATCTGTGGTATATATAGCATTTAGAATACTTCCAGCCTCTAGCTTGCCATAAAAGCGGTGCCGATGATCGAGATGGCGAAATTGGAGTCCTAGCGTCGTAAAACTTGTATTAGTACTACTGCTAAAAACAGCCATAGCTCCGGCATTTACCCCATAACCAATTTGCCGGTTCACCTGGCGGCCCACGGCGGCATTAAAGTGCACAGTGCCACCACTATCGTCCAATAGGCTAGGATGTAATCCTGTAAACATATCCATGTAAAGCTGAGCGGGCAACTCAATGGTAGCGAAAGAAAGACAAACGAGTGTTAATAGGTATTTCAAGGTGTTTTTCATTTCCCAAGGGTTTAGACAAATGTTTAATCCAACTCCAGAATATACCACTCTATTTCCTCAACTGGAAGCGGAGCTCTTCGACCAATGTCTTCCGGAGCATAGTGTTTAGCAAGGTAGTCGAGTATTGGCTTCTCTTTGTCTCCCAGGTCCCATAACCCTTGTGACGCCTGCATCCACCGGATCATTTCCAACCAACCGGCACGACTGGCTCTATTCTGGGTCACGAGTTTCGCCGAATGGCAAGCGGTGCAAGTGGATCGGACCCATTCAAAGCCCTCCGCATAAATGAGACCCGTAGGGACATGAATTCCATTCTCCACCTCATCTTCTATCGCGAGGACTTGTCTACTTAAAGAAGAATTGCTGGTCGGGGATACATTCCTCTCCTGCGGCGTCCACCAGCTTGCCAGGCTATCTCCAGCCAGTAGATAAATTAGTAGTAAGCTGGCAGCCAACAAAGCGAATTTGCTTAGCCCTAGTACCAAGTCCAGTATCTGCAGCCACGCTGCTTTGATATCTTCCGGTCCCTTGCTCATGATACGCTCCTTACCGCTATTCGATGGCAAGCATTATTAAGATAGCCCCGCGGATTCCAACCTGGCAACAGCATTGGTTGGGCTATACCCTCACTATCCGTCGCTCTGGCCCATACCTCATAATAACCTGGCTCTGGAAAACTAACCCTAGCGGAGAAATCTTGCCACGCATGCGGATTAGCGGCAGGTTCTAATTCACAAGAACGCCAGGTAGCACCAAAGTCAATAGAATAAGACACCTCCTGGATACTACCCTTTCCAACCCAAGCATGGCCCCGAATCGGCAGCTCTTGATTTAAGCGGATGGTGGCTCCTGTTTTTGGGAAGGAGATTAAGGACTTAACCGGCATCTCATCAATGATACACATGTCCTCATCAGGTACCTTCGTACCAGGGGCCACTGGGCGACAAGGCACGCGATAGGACTGCCCTCCCATTTTAGGTCCGTCATGCACCTGATCCCGAACCACTATTCGTTCTAACCATTTCCCTGAACAAGAGGCTGGAAAACCACCAAATACCAAGCGCAGCGGATATCCATTCAAATGAGGGATAGGTTTATCGTTGAGTGCCCAGGCAATTAGGCTTCGATCATCCAATGCCTTGGCCAGCGGTACTCCACGAGAAATGACTGTCTTGTTTGGGTCACCACTGATATGCGAATCTCGGCCATAGTAACCGACATAGACTGCATCGTCTTTCAGACCTACCTTTTGGAGTACATCGCGTAGGCGCACACCAGTCCAGATCGGGCTACCGACGGCTCCGGTAGTCCACTGATTTCCCTTGGCGGGTGGATTAAATTCCTTGCGACCATTGCCGCCACACTCCAAAGTGAGCTGGTAAGAAACGGTCGAAAAATTGGCTTTTAGTTCTGCCAAGGTAAAAGACATTTCCCTTCGAACTGACTCACCAGAAATCGTCAGCGTCCATTGCTCTGGATCGATCTTATCTAGTTCTGGTGGAATACCATTATTGCGCACAAACAACTTGTCTCCCGGTGTTTGAGAATCGTCTAACAGATGTGCAGGAGTTTCCGCGTTGATGGGACGGTCATTCAGTACAAGTAAGCCGGGATGTTTTCCTGGTAAGGCGTTAGCAGTAGGCTGAAGACCTAAGAGCGGAAAAGATGCTGGAATATTATCTGCGTATACGACTTTCGCACCAAGTAGTCCTCCCAAGACAAGAGCAGAAGTTTTATGTATAAAGCCACGTCGATCCAATTTCGTTTGGGGATCGATTTCTTTTTTTTCTAATGACATATGGTATTAATCTGTAGCACTGCAAAGCGATGAGGCAAGTTAAAAAATGTACACCAACTAGTTAGATGCTCGCAGTAAGGCATCGGCTGCCATTAGAATCTTGTTGCGCAACCTCGGCGGGTAATCCGGTCGATCCTTTAAGAACTGCCGAACCGTAACAGCCGCTTTTAAAGAGTTGTGCCCACTTAAAGTAGCCGTAATAAACTGCCGCGGAAAAAAGATATCGCCTGTGGCTTGAATCTCCTGCATTAAAGCCAGACTTGGTTCAATATAGTCCAGCGCTGCTGATGCGCGCAGTGGATGATGTAAGTACCCCACAGCCGCTACGGTCCATGGTTCTGTGGCTCGATTTTCCACTTCCGCGAGGCTAGCAAAGAAACGGTCCCGAGTCTCCTTATCCGGACTTAATGCTGGCATGATGTAAGTAAGCCGATCACGACGATCCTGGTTTTCAGTCCGCTCCAACTGCATTTCAAGTAAGTTAGCATCTTGCAGACCTACTCGGAGGCTTAGCTCAGAAGCTAGATCAACCGATTCCGACTCTGACAAGGGTAAGTCCGGTCGAATAGTTTCAGACTCCCAAATCTGGCGTAGCCGATCTAAACCAATGGACGACTCAACAATAGCATAGTACGTACGAAAGAAAGATAATGCATCGGAAGCCTGACCAGCATCTAAGAATGCCGAGGCTAATCGACGTTCTAGCTCAGGTCCATACTGCGCACGTTGATCACTTGTGAAGTAGCGCCAGTACACTTCTTGCATTCGACTGTGCAGGTAGTTTCGGAGCAGCGTATTCTCTTCTTGAATTGCCTGTGGAAGAAGGACTTGATAGAAGCGCTCCGTAGTAATTTCTTTGCGCAAGAAGTCTTCATACAAAGCAAACCAAGTACCCGCTCGAAGTAAATCATCTTCAATTCCACTTACATTTTGTAGGAACCATTCCCTACTTTTCTGATCAAGTGGGAAATAGCCATAACTGGAAGAAGAGGTATGCCCTAGAACCGCAAGTGGCTGAGCAGGAATCTGAATTCCTGGATCATCAGCACTCTCCCTTACTAGTGAGATCGGAACCTTATGAATACTGTCTGGATAAAAGACAGCTAGCTCGGCTTCCTGCTCTCGAATGATTGTGTCTGACCCAGCAAAAGCGTATTTCAGGATAGCTGCGTTACCCTCTTCAGAACCATCTATAGTTATCTCGTAGGTCGGCATGCCAGCACGCTTCACCCAGGCCGTACTCCAATTGGTCAAGTCATCATCCGTTCGTTCATCTAAAATCTGAATCAGGTCATCCCAGGTAGCATTCTCGTAGGCAAAGCGTTGCAGATAGACCTTAAGTCCTTCCTGTAGTTCTTGTGCTCCAATCTTCTCTTCCAACATTCTCATTACCACCGGGGCCTTTTGGTAAATAATTCGCCCGTAGAGGGTACCTGCCTCATTGAGGTTATCGAGCTGTTGTTGAATGGGATGGGTACCGCCAGACCGATCCTCTCCATAGGCTGCAGGTTGATGTCGAACTAAGAAATTCAAATCATGATTAATCTCTGGGAAAGCAGGGTTGACAATTTTAGCCGCCATGAAGTTGGCAAAGACTTCCTTAAGCCATACGTCATTAAACCAGTCCATGGTTACCAGATCACCGAACCACATATGTGCCGTCTCGTGCGCAATGAGAGAGGCCCGGCCAATCCGCCTATTAGTGGTCGCGTTTTCGTCCAACATTAGGCTCGACTCCCGATAAAAAATCGCGCCTACATGTTCCATCCCTCCATACTGGAAGCCTGGGATGAGGGCAAAATCAAACTTTGGAAATGGGAGTGGAATTTCCGTGTAGGCTTCAAGCCAATCGAGCGCATCAGCATGCAATTGAAAGATTGCCTCCTGGTTTCGCGCTACCTTCTCAACATCTGACTCTCGATAGAGCATGCTCATCTCCCGGCCATTCACCGTACTCGTTATACGTTGAAAACGCCCGGTGGTAAAGGCAAACAAGTAAGTGCTGATCGGTTCTGTTTCTCGGAAGCGAAGTAGTTTTCGTTCTCCTTTATCCTCTTGGTTTTCCAGACTTCCATTGGCCATTGCTTCCCAGTCGGCAGGAATCTCCAATGATAATTGAAACCTAGCTTTGAGGTTAGGCTGATCAAAACAAGGGAATAATGTTCTGGCCCGATCAGGTACCAATAATGTATAGAGAAAGTCTTCCTTGCGATTGAGACTTAGATCACCAGCGATGAATTTAATAGAGATTTCATTCGATCCTACCTGGAGCGCATCTTGAGGAATCCACAGATGCTCATCAATCAACTTAACCGGCACCTGATCACCATTCGCTACTACTGCTGATACTTCATTTTCGCTGGCCTGAAAGTCGAGTACCAAGTCTCCATCCACTTTTTGTAGGTTAAACTGGACTATTTCCTCTGCCAGTATGCTGTCCGATTTGGCCGTAGGTATTCGGAAAGTTAAGTTGTAGCAAAGACTATCAATCCGTTGCTTACGCCATTCGGCTAATTCCAAGCTAACTCCAGGAGGACTTGATGTCATGCTATTTTTTTGATCACAAGAGTGAATTGTTCCCAATAAGCAAGCTGTAAGTAGTAGGGAATAGATTCTATTGCTAGTGAAGTGAGCGTTTTTCGTCATGCTAGTACCGTATTGGCATTGGTGAGGATATTGGCCTAAATTACAAAAGCGACCCCGACTATTGTCGAGATCGCTTTTGTTTATGATTACAACGGAGTTGTAAACAACTATAAGCTATTACTTATTCTGGAAGTAAGACTCTACAGCCTCACCACCTTGAACCTTAGCCAAGCGGTCTTTGAACTCATTAGACATCGTGTAATCACTCTTACGAGCATAAATTTCCTTCAACGCGATCAAGGTATTGATGTCAGCTGGGTTCTGCTTCTCCACCTCGATAAAGAATGGAAGAGCTGTTTCGAACACCTTACCAACCTCAGTCTGTAGCTCATCATACTTACGTTGACCTTCCTTAGAAAAGTCATCTGCAAGTTTTGATAGCTCTTGAGTCATGCTCGCAGCCTTGTTAAAGTACAATGCTCCGATTGCGTAAGTTGCATCTGTGAAACCAGCATCTTTTCCTAAAGCCTGATTGTAGTAGTTCAGTGCTTTATCAAAGTAATCATTAGCAGCCTCATCATTACCTTCAGTAGCTGACGTCTGGTAAAGATTATCATATACATTACCCATGGTAGTATACAAGGAGATGTTATCTGGCTCTTTTTCAATTGCTGTCTCCAACTTGCCGATTAGTACATCAAGCTTGTTGATGCGAAGGAAGTGGTTGATTTCCGCAAAGAGAATGGAAACGTCATCAGGGAAACGCTCACGACCATCAGCTAGGTTACTGTATGCAGCCTCCAGCATTGCAGTCTTCTCCTCATCAGAAAGCTTGCTTTCAGGATCTAAGGCATCAGCAGCTTCAAGCTTGTATAATGCTTCATAGATTGCAGGCTTGTCGGCACCAGATTCCTTTAAAGCATTGAAAAGTGGCGCAGCCTCTTCGATCATATTCGCATTTAGCGCAGCAAGTCCTGCAATGTAGCGTTGATCATCTACAGCTGTTTCGCCTTCCAGCATACTCTCCATGCCATTTTCGGTCAAAAGACCATGCGCAGTAAGTACACCATTGAAGTTGGCAAATGCTTCACCATACTTACCTTCCTCATAGGAGTAGATTCCCATGTTATTCAGGTTAGTTTGTACAGCACGAATCCCCTTTAAAGCATCTTTGGTCTGGAACTTCTTCTCAGCCATGCTCAAAGCCTTTTCGTAAGCCTGGAAGGCTGTTAGTGCAGGGTTTTCTACCTGAGGTAGCGCATCAAGTGAACCGATGCCTAACTGTTCTACGCTCACTACTTGATTAGCAATCGTATTGTAGATATCACCTTGCGTCTGCCAAGTACCAACGTCAGCCATGGTCTCATCCGCACTTGTAGCAATTGAAATCATATCAACTGCTTCGTGCAGCTTATCGAGATTTGCCGTTTGGTCTAGTTCGAAAGTTTTTAGTGCATTTCCAGCTTTTTTCAAAGCCTTAGCTGGATCCTCCTGCGCCTGAGCAGCAAAGGTCAACATCAAAAATGCTAAGCAGCTAAAAATAAGCTTCTTCATAGTAATAATAATGTTATTTGGTGATCAAAACCACCCTTCAGACGGAGTAGTCGTATCGAGGGCTCTTAAGAAAATCTTAAAGTCACCCTTATTCGCAAATTAATTAAAAAAACTAGTTTCGTCCAAGTTCAAAATGGTGACATTTAGCACAGTCTACTCCAACTGCAATCAACCAACTTCCTGTGTTTGTATAAGTGGTTACGCCAGTAAACAGGGCGTTTCATATTGCTGTTGCCGCAGAATGTGCAGCATCACCTGGTCTATTCTTCTTCTTCGCTTTCCTCCTCTCTCGCTACCACAGTAACGTCAGCGATCTCATCTTTAGCATCCAAACGAATCACTTTTACGCCTTGGGTAGCTCGGCCCATCACGCGAATTTCTTCAACGCGAGTACGGATAACGACACCAGAGCGGCTGGTAATCATCAGATCGCTTTCGTCCTTCACGGCTTTAATTGCCACCAAGGCTCCAGTCTTATCTGTTACCATCATGGTACGTACACCTTTACCACCACGATTCGTCAGTCGATACTCCTGGAAATCAGAACGTTTACCCATTCCCTTTTCCGACAGTACCAACACAGCGACGTCCGTGTCGTTAGGGTCGATACAGATCATCCCTACTACCTTATCGTTTTCATCGGCCAAACTGATGCCTCGGACACCAGCAGCAGTTCTACCCATTGGGCGAACCTTTGATTCTTCAAAACGAATAGCACTACCAGAGCGAGAAGCCAGGAATATCTGACTATCACCTGTGGTAAGGCGTGCCTCAAGCAGTTGATCGCCATCATTAATGGTAATTGCATTGATACCATTAGTACGTGGACGCGAATAAGCCTCCACCGAAGTCTTCTTCACTACACCATTCTTGGTACAGAACATGATGTAATGCGAATTCAGGAAGTCTGCATCGGTTAAGTCTTTGACAATAATATAGGCTCGAACCTTATCATCCTTAGGGATGGCAAGAATATTCTGAATGACTCGACCGGCAGAGTTCTTGGATGCTTCCGGTATCTCGAATATGCGCAACCAATGGCAACGCCCCTGCTCAGTAAAGAGCATCAAATAATTGTGGTTGGTAGCCACAAACATATGCTCTACAAAATCGGCGTCACGGGTTCGACTCCCCTGGCTACCACGACCACCACGACCCTGAGTGCGATACTCAGAACTTGGTGTCCGCTTAATATATCCTAGATGGCTAATTGTTACCACCACCTTCTCATCTTTGATAAGATCTTCGATGGAAATATCACCAGCCTCTAAGCTAATCTCAGAGCGGCGATCATCACCGTAGCGCTCCTTAATATCAGCAAGCTCTTCTTTGATGATATCACGTTGCTTCTCCTCACTCTCAAGAATTGAGCGCAGGTGATCAATCAAAGCTTTGATCTCGTTGTATTCATCACGGATCTTATCCCGCTCCAGGCCGGTCAACTTCTGCAGACGCATCTCCAGGATGGCCTTTGCTTGTTGCTCAGAAAGAACGTTGCCTTCTAGCACAACTAGATCACCAGTTTGTGCCTCCTCAACGAGCGCTCCAAACTTCTTCCAGAAAGCAGCTTTATCATCGATAAAGTCACCAGCCATTAAACCCGTACGAGCTTCGTCTGGCGTTGATGATGCACGAATCAAGGCGATTACCTCATCTAGATAGTCAAGGGCGATAAGAAGACCCACCAAGATGTGTGCACGACTCAAGGCCTTAGCCAAATCGTAACGGGTGCGTCTTACAATAACTTCAATACGGAACTTGATAAACTCCCTGATGATATCCTTGAGATTCAAGACCACCGGGCGTCCGTCAACTAACGCAATATTGTTTACACCATAACTAGTCTGTAGTGGTGTGAACTTGTATAATTTACTGAGGACTACGCTCGCCATGGCGTCGCGCTTTACCTCAACAACAATCCGTAGACCATCGCGATCTGATTCGTCTCGAACATCGCTGATTCCCTCAATCTTCTCGCCAACGAGCTCAGCAATCTTTGCTACCAAGTTGGCTTTGTTGACCTGATATGGAATCTCAGAGATGATAATAGTCTCCCGATCACGATTATCCGTGATGATCTCTGCCTTACCCCGAACAACCACGCGGCCCCGCCCGGTATGGAAGGCATCTTTGATACCTTGATAGTCAAAGATGATACCACCAGTAGGGAAATCAGGAGCTTTGATGTACTGCATGAGTTCATCAATAGTAATCTCCGGATTATCAATTGTTGCTACTACCCCATCGATAACTTCGCTGAGGTTATGTGGCAACATATTGGTAGCCATACCTACCGCAATACCAGAAGCTCCATTGACCAGGAGGTTTGGAATACGAGCAGGAAGTACTGTTGGTTCCTCAAGGGTATCATCGAAGTTCAGCGCGAAGTCGACCGTATCCTTGTTGATATCTGCCAACATTTCATCACTGATTCGACGTAATCTAGCCTCAGTATAACGCATCGCAGCCGGACTGTCACCGTCCATACTACCAAAGTTACCCTGGCCATCTACTAATGGATAACGTAAGGACCAATCCTGGGCCATACGTACCATTGTGTCGTATACAGAGGAATCACCGTGAGGGTGGTATTTACCTAAAACCTCACCAACGATACGAGCAGATTTTTTATGCGATTTATTGTAAGATAGGCCTAAGTCAGACATACCGTATAAAACACGGCGGTGTACCGGTTTTAGACCATCGCGTACATCCGGAAGAGCACGAGAAACAATGACAGACATCGAATAATCGATGTAAGCCGATTTCATTTGCTCCTCGATATTAACGGGGATAATTCGCTGATTTGAAGACATCTAGCGGTATAAAGATTGTGAATGAATTCTTCCTGTCTTTGCTGTCGAAAAAAGCTCTTATTGACAGGGGCAAAAATTTCGTTTTAACAAGCGGACAAAGATAACAAAATAATGCCGATGAACGAAGCTTTAGTTTGGGTGTTTCTGTAGTTTAAATGGGCTAATGAATGTCCATTGTGAAACGTATCTTTGCCGCCGCAAATTAGATAGATGAAAGAATCAGTAACTCCGTACAACGACGGAGACAGCAAGAAGAATCAGGTGTCGAAAATGTTCGATCGTATTGCATCGAGCTACGACCTACTCAATCGCATGACTTCCCTTGGTATTGATGTAATCTGGAGGAAAAAAGCCATCCGTCAACTCAATGCGCAAGAACACCGTAAGATTCTCGACGTTGCTACCGGCACAGCTGATGTAGCTTTAGAGATTCGTCGGCAAATTCCAGAGGTTGAGCACATCACCGGTTTAGATATTAGCCCGGAGATGTTAGCCTTTGGTAGAGAGAAGGTTACTCGCAAGGGTTGGGACGATCAAATCACCCTGATTGAAGGAGATTCAGAAGACTTACCTTTTGAAGACAATACTTTCGATGCTGTTACCGTTGCTTTTGGAGTTCGTAATTTTGAACATCTCGAACAAGGGTTAAAAGAAATCCATCGGGTGTTGCGTCCAGGAGGTAAGCTGGTTGTGCTGGAATTTAGTCATCCAACTGCCTTTCCGATCAAACAGCTATTTAATATTTACTTCAAATATATTTTGCCGACGATCGGGCGCGTTATTTCAAAAGACAAGAAAGCTTACTCGTACTTGTACGAATCGGTACAGGCTTTTCTGGATCAGGAAGCCTTTCTGAAAACTTTATCTGAACTAGGATACAAATCAAACCAATGCAGGTCATTAACCTTCGGCATATCATCGCTATATATCGGACTCAAATAATACTATTGGCGCTCGTTTTGGGTTCTCTAGGAGCTCAGGCACAGGTGACTGGAAAAGGAAACTATAACTTTTTTGATTTTCAGCAGAAGCCATACTATTTTGGTATCACACTGGCGCTCAATAACAGTAGTTTTACGCCCTTTCGCTCGCAGGAGTTCATCTTCTCGGATAGTATTCAGCAGGTACAGGCCCTTCGCGGCCCGGGTTTCAACCTGGGTATTGTGACGAACCTGAAGATCGGAGACTACTTTGATTTCCGCTTCCTCCCTACCCTATCCTTTGGTGAGCGTAAGTTGATCTATGATCGTACCCGCAGAGATGCAGCCGATACTCAACGATCTGTAGAATCCGTATTTGTAGAGATGCCGTTTCACTTCCGCTACAAGTCAGCACCTTATAAGGATAAGCGCTTGTTTGTCTTGGCGGGTGTCAAGTATAGTTTTGACGTAGCGAGTGACTCCAGAGCACGACAAGCAGAGAGTTTGGTAAAGATTTCTCCCCACGATTTTCAGATTGAATATGGGGCTGGAATACAGTTCTTCTTCCCGTACTTTATTTTCTCACCGGAATTGAAATTCAGTCACGGAATTGGTAATACCCTGATTTTCAACCCGAATTTGGAGGAGTCGACCGTACTGGAAAGAGTGCTTAGCCGAACGTTTACATTGAGTTTCCACTTCGAGGGATAAAGGGGAACTTTCGGGCACGAAAAATTATTTTTCAATTAACTGAACTTATCTAAAAGTATTCACAATGCCCAAAACCAGCCTTTTTCACCCACTCTTCGTACCGTACTCGCCTTGATAGCGCTGC
>CAJXOS010000164.1 GCA_913057725.1 uncultured Lewinella sp.
TTGCCGGTATTGGAGTGGAAACCCACGAGGAAGGCTTCAGTGGCACATTAGCCCGTGCTTTGGCCGATCAGTTGGGGAAGCCGGTTGTGTGGAAGGTTTATGCCAGAAGTGGGTATACTGCTAAGCGGGTGACGGAAAAGCTGATCCCGCAAATAGCCGAAACCGATATTGACCTCATCGTCATTGGGCTGGGTGGTAATGATGCTTTTCACCTCAACCCGCCCTGGCGTTGGCGACGCAGTATTCGCGACCTGATTGCTGCCTTACGTGAACGCTTTCCCGAAACGCCCATCGTGTTTACCAATATGCCTCCAATTAAAAACTTTCCGGCTTTTACCCCGCTGATCAAACGCGTCGTGGGCAGTCATGTCGAACTACTGGGGCGGTCTTTGGATCATGTTACGGAACCGATGCCCAATGTTTTTTACTATGCCCGGGTAATCACCCTGGAGGACTGGCGGGACCGGCTGGGTGTCAGTGCGCCTCCTGCTGACTACTTCAGCGATGGGGTGCACCCTTCTTTGATTACCTACCAAATTTGGGCTAGGGATATGGCCGGATTTATTGCGAGTGAAATTAGGATCTGATCCTTTTCTGATAATGCACTGTCGCAAAATAGAATCGCCCGGGACCGTTGGTTTGGTCCCGGGCGATTGCATTGAGGATATGATAATGTGCTTAATTCAAATTACTCTACGATGAACTTGGTTGCTCCAAGAACTTCACCGCTTTGTGTACGAAGTTGAACTAGATATAGGCCAGGAGCGAAGCCAGCAATATCTAATTCGATATCTGCTCCGTTATCCTGCACCATGGCGTTACGCATCAGGCGACCATTTACATCCAAGATCAATGCTTGGAACTGCTCTGGAGTCTCCGTAACGGTCAAAGTATTGTAGTTCAAGGTAGCGTCGAAAAGATTATCTGCATTTAGGTAAATGCGATTCTTCGCTGGGTTAGGATATACCGTTAGAAGAGTTACCTCTTCGCCTAGACGACTCTGACCTGCTACAAATGAGGCGATGGTAGAAGTTTCACTTCCATCGGAACAATTCGCCGTTACTCGCCATTCATAGCTAGCATTTCTGGTAAGACCGTTGATTCTCACACTATTTCCACTAACAGCAAATGATTGCCAAGAAGTACCAACCTCTCTGAGTTCGAGTGTGTAGTCATTAGCAGCACTTACATCACTCCAGGAGAGATCCGCTGAACGGCCACCCTTGGCAGAGCTGTAAGACAAATTAGTTGGAGCCTCACAGACACCCGCTGGTGGACAAGCTGGGCAATCAGGTCCACCGCAGTCTACACCAGTTTCGTCACCATTTTGAATACCGTCATCACAGGTAGCTGGTGGTGGAGGTGGAGGTGTACCGCCACAACCTCCTGAAGATAGTAGACTCTCACGAGCACCACCTGAGGCGAAGAGCGCTAGCATTCTAGATTTCTGCCCTTCGGTAAAGAGGTTCATACAAGCGTCATCAGAGTAGTCCATGTAGTTCTGAACCATATCTGTTGTTCCACAGGATACATGACCTTCAGCACAGCCATAGTTAGGACCATCTGAAAGTGGAGTATCTCCAACAAAGTCATCAACACTACAACCACCATCACCCCAAATGTGGCGAAGGTTTAGCCAGTGACCTACTTCGTGAGTACCAGTACGGCCCAGATCGAATGGTGCGGTAGCAGTACCAATAGTTCCAAAGTATAGGTAGTCAACTACTACTCCATCAGTGGCAGGGTTGCCACCCGGGAATTGAGCATAACCCAAAATGCCATTGGAAATATCGCCTACCCAGATATTAAGGTAGTCGCCCGCAGGCCAAGGATCTTTACCTCCTTTGTTGCTTTTCTTGATATCGTCATTGGTTCGGAAAGATCTCTTGCTGGTTGCTGTGCGAGTGATACCATTTGTGGCATTACCATCCGGATCAATAGTAGCCATACAAAACTCAATTTCCGTATCGGCAGCTTGTGACCAAGTGTTGTCCGCATCACTGTTTAGTCTACGGAAATCATCATTCAATACATCAATCTGCGTTAGTACCTGAGCATCACTGATGTTTTCTGAAGAGGTATTATATACCACGTGAACGACAACAGGAATGGTAATTACATTTCGAGCACCGGATTCTGAAGCGAAGCGCTCGGTAAAGTCCTCAATAGCTTGCATCTGCTCAATCAACTGTGGATTTTCCTGGATTTGCTGATCCAGGTATTCCATTGATCCGCAATTCCGTTGAGCGGAAAGATTTAATGCAAAAAATAGTAATAGGGTTAGGGATAAGTAAACGTTTTTCATACCAGATTTTTAGATGATGTTGTAATAAATCCTCAATGCTGGCTCGAATATATAAAATTTTATTTTGTTAAATGCGCCATGCGAAAAATGCAATTTTGTTGCATTTGCTAGGCGAAGTGGGCTGCTAAGCCACTATTTAAGATGCGTTGCGATACACCTGGAGTTGTAAGTTCTACCACTTATCCTGCAAAAGTGTCTATTAGCTGCTGCAAAGCATCCTGCTGCAGTATTGCTATTCATTAATCTCCTTTAGTCCTCGAGTTTTGTCCTGTAAATGGTGGTAAGCGATTCTGCGTGCCATCAAAATTTATTCACCTGGGCTTGTCCCCCAACCCTTTCAAAGACAAGACGTAATGAAAAAATTATTCAAGCTGATTAAGGCGCTAGGCCTTGCATTTTTCGCACTTTTAATGTTCAGCGGAGCACCAGTAAAGGCTCAAGAGCCGGGCCTTTTCATGGAGATCACCAAAGTGAAGTCGCTAAATGATGACTTCAAAGGTGTGGAACAAGAGTTGATGGCTCCCTATGTACAGGAGCGGATTAAAGATGGCACGCAGCTCGCTCATGCGATCTTTCGCGTTCGCTATCCTTCTTCCGACGATGCTTCCTACGACTACGTCATCATGGATCTCTACAGCACTTTCGATCACATCTATCAAAGCCGTGAGCAGATGATGAAGACCGTTACTACTGTTTTTCCCTACGCGGACGTTCCTGTAATGATTGAGCGCTTTGAAGCTGCTATTCATGAATCGAGCACTGAGGTGTTTGTACTGAGAGACGAAGCTATTCCTGGCTCTGAAGGCGGAGCAGGCATCCCTAAGTTTATTCGCGTGAATTCTATGAAAGTAGCCGAAGCGAATATGGGTGCTTATGCTTCGATGGAGAGCGAGGTATACAAACCACTTCACAAAGCTAGTATAGATGCTGGCGAGCTCTATGATTGGCTACTAGTACAACGTATTATGCCGTTCGGAACAGAGTGGGATAACACCTTCATGACTCTTGATATCTACAGCGAATGGTCGGATATGGCTACCAACAGTGGAAGATTCTTCGAAGAAGTGCATCCTGGCAAAGATCCTGAAGCATTGTGGCAGGATATGGCTGCGCTACGAGAACTACGCCGTGCCGAACTATGGGAGCTGGTATCAATAGTCGATACGCCTACTCCAGAAGTCGGCTACAACATGACCAAAGAAGGAACTGGACCTACCGCTATACCAGGTCAGGAAGTAAGTTGGAATGGGAAAATGTTGAACCCTGCAGGCGAAGTCCTATTTGCTACTGCTGACCTTGGCTTCAATTTCTACACCACTATCGGAGGAAATCCATATGACCGATTCTTCGAAAAGGGCTTGGAACAGCTGAAAGTGGGCGGTGTTCTTGAAATCACCGTACCGGTAGAAGCACAAGATGACCAGGTACGGCAAATGTCAGGTGGACAGACCGCAACAATGGTAATCGAAGCAGTGGGTATTGCTAATGTTGGTCCGAATGGTACCGCGCTTCTCCAGGAGGAGATCGCAAAGAATGGTCTTGGAGCGGCTAAAGCGAAATATGAAGAGCTTTCGGCCGGTAAAGCCATGGAATATACCTTCCGCGAGGGGCCAATGAACGCCCTTGGTTATGAACTGATTGGAGCGGATGAGTTGGAGACAGCCATCTACATCATGGATCTTAACCAAAAGAACCATCCGAACTCTTGGAATGCCCAAGATAGCTTAGGTGATGCTTATCGGGCAGCCGGTAACTATGCAAAAGCCAAAGCGTGCTACGAAAAGGCAATCGCTATTAATCCAAATTTTGAAGCAGCCAAAGCTAAGTTGGCTAGTCTGTAACATCATTGCTAGAGGATTGTGCCTGGATGAACATTTGTTCATCCAGGCCTTCCTTTTTTAGCAGGTATGAAAGGATGTACCCTGTTTAACGATTCTATCAGGATATGTAATTAAGTAGCCAATATTCTCTTAGTACATTGCACTATCGCTGTCCTAATTTGATGATCTTAGTTCTAGGACCATCTTCTCCCAGCTGGAGGAAATAGATGCCTGGGGCCAGTTGGTCAATGGAAATATTGAATTTACTACGTTCCCCAATACCATCTTGTTGGAAAACTTGCTGACCCTGGATATTGAAGATCTGAATGAGACGATCACCGAAGAATTGGTCACCCAGATCAATATTGATGAGATCACTGGTTGGATTTGGGAAGATATCTACGCTTGCGCTGTCTGGATTGCCAGGAGGTATGCTTATATCTGATAGTGTCAACTTAGCTACAAAAGATTGCTGAGCGTACAGATTGGGAAGATAGTAGACTTCTTCTCCGAGTAATTGACCATCAAAAGTACCTGAACAAGCAATGTGCTGCTCGTCGATTTTCTGAACATCCAGGTAATTATACCACCTTGATCGCGGTGTTAGATTTTCCTGGTAGAGTAGTTTATCTGTTTGGTCGTAGAGTTTTAGTACATAGCCAGTGGACAGTTCTTCCGGTGTAGCCTCATTCACACTCTCGCTAAGTATGCTTCCTCCCAAGAGGTATTGTTGGTTGGCAAGATGAATGATACGGTGTGCGGTAAAGCCATCTTTACTCACCTTGACGTCGTACACATCACCGTTGTCTGTCATTTTAAATAGACAACCAGTAATGAGGCTGCAATTATTAGTGCTTAAGCCCGTTAGCTTTTCGCCATTAGCAGATTCTAACTCACCTGAAAAACTGCCTACTAGATACAGATCACCATTAGGTAATTCCGTGATGTCTCTAATGTGTGCACAACCAACACGACCAATTTCCTTTTCCCAGATCGTACTTCCAGTTTGGCCATCTATTCTGTAGACTTGGATACTTCGAAGTTCTTCTGGGCAGCCATAGCAGCGGATTTGGTAACCACCTGGTGAAAAGACTAAAACGAGCTGGTCTCCGGGTAATACCTTTAAAAGTGGATCACCCAAAGGATTGCTGAAAGAGGGATTTGGCGTAGGCGACTGTACCCATTCTGTTGCCCCAGAGGTGCCATTTATGTTGGCAAGAACATAAGCTGGTGACAATTCGCTTGTCACCAATTGATCACCAACCCGTAGGGCACCATTCCGAAATTGCCCTGCAACTACAAAGTTACCGTCGCTAAGACGTTGGATGGATTGAATACGTGATGCATTGAAACGTGTTAATGTGTGGCTGCTTAGTGCTCCGTCTGGATTTAGATGCGCGATGAGTAGATGTTTACTGTTACTTAAAATCGCTAAGGTGTCTTCCCCAATTATGACTTCATCAGTAACGAGTGATATCATTGTGACACCTCCACTCGGGTGTGGGAATAGAAAGGGTATTTGATCTCTACTGTTGTTGCTTTCAATATTACCGGTAAATCGTAGGAACCAATTTGGATGTCCATCTGTGCCAAGTTGGGCGATGAAAAACTTATGCAGCCGATCACCAAGGGCTATCAAGTCGGCATCGCCCATGTACAAGTCAAAGCTATAACCGGAAGAGGCTCTTCCGGTAGTGTAGATATTCCCCATGTGATCGGTTACTATCTTAGCATGTTGTACTGTGGCATTCTCTCCAGTAGGTTGCCAGGGGGAATGGAATATTGCTGTTGCCCAGTCCATAGAAAGTTGAGCATGAGACTGGAAGCTTAATAGAACGCATAGTAAAAGGTAGAGATACGCTTTCATAGACTATTTTTTAGTGTTGGCAAGAGGTTCTCAATAGCATAAAGTGAACTGTTTGAAGTTCTTTGTAAGCCGGGACTTTTGGCTTGATGTACACACGAAGACGCGTTATGAGTGACACAAAAAGCGCTGTGTTTATGATCAGTTCTTAATATAATGAGGCCAGAGATGACTTCTACTAACTTTCCATAATCCGGTAGGTATGAACTAAAATTCGGTAAACACTTCCTTCATTCTTACGCTAAGGGAGGCATATTGAGGAGTAGTTGTCTAGCAGTAGATGTCCTGCTAGCGCTAAGGAGATGTAGTGTTACACCACAATGAGCACTTTCTATGGAGCGTGGAATACAACAATATGCAACTTCAGATTTTAGTCTTAACAAAGTACTGTATGCCTTGCCTTAACCAAAGCTAAGTTGGCCCGATAACAACATCATTGTTGTCAAGTGGCACCATGATCGACGATCTTGAGCTGGGGCTTGTCCTTTTAACTTAGTTCACTGGATATATCCTCATTGAGCCTTTTCCAAACCGGACTAGGGCCAGTAACTACTACAGAGAAATGTTCCCGCAGTTCTACGAGTAAGACGGTAATCGATTTGCGAACTTGATTATTCACCTTGTCCCAGTCTGAAGTAGTGATCATCTGTTCAGCTAGTTGATTGCTGTTGTCGTTCCAACGAAACTGCAAGAGGAGTAAGGTGTCGCGAAACTCCAGATCTTTATCCTGAACGAAGTTGATGATACGCTCGATGGCACGGTCCACTCGCCCGAGGGAAAGGGCCTGGTGTACGGCTTGTTCATCGGCTTCATCCCAAGTTGGATCAGGGATAGGCTGCTCCTCAAAGCTATCTGGGTCAACTGCTACGCCGGTGGTAGTGACTTGAATCGCTCGATCTAGCACAGCCACATCAAAGGCGCGCTCACCAAAACCTGGGATCTGAATTTTAGCGCTTACCCTAAGAAGAAGAGCATAATGTCCAGGACGCTTGGGCGTAATGTCAAAAGCCCATTCGGTAGGCATGAATGGCAAGATGGGTTGTTCGGCGGAATTTCGACCTATAATCTCAAAGCTTGGGTCCTGCTCCTGGGCTTCAACGAGCTCCACTTTCATCACTTGGGTGATTTTTATACCCTCCTCTGTAGCATTGCGTTTCTCCTCTTCAGATAAGCCACTGGTCATGACCTGATCTTCCAGTTCCTTCTGAGCTATCCGGATTTTACAACGAACCGCTTCTGAAAGCTTCATGTTCGGCGGTATGGCATAGAGTATCTTACCCTCCTGAAAAGGACTCTGCACGCCTCCTGCTAATGTTTCGGATGGCTGAGGTGGTGCTGGTGCTGGTGCTGGAGGTGGTGCACTTCCTCCACTAGCCGACTCCTCTACTTCTGGAGGAAATGGGGCAGAACTTTCGACTGCTTCCTCTTCGATCATTTCGTCGAGATCCTTAGGCTGTGTCACTCGTGGGTTTACGGGTGGAGCACTAGAGGCTGGTCTTTCTCTTTTGGGCCATCGGTCACGAACGGCATCTACTACACGGTCAAAGAAAGAACCACCTTTGGGAGGAGATGTAGACGCTGGTGGGGGAGAAGGAGCAGATGTTTCTTCTTGTCTATCGACAGCTGAGTAATAATCCAACAGTTGAATCAACTCCATGATGAGTTGAGACTCCTTATTACGGAAATCATTATCCTCTATCATGCCCATTCGATGATCTTGGGCAGCTGTTTTCCACCGATCTTTAATCTGGGTTAACTCCTTTTGAAGTACAGAGAGTTTTCGGCTCCCCGTACCAGAATTGAGTGCCTTAGTTACTAGGGCTTCTAGCTCAAAGATTGCCCTTTTGAGGTTCCGACTCCTTAAGAGTTCATAAATAGGTTCGGTATTCATGATACTATTGTGCTCCTGGTCCTTTTACAAAACGCCCTGGCAAAGCTCCAGTTGGTTCACTTTCTTTCAGAACCTGTTTTCCATTTACCCAGACATCAGTTACACCTTCAGCATATTGATGCGGTTCTTCAAAGGTAGCATTGTCTTTGACAGTAGCGGGATTAAAGATAACTACGTCTGCGAAGTAGCCAACTTTTAGCTGGCCTCGCCGATCGAGCCCCAGGTTCTTTGCGGGTAGCGCACTTAGTCGCCGGACGGCATCCTGGAGTGTGATGAGTTCTTCATCTCGACTGTACTTTCCGAGTACTCGGATAAACGAGCCGTAGGCGCGTGGATGAGTACTGCGATTTAGAAAAATACCTTCGGCTGCATAGGACCCTGCATCAGAGCAGAAGCTCATCCAAGGCTGAACGATCTTCTTACGTATATTTTCTTCTGACATGGAGAAGTAGACCACTTGAATCCGGCTGTTATCTTCAACCATGAGGTCCATCATTGTCAGTTCTGGGCTTTTGTTGAGTTCTGTTGCAACTTCTGACAAACGTTTGCCCTGGTATTTACGGAGAGCTTCGTTCCGGAACCCAACGAGAAGAATATTCTCCGGTGGATGATAAAACTCAATATCCGCCAGGATACGATCTCGCATTGTTGGATCGGCTAGGCGTGTAATAGCGGCATCAACTCCACCTTCACGTACCCACTCTGGAAGTTGGGTGTGAAGTCCGGTGGAGCTGGCTGGGTAGGTGTACATATCAGCAGTGATGGCCAGTCCTGAGGATCTGGCATTCTCAATTCGTTGGAAAACGCTATCCAGCTTATGCCAATTGTGTTTACCGGAGGCCTTCAGGTGGTAGATTTCGGCTGGGATATCGGCCTGACGTGCTATTTCGATCAGCTCATCTACAGATTCGAGAAGGAGGTCTCCTTCGTCTCTAATGTGCGATATATAGATACCGTTGTACTCAGCTACGGTCTTTGAGAGTTCGATGAGTTCTTCCGTACTGGCGTAGCGGCTGGGTGCGTAGAGGAGAGAGGAAGATATTCCTACTGCCCCTTCCTGCATGGCCGTTGCTGCTAAAGCCTTCATCTGCTCTATTTCCTCAGTAGTAGCAGGGCGGTTTTCGTAACCGATTACATATTGCCTCAGCGTCCCATTGCCAACGAAAGAAGCTACATTGGTAGCCACTCCTCTGTCTTCCATGAATTCTAAATACTCACCTAGTGTAGACCAACCTATTTCGTACTTAATATCGCTCTGGTTATCGAGCATCTCTTGCTTCATTTCAGCGTTCAACGGGCCCATGGAGCGACCTTCCCCCATTACCTCTAAGGTAACTCCCTGCTTCAAGTCACTGAGAGAACGACCATCCTCAATGAGTGATACATTTGCCCAACTCAGCACATTGATGAAGCCAGGAGCGACTGCTTTGCCCGTAGCATCGACTGTGACACGACCGACAGCGTCAAACTCGCCAATAGCAACGATACTGTCACCTTCAAGGGCAATATTTCCCAGGTAGGGCTCTCCACCAGAGCCATCATAAATCATTGCATTAATAATGAGGGTTTCGTACATCGGTACCTTAGAACAGGTACAGACTAGCACGAAGGCCAGTAGGCCTAGGAGGGTACGGGTTTGCATAATTAGGGTTTTTGGAAATATACGGAAAAAGCGAATGAACCAACGTGGTCAAGAAATAGGCCGCCAATTGCCTCCGCAGCATAGGAAGGCATTACTAAGTTAAATATGATGGGGAAAGAAGATGATAGGAAGGGTGTAGAGATAAGGGATTGGCACTAACAAAAAAAGCTGAATCCGTATGACGGAATCAGCTTTTATTCAGCGGTGACGGCGGGATTCGAACCCGCGGTACCCCTTTCAGAGTACGCTGGTTTAGCAAACCAGTGGTTTCAGCCACTCACCCACGTCACCAGTGACTAAAATATGTCGGGGTGGCAGGATTCGAACCTGCGGCCCCCTGCTCCCAAAGCAGGTGCGCTAACCGGACTGCGCTACACCCCGAACGACTTCTCAGGTGGAAGTCTATGTATATTATAAATGCCCCTTCTTTCAAGAGCGATGCAAAGGTATATAACGGCTTATAATTGGCCAAGGAAAAAATGGAAAAAAACTAACTTTTTTCTCTGCTTATAACCTAAGCTATTGATTATAAGTTCCCCACGTACTAATTACTCAATGACATTTTGATCTTTCTTTGCAGATCCGACACGGTATCCTTAAAGATTGCGTCCGTTTCCATCAAGTCTTGGACGGTTTTACAAGAGTAAATTACGGTACTGTGGTCACGGCCTCCGAAGTTTTCACCGATGGCCTTCAACGATTGATCGGTTAGCTGCTTAGCTAAGTACATCGACAACTGACGAGCAATCACCACCTGACGCTTACGAGTCTTGCCCTGTAGAATCTCCACTGGAAGCTCGAAGTGACCGGCAACCAGCTCTTGGATGTACTCCACAGTGATTTCCCGATTGATCTCGCTCACGAAGTTCTTGATCACCTCTTTGGCTAGTGGCACATCAATCTGACGCTGGTTGAGGGAGGAACGTGCGATTAGAGAAATCAAAGCTCCTTCCAGCTCGCGGATGTTGTTCTTAATGTGGTAGCAGATGAACTCCGTTACGTTCTGCGGAATATCCACACCCTCGTAAGTTGACTTAGACAACAAGATCGCCATGCGGGTCTCAAGATCTGGGGCTTGCAGGTCGGCAGTAAGTCCCCACTTGAATCGAGAGATCAGGCGCTCTTCGATTCCTTCCATATCCTTTGGCGGACGATCAGAAGTCAAAATGATCTGCTTCCCGTTCTGGTGCAACTGATTGAAGATGTTGAAGAAGATCTCCTGCATCTTGTGTTTGTTGGCCAAGAACTGAATGTCATCAACAATCAGCACATCTACAAACTGATAAAAGTTGATTAGATCATTTACAGCGTTGTTCTTAATCGACTGGATAATTTGTTGGGTAAACTTATCCGTAGCGACGTACAAAACCGACTTACCTTCGTGTAACTCAAGAACGCGATGGCCAATTGCTTGTGCAAGGTGCGTCTTACCGAGGCCTACATCGCCATAGATGATGAGTGGATTAAAAGAGTTTTTACCTGGGCGATCGGCAATAGCGAGGCCAGCAGAACGAGCTAGCTGATTGCAATCTCCTTCGATAAAAGTCTGGAAGGTATACTTATCGTTGAGTTGAGGATCAATTTTTGGCTTTTTGATCCCCGGTATGATGAATGGGTTCTTGATGTTACCGGTGTCTACTTGCCCAGGGGCATAACCTCCTTTAGGCTGTTCTTTACTTCCTTTGGCTAATACTGCTGCTAGGCCATTGCGCTTCGCATTTGCAATTCTCTCTCCCTGGCCATTTACAATCTGGTATAGCAACTGAGCATTATCACCCAACTCCTGGCGGATGGTCATTTTCAAAAGACCTACATAGTGCTCCTCCAACCATTCGTAAAAGAAACGGTTAGGTACCTGAATAGTCAAAGCCGTGTCACGCAAGTTGACCGGACGAATCGGTTCGAACCAGGTTTTGAAACTCTGGTTGTTGACATGTTGACGAATCGTTGACAGACAGTTATCCCATACAGAGGAGTAGTCCATGTGCATAATACTCATACGTTTAAAAGCCATACGGCAATTAAAAAATACTATAGCCTGCTGGAGGTAAATAGTTGAGTATCAGTAAGTTGTTGGTGTGGAGGACAAAATCACCAGCAGAACGTTGGTAGACTTTGTCGTTTGTATCAGAGTGGTATCATCTCTTCTTATCCCGCATTGGGGGGAATACAAAAGTGCGGAAAAAAATCTAATCGTGGAAGCCTTGTTAAAAGGATTTTTGAAATTTTTTTCCACACATGCGTAAAGCCCTTATTTTACAATGACTTAACAGGATCGTGTTATTTTTACACTATGGTTTGGTGTGCTGATGGCTGTACCAAGAACTTCCATTGGCTAGCGAAAATATTAGGCTTCGTATACAGCCAATGAGCGATTATTTGGCCATTCCCGTAAGGAGTTTTTATTTTCAAGCTGCGTATCCCTACCAGTCAAACCATAAAGTCACTAAAACCTGTTTTTGAAAATCATGACCTGATGATGCCGTGGCAAAATAAGCGCATGATTGTGCTAAGCTATTTATTTGTGCTATTGACTTACGCTGTTCAAGCTCAGTCGACGGATTACTCTGTGAGTTATTCTCACTTATCAACTGAGGATGGCCTCTCACAAAATTTCGCCTATTCCATCGTCCAAGATAGTGAAGGATATATTTGGTTGGGAACCAAAGAGGGGTTGAATAGATACGATGGTTATCGTTTTAAGATCTATACGCCTCAGGAATATCCATTACAAGAACAACACATTTTTAAACTCCTGGAAGATAACTACGGCCGTCTTTGGATTATGTACGAGAAACATGATCGAGGGCGAAAGATTGATATCCTGGACTTGTCTTCGGATACAGTATTACCTTTCGATTCTGTTTTCCACGCTGTTGATTTAGAAAACGAGATTCCCTTTGTTATAGAAAAGGATAATAACGGAAATATATGGGTAGAAATGACTTCTGGGACAGTCTATGAGTTGGTGGCACCTGATCGTCTGGAACATCTCTTTACCAATAAAACGCACCAGAAAACACATGCTTATCCAGCAGGAAACGGTGATTTCTTGTTTTTTGAAACCGACTCACCAGAAAAGGATCTATTTTATTTCGATCGTGACCTTGGACAGTCCAGGTTATTAGGATCGGGAATCGAAAAAATCGTTAACCTACAGGTAGATAATCAGCGGTACGCAATGTTGGGTTTTGCTGCTGAAGATATCCTTGTCTATAGCTATGAAAAGGAAAGGCCGTTGGACAAGGCAGAGCCATTCTGGCTTCGCTCTTTCTTGGATACTATTCCGCAGGAGAATAATTTGGATTATCATGACATAAAAGTCTGCTTTGCTCCGGAAGCGCAATTGTACTGGATCGCTTTTAATAATCGACTCTGGGCCGTCAATCCAGCGGGCGAACTTGTACTCGACTTGACAGATGAACTGAGGGAGCGCGTTGTACTGCGTATCCACCAACTATTTTTAGATCGCAACCAGCTGCTTTGGTTGGGAACGAACGATGGGGTGATACGTATTAAAGTCAATGAGAAAAAGTTTCGAACCTATGTTAAGGACCATGATCCGATATTGGGTATTCGAGCAATGGTAAGCCTTGATGAAGAAACCATTTTTTTTAGTTCTGAAGTTTACTCTTATATACTCGATCTTACTAGTGGAGAGTTTGTAGAGATGTCAGAAAGATCTCCAGGATACACCTCCATAAGTTTAGACTCTACAGTTTGGTTAGGTCATTACCACTTGGAAATAACTCAATTAGCTTTAAATGCAGATAGCGAACTTACGATCGTAGCATCTGAGCAATATATTCCTGATCGAAGCATCACTACTTATTCTATGTGGATGTCCCCCGATTCTACTCTTTGGCTGGGGACAAATCTGGGGCTTTATAACTTTGACCTGGAGCACAAGATTTACAATCACTGGACCGACTTTGGACCTTATCAGGAACTTGTTGAAGCCGAATTTTTTCACATAATAGAGACGACTGGAGGGAACTGGTTAGCAACATCTGAAGGCCTGTATCTGCGGAATCCTAGTGGTGAGATACTAGCTAAATACTCTTCTACAAGTGCCGCTCCTTATAACATCCCCAATGATCAAATTAGTTTCATCTACCCTGATCCTGATTCACTGGATCACCTTTGGTTGGGGACGCGCAATGCTGGCCTGATATTCCTCAATACTAGAACTGGGCAAGCGCGGCAATGGACACGCGATAATGGTCTTTCGGATAATACGATCTACGCTATTTTTGGCGACGAATATGGCCATTTATGGATGAGCAGCAATGCTGGAATCATGCAGTTTAACAAACGTGATCAATCTATACGAACTTATTTGTTGGACGATGGAATCGCTCATCAGGAATTTAATACGGGATCGCGACTGCAGACTACTGATGGTCAGATTCTCTTTGGCGGTATTAATGGAATTACCGCTTTTTCACCGGCTGATTTTTATCAAGACACCCTTCTGTCTTACCGTGCGCCGCTAGTGTTAACGAACTGCGAACGAGTCCAGAAAAAACAATCCGCTCCCATTTCCGAGTTGGTTAGCTTGAAGAAAAATGGTCACTTGACGCTGAGGCCAGCGGATCTTTATTTAAAAATAGATTTTTCCCTGCTGGATTATGGAGGAACAGATGAACACCTTTACTCCTATCGCATTGATGGCCTTTCAGAGGATTGGCAAACTCTAAATCAACCCTCTCTACAGCTTTACAGCTTGCCTAGTGGGAATTATCACTTACAGATTAGAGCTCGCAATGTACTTAATGGACTGTCGGAGCAACAAATTGACCTTCCATTGCGGGTGTTGGCTCCATTTTACTTTCGAACTTGGTTTGTTGCTTTGATGTTTGGCATAATTGCGTTTGTAACCTGGAGTTGGTTCCGTTTGAGGTTGCAGCAATCCCGTCGGATTCAAACCCAATTGGAAGTAGAAGTGCAAAGCCGGACTCGACAGATCTTAGAAGATAAGTTAATCATAGAAAAACAAGCAGAACGATTGAAAAATCTGGACGTAATGAAGTCTAGATTCTTCGCTAATATCTCGCATGAGTTAAGGACACCTCTCACCCTTATTCTCAGCCCAGTTAAAGCCCTTTTGGGGAAAGAGGAGATAAAAGAGAATCAGCAGCTTAATGAAGCTTTGTCGTTGGTTAACCGGAACAGCCAGAGTCTTCTGAAGTTAGTAGAAGAAATCCTTGATCTTTCTAAATTAGAAGCTGGGAAAGTTGGTTTACAAGAAGAGAGCGTGTTTTTGTTGCAGTTTGTGAAAAACTTAATAGCTCCATTCGAATACAAGGCGAAGCAGGAGGGGCTAGAATTTAAATTAGTAACCAATTGCGATACTAATTTAGCAGTCCTCGTTGATTCTACTAAGCTAAGAAAAATCATAAATAACCTCTTGTCTAATGCCTTCAAGTTTACGTCTGCTGGAAAGACAGTTCAGTTAAGATTAATTGAAGAGTCGGAGTGGATATTGGTGCAAATCGAAGACGAAGGGATAGGAATTCGAGAGCAAGATCTACCGTTCGTTTTTGATCGCTATTTTCAATCGGCTGATCCGAAAGGAAAAAACCAAGGAGGTACGGGAATAGGCCTAGCGCTTAGCAAGGAATTTGCCTTGTTAATGGAAGGAACGCTAAGTGCAAAAAGTATCTATGGTGAAGGGAGTACGTTTTCATTAGGATTTCCAAAGCAGTTGGCGAAAAGCCGTCCAGAGGTGCCTTATCAAAGAAATAGTTTAGATAGGAGCGGAGCATCTACGGGATTGATTCCTAAGAAGCAGAATTCTGATATTGGTGAAGGAAAGGAACACATCGTTCTTTTGGTAGAGGATAATCCAGAGTTACGACAGTTTATCTATAAGCTTCTTGCGGAAGATATCTTTTTGGTGCGTACTGCCAGAAATGGAAAAGAAGCACTACAGGCATTAGAAGCAGATAAAGTTGACCTGATACTCTCCGATGTAATGATGCCAATAATGGATGGTTATGAGCTGTTGCAGCATGTAAAGAGCAGGAAAGAATGGAAAGACATTCCATTCATTATGCTGACGGCCCGAACGGCTCTAGAAGATAGATTGCAAGCCTTGCGTATCGGTGTAGACGATTATTTAAGTAAGCCCTTTGAGCCTCAGGAGTTGCTACTACGTGTCACGAACTTAATTAATAACTACCATGAAAGACTCGTTTACCGATCTTCTGATGCGGAGGAGCCTATGATAGAAGCAGATCAAGAAAGCCAACTACTTAAGAACTTTGAGGTGACAACGGTCCGTCATCTCCAGAATCCAATGATGAGTGTTAGAGCGTGTTGGGAATTTTCTTGCTCTAAGC
>CAJXOS010000165.1 GCA_913057725.1 uncultured Lewinella sp.
GGATCATGGTCGTCTTCATCTCCGCCATTCAGGCCATCTTCTCCTGTTTCATTATCATCATCCAGATCATCGGTTTCACCGGGGCTATTGAACTGCATGTTATCTGGTTCGGAGTCGATATCATAGATAACACCTACCAAGAAAGCTGGATCAGCAGCACTAATCTCCGCCCAGTTAACTAGGCAAACCCCTTCATAATCGGCACTTATAGTAAAGGTGATGTCACGAGTAGTAGTCGCTCCTGCATCCAAGGTAGTAATTGGCGTATTAAGCGTTGCGGTTTGGCCGCTTGCTGTCCAATTGGCATCATTCAAAATAAGCTCAGGAGGGAAATAGTCCGTTAATTGAATATCCACAGCCTGTACCAATCCTTGGTTAATTACCTCTATAGTAAAGGTTACTAGATCACCAGGGTTATAAGGTCCTGGGGTAGCACTAGTATTGATTACCTTAGTCAGTGCCAAGTCCATATAAAGATTGACTTCACAATCTCCTGGATCAGCCAAAGGTGCACTAGCAGAACAGCCAGGGCTAGTATCATCATCTACAGTAATGGTAACATTACCACCACCGACAGAACCATTTTGCATACGAAAGGTAGTCGATACACCAAATGGTACACCTCTAGCTGGTGCTCCACTCAACAAATAAACTTCACCTGCTGATGAACTTACGGAATATGTATGATCTGTGCTGGTACCCGTTGGGTTTAAACTAAATGTAATGTAATCATCTATTCCATCAAGAATAGTAGTATTGTCATTACATGCTATATCATTAATTGTGAAGGCTACCTCACAAGGATCAACACAAGGAGCTGGCGCATCGTATGTCTTTTGGTCAAAGCATGCTGGATCATCTAACAAGATAGCAGTAAGCAAATGCGCTTCTCCATCTGCAAATAAGCCAGGGATGCTAAAGGTCAGTGGGCTACTAGTAGGAAGATCAATGGTCAATAAATCTACATTGGCTTCTCGTAGTAAGACGGTTCCGGTAGCAGGAGGATTAGTCAAGGTAATTGTACCTTCTAGCACATATTCACCGTTTGCACACGGCGTTGGCTCCACTGCTAAATCTAAGCCACAAACAACTGCGGAACAAGCATCTGGTGCTGTAATGATCTGAGTAGTAGTGCAAGCTACATCATCCGAAAATGATGCAACCACCATCTTATCTAAACCATCAGCAAGGACGCCTGAGAGGGTGTAACTGATCGGAGAAGTAAAGGGTGCAGAGAATATCTGACTTACTCCATCCAGGCTAACTTCTAAAGTCCCTGTAGCCGGAGCATCAGTAAATACCAATTGTCCAGATACTGGATAAGTATTGGTTGCAGATGCACAAGCACCAGCACTGGCAGCCAGTTCTAAACTACACATACTGGCTAAACAAGAAGCTGGAGCAATGTAATCAACACTATTAGCGCAAGCATCATCATCACTAAAAGTAACAACTGCAGTATGAGAACTTCCATCGGATAAAAGGTTGTTCAACTGGAAGTCAATACTTGCTGCGAAAGGTGCCGTGAAGATTTGCTCAAAAGCTCCCACAACAACAGTCATTGTACCGCTTGTTGGAGGGTTAGTCAGGGTCACTGTTCCTGCTAGGTCATAAGTCCCATCCGTAGCATTACAAGTACTTGGTACAGCTGTGAAGCCTACTGCACAACCAGAAGGAGTACCGCAAGGTTCAGGTGCGGTATAATAGATCATCGTTGAGCAAATTGGGTCAGCTGTAAAGACAGCAGTAGTCAAATGCTGTTGCCCATCAGATACCAGATCATTCACAAAAAATGCCTGGGGGCTATTAGTAGTTGCCACAGGATAAGATACTTCCAATACCCCATCCACAAATACGTCGATATTGCCCGTAGTGGGTCCATTTTCAAAAGTTAACACACCACCTACGCTGTATAATCCAGTTGTAGCATTACAAGGCGTAGGAGAGGCATTAAGGACAATTGAGCAGACAGGCTCAGAGCAGGTACCCGGATCTGCTAAGGCTGCAGTTGCCATACAGGTAGGATCCGTAAAGTCGGTAATTGTCAAAATCACATTACCTCCACCAGCAGAGCCATTTTGCATACGGAAAACAGTGGTTGCACCATAAGATACATTAGCAGCAGGACTACCGTTTAACAGGGTCACTGTTCCGGTAGAAGCCGTGACATTATATCCTGTACCAAAGCCCATTCCCGTAGGGTTAAGGCTGAAGGTAATGTAGTCATCCGATGGTTCAGTTACTGTTTCACTATCCGCACAACCAATATCTGCCAAGTTTGCAGTCAGGTTGCACATTTCCGTACAAGGATCAGGTGCCTGATAGGTAACTTGATCATTACAGGATGCATCATCAGAAAAGACCAGATCCAATGTATGGGTAAGACCATCGGCAGTGAGTCCCGGGAAAGCCACACTAAGTGGGCTACTAACCGGTAAGTTGATGGCAAAGATGGTAACGCCACCTTCTACAATACTCACCGTTCCACTAGTAGGACCATTAACAAAGGTTATAGAACCACTTAAAGTATAAGTTCCGCCAACGCAAGGCGTTGGTTCAACAGCAAGCCTACTAGTACAAAGGATCGGTTCACAGGAAGCTGGAGCCTCTACAGCAACCACTGCTAAACAGCTTGGGTCATCCGAAAAAACAGCCTCTACTTGCAAAGTATTTCCATCTGCAACTAGTCCACTAAGGGTATAAGCTTGAGTAGAAGTAAAAGGTGCTGTAAATACTTGTTGAACCCCACCAATACCAACTGTAAGGCTACCGGTAGCAGGTGCATCAGTAAAGCTTATTTCGCCATTAACGTCAAAAGTATTATTTGTACAAGGACCAGCCGAGGCAGTCAATGTAACCCCGCACGTTACGGGCTCACAAGCAGTTGGTGCAATGAAGTCTTCCAGGTCAATACATGCTGTATTATCGGAAAAGACAACAGTCACAGTATAATCACTACCGTTGGCTTCCAGCCCTGGCAAACTATAAGGAGTCGGGCTGATAAACGGAGCATTGAAGACTTGCTCAAAGTCTCCTACAAAAACAGTCATTGTTCCGGTAGCGGGAGCATTTGTGAAAGTTACTTGTCCGGTTAGCTCATACGTATTGCTTATTGGTTCACAATCTCCAGGTACGGCGGTAACCTCTATGGTACAAGGAGCAGGATCGCTACAGGGATCGGGAGCCAGATAGGACTCTACCCGGCGGCAGCTAAGATCTGCCGAAAATTCTGCTGTCACCATATGGAATAGTCCATCACTGGATAGGCCAGTAATACTGTACGCTTGGGGACTGGTAAAGGGTGCATTAAAAGTCTGGCTTTGACCATCCACAGTCACTGTCAGGGTGCCGGTGGTAGGCGCTGATTCAAAGACAATATCTCCACTGAGGGTGTAGGTAGCATCGGCCGGGTCACAGCTTCCAGGTACTGCACTGAATACCACACCACACAACTCACAACCAGCCGGTGCGGTATAATCGGTAGTAGTATTACAGGCTGCATCATCGGAAAAGACTGCGGACAGAGTGTGTAGAGCCCCGTCGGCATTGAGTCCTGTGAAGTTATAATTCAGCGTGGTCGCAAAAGGAGCATTGAAGACCTCCTGTTGACCATCAACGCTTACCGTCAGGGTGCCAGTATTGGGAGCGAGGCTCAAAGTCAAGGTTCCACTCAGCGTATATTGATTATTAAACTCATTACAATCTCCTACATTGGTTGTAATATTTACCCCACAACCATCCAGAAGAGTAATCATACAAGTACTGGTACAGGTATTATCAGCAACATCTCTAACAATCACAGTATAACTCCCTGCTGTTAAACCAGAAAATGTCCCTGAAGTTTGATAGGTAACTCCATCTATACTATACTCATAGTTCCCACTTCCTCCACCTCCTTCAGCCGTTAGGCTACCATCGCTGGCACCCATTACGGATGGATTGGAAAAAATATTAATCGCACAGGTGATGGCCGCAGGCTCAGACACCATCTCCATGCAAGTGGACATATTCGTGGTATTATTAACATCACGTACAGTCACGGTGTAAGTGCCCGCAGTAAGGTTGGGAAAAATACCTGAGCTTTGGTAATTGGTACCACCATCAATGCTATACTCATAACTACCAGTACCACCTGCTCCGGTGGCTTCAAGTTGGCCTGTATCCCCTCCATTACAAGTAATGTCTGTAGCCACCAGACTACACGTTACGGGAGTACAGTTGATAGGTGCTGAATAATCAGCGGTATTAGTACAGGTTGCATTATCTGAAAAAACAGCTGTAACTGTCTTTGCTGCACCATCAGAAGAAAGCCCAGTGATTGTGTAAGCCTGTGGACTTGTAAAGGGTGCATTGAAAACCTGCTGTTGCCCATCGACACTAACCGTCAGAGTGCCTGATGCTGGTTGTGTATCAAAGGTTAAAGTACCACTGACACTGTATAGGTTATCCGCTGGATTACAAGTTCCAGGTATTGCCGTCAATTCTATCTGACAGTCTTGTACTTTCAAACAAGCTTCTGCTACTTCTTCATTACCACTAAATGCATTAGTACCAGTAGTCGTTATGACCTGGTTCATCTGAATAACATTACAATAGCAACCTGCAACATCAGCTCTTAGCGGAATTGTAATTGTACAGGTAGAATTGGCGGCAATGGTCGAACCGGCAGCTAAACGTACTTCCGTATTACCATTTTCCAGAGTAGCTGTATTGCAAGTACTTGTTAAAGCACCATCTACAACTAAACCTGCGGGAAATGCATCCGTAAAGTCTTGGTTTAGCGTCATTGGAGAGCCATTTCTATTCTCGATAGTAATGACCAAATCTGATACTCCACCGACTACTACCTCTTCTGGCACCATCCTTTTGGTAATGATAGGTGCAAGCTCGAAATCAGGGTTGGCCTTCAAGCAAGCTTCTGATGCCAAACAATTTTCACCAACATCGGTGATTAATTCTCCAACATCAATGAGGTTACAATACTCTCCCGTTACGGGAACAGTGATATCAACGCTGATTTGATTTAAGCCTGGATCTAAGACAGTACCTGTAGGTATCGTCAAACCGGTACCTCCAGCGGTGGCAACAACACCACCTGTTCCAGCTGTTATGCCCGCAGACATGTATAGGTTTGGTGTTGGAGCTATGACCATCTGGCCAGGAGCACTAGGAAACGCGTCCACTAAATCACTAGTGAGCGTTATAGGGACATCATTATTGTTTGTAATTTTAATAGTCAATCGAGTAGGTACTCCTGGCCGAACCAAATAAGGGCCGAAGCTCTTTTCAATAAGCGGCGGGTTATTACCTGTTACATTGATACTAATACAGGCGTCGTCATCTTCATTGGCTACTTCTGTATTATCCGTGGAAGAATCGATGTCATATTCTGGTGTAGCATCATTTACATACGCACAATTGGTATAACTACCTGCAATATATGCCACGGTAGTAATATCTAAAGTAGCAGATGCACCAGCAGCCAGATCGCCCACATCCCAACCAGCTCCACCGTAGTAAATACCTTGACTAGGGCTGGTCATTGTTACATCCAAGCCCGTTGGAATAAGGTCCACTACATTGACATCAGTGGCGGCCATGGTACCGGCATTGGTGACCGTTAAGGTCCATACAAATGGTGTTCCTGCATCCGCACAAGTTTCACCGGTTGGTGGGGAAACGGATTTAGTAAGTTCTAAATCAATATATTCACCATTCTGACAACTTTCATAAGCTGCTTGGTTATTGGAGCCATCTCCCTCACTTGTATTCATACCCGTACTAGTAACAAAGGCACTAGGGTAAGATTTAGGACCACAGCTAGGATCTTCAATTTCTACTGTTTGGTCGATATAACATCCATCACTGGTATTGTATACTCTAATGGTATATATCTGTGTACCATTTGGGGTAGTAATACCAGAGAAGGTATGGCTACCGTTGACCAGATCAAATGCGGTGTCGTAATCAGGTCCGGAATAGCTAATACTTGGAGACATACCTACCCGGTCACCGCCATTCACATTAGTGACCATGATAGAAGCATCTGGATTTCTGACATCTCCCGTGCAGGTAGCCATGACAGATTCTAATACCACTCCATTGGGTGGCGTACAAGGTACAATACAAGTTTCGTTGAATATTTGAGCGGGATAATCGATAAAACAAGTAGCACTTTCAAAGACCCGAACCGTATAATTTTCTACAATCAGAGGATTCAACAAGCCTGTGAAGGTGTATGCACCGCCCACCAGATTATTTGCACCAGTGAATCCTGGTCCTGTATAAGTTGTTCCTGTAGAAATGCCAACTCTAGTTCCACCAGTGACTCCGGTAACCATTATTTGTGCGTCATTATTAGCCGTTGTTCCATTGCAGCTTGCAGGAACAACGGATATACTTCCGCTGGGCACAATACAACAATACTGCGGTTCTAGAGTGACTGTAAAATCCGAAAAACAACCGGATTTAAAGACCCGAAAGGTGTAGTCCGTCGCACTAACAGGATTTGCGAAACCTGGTACTAGTCCATCCATAGGCACAGGAGTAGCAGTGCCAAAAGTAGCACTACCCGTATAGGTATCTCCCTCATTATAGTCATAGGTATCCCCATCCGCAAAGTTTTGGATCAAAACCTGCGCGTCGTCGTTCGGTCCCGTCCCGCTACAAGTAGCTGGGATGATTCCACCTAAAGCATTTTTTTTGAGAAAACCGTTAACACAAATATCATCATATCCAGTTTGACCAGTTTGACCAGGTAATACTGGGCCAATAAGGCGATGAGCTAACCCAAATACAATTTCAAACTCCACTAACTCCGAACCATCTGAGCAAAACTCATTTCCTGAGAAATTAAACACTATGTCACTACCATTGACATTAGCAGGGGTAATAGCTTGCGTTGATTCATAAACGATTACACCATTTCGCTTAACAGCCACGCCTTGAGTTTCAAAGCTAAGCGTGCTACCATTAAATTGTTTTTGAAGGACTTTTAGGGAAAAACTGCTCAGACAACCTTCGGTGCCTAAAGGGATATCGTACCAAACAGACAAATTGACTGTTCCTTCAGGATCCCAAACGGTAGCATCAGGATCAAATGGGGCTCCATTACCGGTTGCCAATATACTCTCTACGGCATAGAAATTAGCTAAACAAATAGCGTTGGCGTATTGTGGTGTATTTTGGTGACCAACAGAGCCCAAGACTGTGCCATTTTGACCATTATTACTATTAGGGCAGTAGGTTGCTCCTGGAGTAATAGAAGGATCAGTAATGGGCGTTGGTGCCAAATGCTCTGCGCCAAAACACTCGATATCTAGGGAGTTAAAGTCCCACTTCGCTAAATTGATAGATGCACCTCCGCAATTCTGCGCGGTGACCACGGTGATAGCTCCTAGCAATATAAAAAGGAGGAAGAAACCTCGAGTAACAGCAAAGTTCTTTTTCAACCTGCTTGATATGATCTGCTGATTAGTCTCAGAGACTAAGTGAATGAATTGTAACTTTTTCATCATGAGATTTTTGATAGGATTTGTACAAACAGGTTTTTATAGTCGTATTGTAATATCTAGTGTGACGCTTTGGCCGTTGGTAAGCTGTCCGATACTCCAAATTTGTGAACCGCCATCATATGACCCTGTGGAAGGATCGGCCAAGACCAATTGGCGGTCGTCTGGTATAGGTACTTTGACTTCGGCATCGGGAGCCGTAATAGGGCCGTTATTAATTACTGTTACGGTAAATGACTGGACTTCCCCCTGCGGTCCAGTGCCTGTTCCGGGAGATATAGTAACCTCCAAGTCTGGATAATTAATCGTTAGTGTTACAGGTGTAGAAGGACTATAACAACTACCATCCTCTGCTCTGAAAGCGGCATGAACGATGCCAGACTCTGGGTAATTAGAGGAATTACCAATGAAGTTATCATCTGCTACGGGATCAGCATTGTGCCAGGTTAGTAAAGCACCAGCAGGTGGAGCTCCAGTAAAAAGTGCGTTAAGATCTACAGGTATACCCGCACTACTAACACTAGTTGTAGTGAGGCCAGGGGCAGTACTCCCCGCAGGACAGAGGAATGCAGCACAAACATCCGTAGGGCCTTCAATAGCAACCATAGCAGCACTGCTAAAGAGGTTGGCAAATAACATGTCCGTATTGGTCACAATATTGGCACTGTTTCCTAGCCCTCCCAGCTCACTGAGCAGATCGTAATCTGAAAAATAGAAGTCACCCGTAACACTATTTAATAAACCCGTTGGGTTATCGTTAGCATCTTCTGTTACCACACAGGCCGTCGAGGGAAACGATGTGAACCGTCCTCTCCAATTTCCCCCTTGGTTAAACGATGAAGGGAGTCCGAACAGACCACCAACTACAACCTCCCCAAGTGGTGTAAGGTTATTGGGATTTGTATTGCTATTGTCACCAGCATACCCTGCTCCTCCCATAAAAGCAGAAATACCTTGAAAGGCTATAAGTACATTATTAGGAGATTCGCCCCAACTCTTTAGGGCATCCTTATCAGATGCGGATAATGCTCCCAAATGATTCGGGTCAAAAGACCCTGCATTGCTATTATTACCTCCTACGTAGAAGATTTGGCAACCATTGGCAATAATAGCCGCTTCGGTAATGGCACCGGTACCGAAGCTGTGTAGTTCAAACTGGTACCTAGGGTCTATTCCATTTGGCCCCCAATTATTTAGGTTAGTCAGCTTTTCATCCGCCCAGGTAAGCTCGCCGCCAGAGATACCATAGGTATCGCTATTATAGCAGACCTTAACAACTGTGGGTGGTTTCTTGTCTCGATAGTCTACCTCTCCGGCAGTGGTAGTTGTAACGGTTGCCAAATCAGTAGCTGGGTTATTCACCGAACCATTAACATCAGCATAAGTAGCTCCTGCCCCGCTTGCTCCCAAACCACTCTCTCCGCTATCCGATATAAAATCCGCATCTGAATCTGTGTCCACAAAATCAGGTATCATATCCATTTCTGTGTCTTCGACAGAAAGACCTCCCAAGTAGGCGGAGTTAACACCATTATTACTCACATAGGTAGCTATATTATCAGGATTAGGTGCCGTATACCCATTGGTGGTTTGGGCCTCTACATTATCTGGTATACCATCACCATCTGAATCGAGGTCCAGGCTATTCCTCAGACCATCACCATCCATATCACAAGCAGCATCGGGGCAATAACTATCCTCTACTGTATTTAGAATACCATCATTATCTGCATCTAAATCGATCTTATCACCGAGTGTATCTCCATCAGTATCCATCCAGGGTGTAGCTGGCACATTAGGAATAGTTGCCGTCACTGTGCAGCCAGCACTAACATCTGTAATAGTTACAGTAATGTCACCTGAAGCAACAGAACCCGGAGGCAAGGTAAAGGAAGTAGTTGTTCCTATTGTTCCTGATGATGGAGTAGGTGTTCCGGCAGTGGTGCTCACGGTATAGGTTCCAGAGCTGCTTTCAAGCAAAGGATTTAAGTCAAAAGTCACCTCATCATCAGTGGTTATTGCATTATTAGCACCGTAGGTGCAACCGATATTACTGAGACCAGGATCGCTAAGTGCGTGGCCGAAGTAAACTTCCGCGATCCAATTCCAGTCCGTTTGTCCAGAGATACCAAACATCCGATACTGGGTATAAGAGCTTGTATTCCCGGGTATTAGGATCTTGTACGTTGACTCTCCAGCAACATAAATAGACGGTGTTCGATCACTTGAGAAGACTTGTGTCCCTGTAAGATCTACCCAGGTTGTACCATCATTACTACCTTCCATGCGATAGTTAACTCCATTATCTAAAAAAGAGCCATCAGTCACCTCTATACCAAACAGCACTGTCGGAGAAGGGAAAACCATTTTAAGAATTTCCTGATTGTCAACATTGATGTTACGCTGCCACCAAATGGCATTTTGTCCTCCCCCAACACCATCCGTAAAAGCAGCAAAGGAGCCACCTCCAATGGTCATAGTAGTTGAGAGCGCAATCGTCTGCTTATTAGCAACAACGTTGTAGTCGATGGCTTCACAGGTTTGGCCATGTGCTGTAAGCTGGGACAAAACTAAGATGCAGCAAAGGAGTATCTTCAGTAAAATACCAATAGCCCGATTATGCGGGCTGTCTACTAAAATCCTATTTGACTGAAAGTGAGAATAGATTTTCATGTGATATTGATTATAATTTGTTTCTTTTCTGTGAAAGTGCCCTTCGAATTACAGGGCTATTAGGTCGTTCCTCAAATGCCAGTTTAGCAGCCGCTCCAGCTGCTTCTTGATCTCCTCTGAATAACTGTAAATACATCAGGTTCTCCCCTACCGGATACATCAACCTTGGTGGTTCGTCATATGGTAGATTCTGTTCGAGCGCTAGAGCCTCTTGCCAGACTCGGTTATCAAAACTGTGGTTTCGTTCAATATTATCTAGCCATCCTTGAAGCTGTAAGCTAAGCAAGACCATCACATCATACACCTGATGGATAGACCGGAGTTCTGCTCCATTTGGCCAAGTATTTCTGCGCTCTGAAAAGTCTTTAAGATGTTGAATTAATTGACCATTACGCTCAATAGCAAATTCTATATCGCCATTATCCAAGGCCAACATGCCTTCACTGTAAGCCAATATGGTCTTAAAGTATAGCCTAACCATTGGATGGCTAGCACCGAAGCTGGGATGATCTAGCCAAAACCGTACCTCTCTACTTGCTGCAGCATAATCACGAAAACGCAACTGCACCCAAGCAGGAAGAATAAGCCCTTCATACAGCAACATTAAGCCACCTCCATCAAGCGATTGGTTATTATGAAGTTTCAGATTAGCATAACGTTTAGCAACCTGTAGGGCTTTTTCTTTATCTCCAAGTTCACTGGAAGCCACCGCCAGGTAATGGAGATTGTGCATATAATTTTGATTCGCCGCATAAGGCACCTTACTTTCCGAATGATAGTTTACATCTAGGTCGTAAGCTCTCTCAAATGTATTTACAGCTTTTGCATATTCTCCCTCCAAAAAATAGATATGACCTGGCATGTGCACCAAGTGTGAGGCACTAGGTGCCAAAAGAGCAACTTTTTCCGCGCACAGCTTTGCCGCGAGAAAATCTTCTCGGACTTCCATAACATGCGTATAGTAATGCCCAAGGCCAATATGATCTGGGTAAAGCTCCATGGCTGACTCCAGTAGGATTTTCACTGCATTAGATTGCTGATTACTCTGTACCAATTGGCGCAACATAATACCACTGAAAGCAAGTGCATCAGGTGCTTGATCAAAATGCTTGCGAACGATTTGTTCCCAAAGAGGAGCAGCTTGATTGAGGCCTTCCATCATTGTCAAGTACAGGGCTTCAATCAAGTCATTTTCTACAGCAGTAAGTGATTGCTGCGCAGCTAAGGTTACCGCCTGAGTAATTGCTTGATCCCAACGCCTGGTATCGTTACCTCCAAAACCAGGTTGACACATGGCAATTCCCCAATAAGCAATAGCACACTCAGGGTCCAATAATATAACCTCTTGAAAAGCCCGGTAGGCTTCCAAATGATTAAAACCATGTAGATGGTTTATCCCCTGATCGAACCAACGCTGAGCAAGCTCGTCATTAGTACTAATTGGCAAATGGCTGTTGCCTATCCCATCCATTAATGTAGGGGATGGGATAGTAGAAAAATCTGGCCACGAAGCTGTCCCACTACACAATGGCAGTGCTGATGATGACTGGGGCTCCATTAATGACACCCCTTCGCTCGTACAGTTCAAAGTAATTAGTAAAACACAACAAGAAAAGAGGCGATAAACCATCAAATAACAAGTTAAATAAGTTGATATTCGTAAAATCATCAATGCGACTCGATTACAAGTCGAATATTAAATTCAAAAGTACCCTCGTGACTTTTCCTTACCCGAGACAATTCCAACTCTTTTGTCAGGGAAAGAACCCCCTTTTTTAAACACTTAAAAAGAACTTAACAATTGAAAAACAGATATTTATACCACACCAAATGAACCTTCTAGAGCTCAATTCATAAAATACAAATGTTGATGTGATAGACTTTACTTCAACTAATACCCTTATAAATGGTAATGGATATTACTTATAGCAGAACAACAAAGGATTGGTATCGAGGAGGGGTTTTTGAAATCCTCTAAAGGAAAAAGTCTACCTCCTAAAATTGGAAATAGACTCTTACAAGAGGAAATGGAAAATTATATTTAAACGAGGAATAAATTGGTCTTTTGGAGTATTGAAGCAATGCGTAGTTCTATCCTGCAAGACGTGATAGACTATGCTGATAATTTAGGTAATGAAAAAAGAAATATTTATTTTGAAAGAGAGTATATTTTTTGGCACTAATGATAACTTGGTTACTAAAACCAAGTTGATAGCCTATAGTCTTGGGGATTTCGAAGGGCTGACTGATTTCAACTTGATCGTTAGCGAAATGGCTGCGAAATATTTGGGAAGACAAGTCAAGTTTAGATATGATTATTTGAAGACAATCGTTATTTACAAAGCTAATCCATATGGGTAGTTTTTTGCACTTGCAGGTTTGCTCATAACTATTGCTACGAACGGTGATTTTGCAAACACCAGAACCTTGGCAGTTGAGCCTGGCGTTGCCCAAGATCATATCTGCCTTAACCCAATGCTTCTCAACTGGTGGCACAAATTCTGACGAGCTTCTAGTTAATGATAGCTTTTTCAATTTACCATAAAAAGAGTTGTTCATTTTTTATATAGTTTGTAAAAGTTCGCGAAATCGAGGACATGAAGTCAAGTGCTAAATTAGATTAGCATTAAGGAGCCATGGTATCTTCTATTATTACTGGATGGTTCGCATTGGTAGACTTTTGTAAATATGCATTTTTCATGGTCGTAATTTTTTCATGTGATAAATCCTTCACTGTAACACTACAAATTTAGAGTGCAATACTACCGTAGTTACAGACAGCTTAACGGCCAGAGTCAGGGAAAGAAATCCCTTCCATTAATACATTTAAAAACATAACAAGCTAATAAACAGAACCTTACAACAGAGACAAGATATAGTATCGAAACTAGTAGTGTAGCCTTAAAGCCTTATCAATGCCAATACTTTACTTTGGTCAGGAGATGTTGGGAGATGCAATAAAAAGGGAGGGAAAGAGATACGGGACTCTCAAAGCAAGCTCAGATAAGCTTCACTTCAATAGTGTATCACCTCACCAATTAGAGAGTGACTGAAAATAAAGCAATATGATCGTTAAGAGTTAAGAACCAGACTCGACTCCCAATTTAGTTTTCCCCGGCAATAGCCCGTAGCGACTTAGGCAGCCACTAACTTTGGCAGAATGACTGCCTAACCACCGACTATTGTTACCCCTACTCCACCTTAAAATTAGGGTGTCAACGTCTCTTCGATGATGACACGATAACTCTTGCAGTTGTATGCTTGTATATATGTACTCTTCATGGATCGTAATTTTTTCAACTGTTGGATATGACCTTCTCTTAAGACAAATGGAGGGGTACGCGTAGGCGCTCACTTGGATAGAAGAGCGCCGAGAATTAGAGAAAAAACATAACGACGCTTCCTATCGCCCTATCGACATAAATCGCTAAAAATCAACCATCCCCCCCCATAACACAGTTATATGGCAACGGCAGTAGTTGGACATATTTACCTATGCCACCATTACTTACATGCAATAATGAATTGTCCTGACGATCAAGACCGATCGTCAATTTGTATCGACGGAAAGAAGTACTAAGAATTTGGGATTACGCCTTGATAGCGTGGTTTAGATAAGCGTGGACTAGCGCTATATACGCAGCTAGTCCACGTGAGCTATTTGTGAAAATTGCGAATCGTTCGGTTCTACGTTGCTACTCCTTCACCGCTCAGGAATCATGAAGAGTGTTTCATTAAGAAGATTTACGATTCCGCTTTGCATTCCGCAAACGAACGGTTTGGGTACCGAGCATTTGCACCGCCATATCCCAGAGCACCTCGTAGGACATTACCTCAATTTTGTGGTATTGGTTGGACATTTCGGTACTAATTGCCTTCATCTTCTTGAGTGGTTTTTCTGCGTAGCGCAGTACTCCCAAACGATGAAAACTGGCTTGTGGAATAGTTAGTAAAAGCTTGATAAAGTAGTAAGAACGCATGGTGTCATCATTAAACAAGTAGCGAGAACAATACTTCTCAATGGCTTCCATGCGGTCAATCACCGTATTGTATTTGCCCTTTTGGATATAGAATAGTATCTGCACCGTCAGGATCGCGATATTCATACCACGTTTATCCTTAGAATAGAGTGGCATGTCGTTCAAGAAACGATTGATTCGGAAAGAAGTGAATCGTTTATCCCCCTCCCGTTTGACAATCTTATCCTGATCAATCAGTAGATGGACATAGGCTTGATAGAGCTGCCAGTTTTCTCGTATCTGTTCCGGCAAGAACTTATAGCGTTTATGCTCCACTGCTTGACAAAACACCTGATAGGCTTCCTGGTAATTAGCTGTATGCATGGCCAGTAAGAAGAGATACTCCAGGTTCTTAAACCAGTTAAACGCACCTTCTTCAATAAGTTCCTGACTGCGCTGGGCAATTCGGCGCCCCCACGTAAAATCACGCAACTGCATATAGGCTACCAACTGGTGATGGAGACAAATTTGAATGGGCGTATTGGCTTGAAAAGGCTTAGCCTCGAAAAACTCAATCAACTCCTCACATACAGGGATGGTACTCACGTAGTCATTTACACAGGTGTAACTAAAGAGCTGCACCAAACCGGTATATAAACGAAATTTATAGCTATGAAATTGAGATTTGTGTTCCGCCAATTCCTCGTAATAAGTCTGCGCTAGCTCTTTCAGGTTGACCTTGACCGATTTACTATTCACATAGTGCAGCACCAGCTCAGAGTAGTACCGCTCAGCAAGATTCTCCAGGCTTTCCAGATGGTGGTACTCCTCCCACATGTGGTCGAGTTCCCGATATCTTTTCTCATTACCGAGCCTGGTACCATAATGCAGTCTCAGTAGACGCAGTATTGGTGGCACAAGCTCAATAAATTCAAAGTGAATTGACCTCTTCAACAGCTTTTCGAGCTGTTTAATACCTACTTTACGCGCATTTTTTGCCAGAAGAATTTGGGCCGCAGCAAAATCTTTGTAAGCATCGTAAAACGCAACCTGCCGGTCGGTATAACTCTTTTGATACGTATCAATGAAGAAGAGCGTATTCAGCAATTTATCTTGCAAAACGGCCTTCAGGTTGCGATACGCACTTTTGGATTTCGCATTGGGAAACAAAAGTTGGAAGGCATCATCATCGCTGTCTACTTCTCCACTACTAATGGCTTGGTATAGCGCATTTACTTTGGAGGGTGATTTTTCCTTGAGGTTAAGTATATCAATACGCTTGACTTTGTTCCGATTTACGATGTAAATCAGCTCTTTAAGATCTTCCATTTCCTACTCTATTAAAAAAACGTTTGGAAAGCCGTAGTGTCCTAAATCTTGAAAATAAAGAGGAGAGAACAATTGCACGTTAGGAACTTACTCGGCTGTGCACTAAAAAAATCTACATCACTGGTCTCTCAGTGCATGGTGAATTTATACAGAGAAAATCGAAGGAAATGTCTGGTAAAGACAGACTGGTAACGGGTTGTAATTTTTTTCATCAAGTCTAATAATTACAATAGTCCGTGGCGATTTTGAGAGGTATCA
>CAJXOS010000166.1 GCA_913057725.1 uncultured Lewinella sp.
CAAAGTCAAGGAGATGGAATCTTGTTCGATATTAAGTGCGGTCGGTGCTGGTTCAATGATCTCGCGATCATACCATACTGTGCAACCGGCAGCATCTGTGACTTCAAGCTCATAAAGGCCAGGGCCCAGACTGTCAAATCGACTGACCGATACACCTCCTTCCTCAAAACCAGGGCCACGTAGATTGATATCGTAGGGACCAGTTCCACCGCCGCTTTCCAGTATCTCAATTACACCATCATGTTCCCCATGGCAAGAAATTTGACTTATACTGTCCAAAAGAAATACCTCCTCTGGCTGTGGTACTTCAAGCAGTAAACTAAGTTCGCATCCAAGTGCATCGCGAATGAGGAGTTCATAGCTGTTTCCAGCAGGAAGTGGAGCCAATAGAGAATCGCTTACTCCCCCACTCCAATTCCAGGTATAAGGTCCTACCCCACCGGATATCGCGCGGAGCAAAAGCTGACCATCACTCCCGTCGAAGCAGGTAGTTCCTGTTATCTCTACCTCTGCTGTAATCGGTTCAGGAGCAACTATCACGATCGTCGTATCCCAACTGCAGGTGTTGCTATCCGTGATGGCAAGCTGATAAGAACCAGCTCCAAGATTAGCGATATCTTCTGTTTCACTTCCATTTGACCAAGCAAAATTGAAAGGGGCAGTCCCTCCGGCTGTAGTAATATCGATAAGGCCGTCCGTTCCACCATTACATGTAACTTGACTAACAACCGCAGTAGCCTGAATTGCAGGAAAGATGGTGATGGAGGTCGTAGTACTGTCGGTGCACTCGCCATTAGCCGTTGCCACTACTAATTCTACTTCGTACGTTCCTGGAGCCTGATAGGTATGTTCAGGATTTTCCTCAAAGGAAACGAAGCCGTCCCCAAAATCCCATTGTTGAGATACATAAGGGCCATTGCTGCCATTACTAAATGATAAACTTGAGGCTGAACAAGGGGGCTCACTTGGTAAGACAATCACAGCTTCTGGAGCAGCAGCAATAATCACCTCCTGACTTACTTCGGCCATACACAGACCGTCAATAAACGCTGTCAACCGAACAGTGTAGGTGCCAGGGTTAGCATAGACATGTATGGGATTAATCACGGTAGAAGTATTACCATCTCCGAAATCCCATTGATAGCTATCTGCCAATATAGACTCATTCATGAAGGAAATGGTATCTGGGAAACAGCCATCCATGGCCAAGAAACTGAAAGCAGGCTCTGGCAGTGGCCGAATGAATACCGGTTGAGTCAGCGTATCTCGGCACCCCTGATCGTCCGTCACAATCTGAGTAACTTGATATCCTCCAGCGGCTCCATACATGTGCTCTGTTTCGCACACCCCGCTAAAGTTACCATCCCCAAAACTGTAGTCACAAAACAAAGTATTTCCAATCGCCTCGCTTGAGAACATGATCGTTTGTCCAAGACAAAGGGAATCTGTGAAGGAAAATCCAGCTGTTGGCGGAGCACTGATGACTACAGTTTGACAAGTGGTTGCAGAACAATTACCCACACTGGTTTGGATAACCGTAAGACAAACTTCAAATTGTCCGGGAGCACTGAAGAAATGGTTAGGTGATGCTTCCTGAGACACCGATGATCCATCTCCAAAATCCCATTCATAGGTCATAGTTCCCTGACTGGTGTTGGTGAACTGTAACGTATCCCCCGGGCAGCCCACGACTGGCCCTTCCCAACTTGCAATAGGCGGTTCTACTACCGTAACTAACTTCTCAAAGCTATCAAACCCACAGCCAAAGGCCTGCTGCGTTACCAGGTATTCACCTGGACTATCGTAGACATATACGGGGTTGGGATTACTGGTGCTGTTACCATCCCCAAAATCATAGAATACTGGCACCCCTAAAGTGGAAAAATTCGAGAATCGAACACTATCACCCGCACACACTACTACTGGATCTGTATTGAAGAATGCAGTAACATCAGTCGGTAATATTTCCACGGCTGCGCACAGCGTATCTAAACCACAACTATTACTCGTGATCAGGCAAATCTGAATGGTATCTAATACCTCAGTTACATAGCTAATAACTGGCTCAAGAGAGTCGGTAGAAATGAGTTCATCATTCAGGTACCAGGAGTACGTATCCGGATTACCAACTGATACATTAGACATCAAGATTGTGTCACCAGAGCAGTACTGATTTTGATCAATTCCGAAGCGAGAGAGAGGCTGCGGTTCTACAATGATGGTCTCAACCTGGCTATCTGTTGCGCAATCATTTGCAACAATTAATTCAATTACGTAGGTTTCAACTTCTCCAATTGCTTCTAACACCAAGTCAGAAGGGCTAGCCGTTTGGTCGAAGAGTACGCCATTTAGATACCACTCATAAGTCATATTACTCCCACTCGAATTATCGAGTATTTCGACATTCAAGGGAGAACAGAGGGCGGGGTCGAAATTGAGCGCAAAATCCGCTACAGGAGGCGGCTCAATACTCACCGTTTGAGTAGTAGAGACTGTACAATTACCACTTGTAATCGTTACCGTCACATCATAACTTCCGGCCGTGGGAAATGTATGGCAAGGGGCACTTTGGCTACTACTTCCTGTACCATCAAAATCCCAGGTAATCGACGAAAAACTTGAGCTAGCGGCCGTCAAGGAAAAGCACAAACTGTTCCCATCGCAGTCATCAACCTGAAAGTCGACGAACAGCTGGGACACCGTGATCACAAAGCTGTCCTGATTTGAACAAGAAGGAAGAGCGGAGTTGTCCACTGAGTAGTAGAGCGTATACATCCCGGGGCCGATCGCCGGATCAAACACTCCATCAGCTGAAATACCAAGGCCGGACCATGTCCCTCCTGGCGGATCAGCGGTAAACGATGAAGGTGCATCATCCACACAAAGCTCGGTATCAGGAGGCATGTTAATATCCGCGTTCACAATCGTAAAATCGACTTGATCACTGGTGATACAGGGCTCATTCCCATAACCTATTGTATAAGTGCCAGCTGAAAAAGCGGTAGGATCAACTGTGCCTGAAAACGGAGATCCGTTGATGGTCCATTCTCCATTGTCTGGAGTAGCGTTGAAGGTAAATGGACCATCTAAGGAGCAAATAGTTGTATCTGGCGTTTGAATATTTGCAACCTCTTGCGTCAGTACGAGAAAAGTATCCCGTAAGCTCCCATTCTGACAAATACTACTCGCTCCATTCAACTCTACGATATAGGTACCGGGGCCAAGGCTCTGTGGGAAATTGCCCACAGTCATTCCATTAATACTGTACATCACATTATCCGTCAGCAGGGGAACTGGCGTGTAGTCCAGGGAAACACAGCCATCCTCTTGCGGCTCAAGACTAAGTTCACCGCCCTCCACTACTACGTTGAGCGTATCCGTAGCAGGCATATTACAGGCATTATCAGTGGTGAGTACAATGGTATAACTTCCCGGCAGGAAGAACTGAATATCCTGCTCTGGTTGCGTGGGTAAATTTGGCGGGTCTGGATTCGAAAACAACCACTGGTAATTAACTCCTAGTGATCCTTCTAGTACTTGCCAATTGTAACTCGTTTCTCCCGAAGAGTTCTGCGCACCTTCCAAGGTTAAAGTGGCAGAGCCATTACTTAAACAGACTTGATAAGGATCGATACTGCCCGGTTCAAATCCGTCAGTAATAATTGCCCCTGCTGTAGCGGGAGCAATAACAACAACGGTATCTCGAGCCGTATCCATACCACAGTCGTTTTGAACAGTCAGCGTTGTGATGTAGGTACCTGGAGCATCATACGTATGGCAGGACTCCGAGTTGGAGGTCGTGCCATCACCAAAGTCCCAGTTGACTAACTCCAGATTCTCGGTCGGACATGAATTATCAGTGAAACAAACCTCCTCCCCTACACAAGCGATATTGGTACTATTTTGAATAATTGCTTGCGGTGGATTCTTGAAAGCTGGAAAGAATGCATTGTTAGTGCTGGTTCCGTCATCCAGGAACGCATCCAAGCGGACCACAAAATCATCGTTGATGTAATCACAGGTCCCGAAGAAGTCGGAAAGATCATACGTATGAAATTGGTTGGGAGGATTGGCGCTGCCCGGAACTACGGTCACCATTGTACCATCACCCCAGTTGATTTCGAAGCGATCAATACTTTGCGGAAAAGCAGGATCTACGCTGATCGTGACACATAGTTCAAAAAATGGCTGATCGATACAGACTTCCTGCTGACCAGAACAGATTTGGATCGTCGGGGGCTCCTGAGCCTGTAGACGTGCAATCACAAACAGGAAGAAAAGGACAAGAGAAATGCGATAAGGCATAGCAGTAGGTTCTCGGTGTAAAGGGTTCAACAAATGGGTTTCGGCAGGTCTGCGGAGTCAAAATCAATTAACACCAACCTTAAATCAATCAACTACAAATTACACAATTGTGTGTCAATCCAATGATATTTATCAAGCTGATTTATTTTTAAATCTGCGTTGGATATATCTGACAATATCACTGGTCATTTGAATCGGATAGTTCTGGTTACCAGAGCGAATGTAGAAGTACTCTTTAGAGCGCGGGTTGTTGAGGTTTTTACGGTAGAACACCGGAAAGGTAGAAGGATCAACATCAATACGTACGACACAACTCTTTCCCATTTGCTGTAAATCAAAGTGGATACCTGGAAGATTCTGCCCCAGGTGCTGATGCATCTTATTTCGGAAGTTCCGTTCAAACACATCCACTTTATGTTTGTCTGTCAGGAAGTATGCCAATTCACCGCCGCCGTCTTTCACGCCGCATAGGATCGTTCCTCCATTAAGGTTCATGAAGCCAGCGATAGTGCGTATCATTCCATCCCAATTCCCTTCGGCGGTAGATGCTTTAAACTCCAGGTATTCAGACTCCATCTCTTCCAGTAGTTCCGCGATGGTTTTGTTTTGGTCATGGTAGAAATAGCTGGCCATTTTAGCCCCCATCTGATGAAGCATTTTGAACCGTAGCTTATCTGATAAGAACTCGTTAGCTTCCAGAATGTACAACTTGTCAATCGCGACAAGCTCCACTTCTTCCAGGCAGTGAATAGCTCCCAAACGCCCACGATCCGAGAACAAGATGATCTCCCCAAATAAAGCCCCCTCCATGAACTTCTTCGATAGGTGCCGATGATGAAGGCGCAGTGAAAGCATCCCCTCCCCTACGACGAAAAGATACCGGTCCTGATGTTCAATCGAAAAGACATCGCGCCCCTTGGCAAAAGAGACGAGTTTGGAAATATTGGCGATCTGTTGTAGCTCCTCCATTGAGAAGGATTGAAGGTCGTTGCACCGCTGGAAGTAAGAAAGAATTTTATCGGTCATGACTATTGGTTTGTAAGGAGGTTGAAAAAGAATACAGGAGTATTGTGATTGAGGCATTAGTCAGCAGTCATTGTGTGTATAAACAGAATCAGCAATCCAAACGGAGCCAACAGAAACAGACTACTGATCCCGCCCAAACTATCTGCTCCTAACAGGCGATCCATCAGGTGCACGAATAGCCAAAGTGGCGTACTGATAATAAGTGACCAGCCAAGCCAAGAGAGTAAGGGGCCATAGTCTTTGCTAATGCGCCAGAAGCGAACTGCAACGGCCAATAACCCCAAAGCAGCAAGTAGATAGCCTGCCTGAAATTGCTCGAAATACATGCCCAGCCTTTGAGCAAGAAGCTGAGTATCTGCACTGCAACGACCAAAAGTGCGGCACCAGCCGATATCCCAGACTGTCTCAGAAATTTGATAATCCCAAGGCAGACCTGTATATCGCAAGTAGCTCAACAAGTACCCCGCATAGACGGCCATTACAATCCAGAGAAGCCGGGCGGTAAGAGCATCCTCCTTTGCGAAAAAGAACTGCTGGAGTGACCACCAAGAAAAAACAGCCAGCGTGGTAAAAATGACAATACCATAATCTGTATTCGTTTCTCCAGGAAATAGGAAACTGAGCCCCAGAAGCAAAGCTGTTAGGTATACACCAACCCGGTAATGCAGATCCGCGAATGTCGGAGCTTCGGACAATTCTTCTTCCTCCAGCTCGTCCTCCGGCCTGGCAACGACAAGATCTGGCCTCGGAGGCAAAAACTTGGCTAGCTCTTCAATCGTTCCCGCCTCTCTCCACCCAGCGAAGCCATAACGCCAGACTAGCGTATCGGTTTCCAGCGGCATTTCTCTAAGTTCCTCTTGGTCCATTGGGCCTAATTGCCCATCCTGATCTGAGATAAAATAGTATGGCATAGGATATTCGGTGTTTTGGGGTATTAAGAGTCTGGTCTACATCTCACTAAGAAGATCTTGAAGGTTCAAATAGGTCATTGAAACAATCGGAATCGCATCGCGGTCCCAATGATCAGGGTTTCTTCTAATCATTACTGCACAGCGGTCAAAGGCAGCACTTATATCCTCAGCCAAACCAACAAAGAATCGATCTTCTTGGTCAATCAATCTTGGAAGACGGTCGTAGTAGTCTCCTTTTTCCTGCAAGAATCCGCGAAACTCCATTGCTAAAGCAACCGAACGACCATTTTGCATTCGTTCAAAATGTAGCTTTAGAAAGTCAAGATCGCTTCGGATTACCTCTTGTTGGAAGGCGAGGAAATCACGATATTCTTCTTCTAAAAAAAGTATCTGTTGTCGAACATGGGCAGCGTCCGTTGCATCAGGACACAAGGATAAGTAGGCATGGTACTGGGTAATAGCCTCGCGGTACAAGTCATTAGCTTCATAACTAAGCGCTAAGTTGAATAACCCGTGGCAATCGTTCGGATGGGCCTTAACGTACGCCTCACAGACTTCTGTTGCGGAGACAAACTTTTCGCTCTGGATGTGTTCTACCCCCTGATCAAATTTCCGCCGATCATCGTCTGTAAGTTGATTATCTAATGGAAAGGGTTTCGGGCGGTAAACACGATTAAACTTACGGAAGGCCCGCGTCAATTGTGTTTGATTTTGCACATTGAGGTATTTACCTCCTGTAAGGTTCGACAAATACTGCAAGTCTCTTTCTGCGGGTGATCCTGGGGGAATATCAAAGCCCACAGTGTAGTATCTAAGTCTCGTATTAGAAGTAATTGGATTACTACATTGTCCAGCAGCGACAGTATACTGTTGAGTTTGAGTAGGTGCATTGTGATATACCCCTTGCGGCCGAATTTCTCCACAAGTTCCCTGACCATCACTCAGCAGGATGAGCTTACCATCGGTTTGTCCTGTTAGGGTGAGATGCTCTGCTAAACGGCACTCTGCCGCCCGAATAGCCTTCCCAAGGGGGGTTCCACCTCCAGTGTAGAGCCTAGCTAGGCTTTGCTCTGCCTCTTGTAAGTCTCGGCTGAAATAGAATACCTCCGTGGTGGGATCCTCTCGACAAGCACCCTCAAACCCATAGATAGCAACCTCATTTACCACTCCCTGATAATTATTCCGAAGGGCGCTAAGTGTAGACCGGCCTGCATTTTTAGCTTGTTCAATTTTTGGAATAGTTCCTCCACCATTGCTACTCATACTCCCCGACATATCGAAGAGAAAAAGTGTCGAAATTGGGGGTGGACAAAGAGCTCGACCACGACGAAGAAAATAACTCCATATACTTGGACTATGTGGATGTACACCCAGCGTTTCATTTTCGAACTTAATCGTTAAGCCAGGGTTATGAGCGTCTTGCCAAGCCTTAGTTCGCATCGCAATGATATCCGGCCCTAGAATTCCTTGTAGTAGACTTGATAATGTGCTACATGAATAACTGAGTGACTTTAGATCACTTAAAGCTGCACCTTGTGCATGGGCAAAAACTGAATTCACCTCATTGAACTCACTTTTCACTTTGGCGAAATCCGTCTGACTTACAGAACTAAAATTGGTATTGGTATAGCGGATAGAACGTGGCAGATCATAGATGATATGCGCATCAATCGCCGACTCTAAAGTTGCTTTGAACCCAAAACAAAGGGCAGGCAAGCTTGACTGGGTACTCTGGGCCTCCCGAAAATGGAGCTCCCAATGTGGCTCTACATCAGTTATTCTATTACTGTCCCAAGCTCTCCTATTAATTAAGTAAGCTTCATAAAAAGCAATCATTTGGGCCATTTTCCAGACAGGCTCAGCGTACTTCCCATGTCGGATCTCATTGGTTTCCATTGCCGTTACGTGAAAATATACTGCTGGAAACATGTCAATATATTGCTTCCGTGTGGCCAAAGCGGTACGATAAGCCTGTAATTCATGTACGATTCCTACTAAACGTAGATATAGTTCTTCACGCACTTGCCGCTCTTGATCATTTACCCCTTCAAGAAGTTTTGTGTAATCACAGAGGTTATCAACGCTGTTATCACCGGACTCCGGCATACTCAACAATGGGACACTCAACAGTAGAAGCATAGTAAACAAAAGGGATTTCATCTGGAAACTGATTTGATGGGACTGACAATAGGATAGCATTTACGATCTAGCCTATCGTCAGTCTGAACTGAATAAATGGTATTTCATAGGAAGACTTGGCACTCCCGCTAGCCACCAACACGCTCCTGGTAACGTTCGCGTTGTGACCGAGTTGAAGACCAATCCGTATCAGCATATACTGTACTTATCAGTTCGTTCATAGCCCTAGCTCGTTTCCGTGCTTTAGGGTGGCTAGTGTAAATCGTATCCAGAATTTGCTTAGCGAGTACTTCGGATCCTGCAGCACCTAACTTCTGGAGTGGATTTTGCCCAGCAGTTTGGTATTTCAAGCGATCTGAGCCAAGAGAACTGAGTAGCTGGGAGGTGATTTCCTGTTGAAAGCTAGTACTGGCAGTAAGTTGTTCCATCTTGTTCCAGAAATTCACCGCTTCACGAATATCATAACCCGCCTGATGCGCGTAATAAAGTCCAACTCGGTCAGCTTGAGTCTCCATTTTAGCCTGAGGCTTCACGATGTTGGAAATTGCAGCGGGCGTAATATTAGCCGAAACTGTTGTAAGCGTACCTAACATTTCTGGAGACATGTTCGGTGCTAGTTTCCCGAATTCAACTTGAAGGGAGTTCTCAAAAAAGGTACCAAATAAAGTAGTTCCTTTATCTACCAGTGAACTGGTGGCGTATCGCTCGCGACCGTGCTCATGAGTGACATGTGCAATCTCATGCCCAAGTACTACCGCCAATTGCGCTTCGTTATCCATCATGTTCAATAAGCCAGTATGAATAAAGATCATGCCATTGGGAAAAGCAAAAGCATTTGGAATTGGATCATCAATCACATAGAAACGATAACTTACCGGCCCTCCTAGGCCTTGCTGATCTGCTACGTGGTCAGGTAATAGGCGATTACCTACTTGATTGATATATCCCTGGAGTTCGATATCGTTGGTCAACGGATAACTATATTGCCCCACCTGTACTTGCCCATTGTAAAGGCCCATGGGCGGACTGTAGACACTTGGTGGAACCTGAGTTATCCGCTGTGTCTGGTCAGTCAAGCTGCCATTAGTCGCAGCGAGCAGTTCTTGTTCAGGGCGCCCAAAGGTGTTTCGACAAAGAAATACTTCATCGGCCGTAACAGTGCCAGATTCGTCTTGAAACCCACTAACTTCTACGTAGAATTCGCCTGCTGGCAACAAGGGATGATCAAAACTTGGAACGGCAAAGCCAGCACATTCACACGCTCCCTTTTTGAAAATCCGATGTTCTCCTTTGATCACAGTGCCTGGTGATACCCGAATTGGATAACCATCGATGACTGCATGGCCATCCTGAATTCCTTCAAATAGTCCGTGGATACGAATACTACCATCTGCAGCAATATTAGTTTCAACGGTAGTAGCTACGTAGTTGGCCCCACTCAACTCATAGGATAGCTTAGAAACGGTTGTACCTTCTTTAACCTGATCTGGTTCTAACCTTTTCTTCTTATCTCCTCTAAACTTGGTCGCGTCGGTCACTAGTAGTGTCAAGTTTGTGCCGTAGACATTTATCGTCATTTCATTATAAGGCGCAACAAATTCTTCTACGTCTACATTCTCAAAAAAGGTCTTCTGAGCGTCGAGCGAATTTAAAAGCGTTACGCTGAAGTATAGGGTAAAGAAAATCGTTGTTTTGAGGGTCTTCTTGATGTTCATTCTTATAGGTTTTTATTGAATTGAAAATGTATTGATACCAATCATCGAAGCCTTAGCTTCGAGTCAGCCACCGCATTCGATGCACGATAAATGAGCCAGCCCAAACCGTATTACAAGGCCGAGTGGATTGATTAACATGGCAAACAATCTCTCATTCTGTTGAACGGTGTCCCCTTGGGCCGGCTACTCCTAAAATCATTTTTTGGATTTATCATACAGGCAGCTATAGGCCTCATTGCTTGCTATCACGGTTTGGATACTCCAATACCATTAGCTTGCTATTGCAATCTAGGGGCTTTAGGCCCCCAATTCAGGGGAAACTAGTAGGATCCAGCTTTGCGCAAGGCTAGCAGGGAATCTACTTAGGGAATGAAATGAGAGAAATCAGTATTCTTCTAAGAATTGCGGCTGCGCGCAGCGAAGAATGGAAGGAAGGAGTCCCCTTACTTATTACCGTTACAAGCAAGGGGACTAACGAATTGGCAAGAACTACCAGATTTCGTAATTATTAAATATGTTCTCCGTACGATTAATCGGCTGTTGGCCACCGTTTGTGAGGCGGGCAACCGAGTAAGATAGGTAAGCCTGAATTTCCGCTATACTCACGCTTTGATCGTTATTCAGATCTGCAGCACCATTTTTCAAACCATTTAAGAGACAGTAGGCAAAGGCACTGTTAAGCCATTCATCTCTTTCGTAAGCGTACTGGATAGCACTTGCGCTAGCAATAACGGTAGCACCAGTGCCCGAACGTAGATCTACGAACAATTGCTTCATCAAATCAAAAGACTGTTGACCTGGCAATTGCTCCCAACCAGTAGAGCGCGCAGCCTTAATATTCAACCCTCCTTCTACTTCTCTGGCCTTATTAGCAGCTTCCATAGCAGTATCATCCAACTCCCCCGAATGACAGGCATCCATAAATACCAATTTGTTGCGAGCCCCAATAGAACGAAGAAAGGATTCTACCTCCTCATAGCTCAGTCCCAATACATCAGGGCGACTAAAATCAACATCATAAGTCGCCAGAAAGTAATCATAATTCTCATTGAGCATGCCATGAGTAGAAATGAAGATAATCACCTCATCATCTGGTGCCGTACGTGCCAAGGTAGTCTTGAGTTTTCGAAATTCTGCTAATGTAAACCGCTCGCCCTCCAATCGATATTCCTTTATATCATCATATTCTGTAGCTCTTTGCAAGTAGAAATTATAGAAGTCATCGAGGTCTTTTTCAGGATAGTCTAGATCATACGTAGCGTCCTTAAACTTGGAAGTTCCTAAGGTGACAATATGCAAGGTCCTCGAAGCTATTGGACCAGTATACTCCACTACGGCGTTGTACTTCAAAGAAGTAGCCCCTCGCTGATTTACTACATAAACTTGAATTCGGTTTTGCCCGTGTGACAATGACAGATCGACTGTCCCCTGATAAGTCTTGCTACTGCCTCCAGCCAGATTTTTGTAGCCTTGTTCGAATATCGGAACGCCATTAATCATCACAAATAAGTTCTTGAGGTTAACAGCTTCATCGCTTGCTGAGATCTTTAAGTTCAGTGTTCTGCTATCTTGGCTCATGGCATGATCAGCTACCTCCACTTTGGGCAAGCTGAAGTAGCGTTGGAAATCTGCTTCATTCAATCCTTGTTTTTCTAACCGCTTCTGATAGCTACTGAAATAAGCCTTGATAAGAACAGCATTAGGATTAGTGTCCACATCTGTTGCAATAGAGTTTTCCAGTTCCTGCAAAACAAGATCCGGCCGGTTAAATTGCACATCGAACTGGTCGAACGGATAGGCATCCTTACCCAATGCAAATGCAATAGCCCTGGAGTCCTTACGAGAAGTGCTGTAGTAGCCACTAGGAAGGATAGTTACGTAGTCATTTTGACCTTTGATAGCAATAAAACTATATAGCTCAACATTATTTTCTAGATCCCAAACCTTGACCTGGCGATCCCATCCGGAGCTAATCAGTGTTTTACTGTTGGAGGTAAAAGCAATCTTTCCACTATGTCCTTCCAAAGTTTGTATCACTTTACCATCGTTGGCGTTCCAAATGCGAATATTATTTAAGGCATTGCTACTGGCAGCAATCATCTGTCCGTCGGGGCTAAAGACGATGCCTTCTCCGTATTCCTCACTATCAACAAGACGGAATGTTCCTTCTGGCTCCTTTCCCTTGATGAGATTCATTATCCCCCCTTTTTTACTTTCTGTAATCGGAATAACACGAATTCGCAGGTCTTCCTCCTCATAATACTTCGTAGCTACCGCAAACAGATTCCAATTAGGGCTCACAGCTGTAAATTCTCTAAATGCCAATCGGTCTTTTAGAAAGGCTCTGATGTATTGCTTTTGTTCATCGTTGGCAGTGGTCCTAGATGTCCACAAGCTTGTTGCCGCACTTGTCAGTACTACTTCTCGATCTTGGACTCTTGTCATTTTCTTGCCTTCTTCTAAGTCTACGAATTGAACAGAAGCCATATCATCGCGCCATGCAGCCGCATAGTGGCGATCATCACTTAGATCAATATCATAGTATTCGCGGAAGATGACCAGTTTAGCGAAGCTTGTCAGTTTATTGGTTGTAGTCATGGTACGATCTACAGCCATCAGCGTATTATTCTGGACTAATGAAACCGATTGATCCCCTTCATTAACAGCCCAAACTTTATTGCCATCTTCTTTCGTCGTCAATTGCATCCAAGTACTAGTAGCCCAATCTGCCCAAGTGTTTAGAGTTGGTACAATACCTGGTTTTTGGTGATAAACCAACTCTTCAGGATTATCCAAATCATAGATCTTTACCTCACGGGGGTCGTAACTACAAACGAGATACTCACCCGTTGGGTCGAAATCCATGAATCTGAGATTAGGTTTATTTTGTGGAATTTGTTGATAAAGGCTGCCATCAGCTACTTTCCAGACAAAAATGGTCTTTGCACTGTAGCCAGCCACCATAGAAGCATCTCGATTAAAGACCAGGTACTCAAAGCTTCCTTGACTATTTTCCAACTCACTGATAAGCTCATTATATGGTGCATAGTAAATTTTGACAGTCTCAAATTCAGTTGGTTTTGCTGCATAATAATCGAGCCGAGGGCTGAAGGTAATACTATCAAATTTTGGGAACAAAGCAGGAGCTTGGCCATTGGTCAAGCTTAGCATTCGATAGTTACCATAAATCCGGTAATTCATCTGCTCAAAAGGGAATAAGAAATCCTTGTATTCTTGAATAATGATGGAATCCGAACGAGAAGGCTTCACCTCAAGACTAACCGGAGGAATTGCAGCTCCAAAACTCCGAATCCTCCGTCCAGTTTCAATATCCCACATTGTGATTCGATCTTCTGGGATGGTGCCAGCACAAGCGACGATCAGATGATCCCGATTCTCTCCTTGCATAACATGGGAAACGCCATAGGCACTGATTGCAGTGGCATCTTCATCTGGTTGGAGTCGAATTTCCAATTTTTTCTCCTCGGTAGCCAGGTCCCAAACGTAAACTGCCTTATCGAGGTGTCCAGTCAGTAGATAGCGCTCCTCGACACTCAAGCTAGCAGATTCCACACTAGTGGTCGGTTCAGAGGTGATTTTTCCTGTTTCACCATCAACAAATAAGACGGTATTCCCTTTCTCTGTATTGATACCGTACATCCCCAGTAGGATATCGTTCAATTCTTCCAACGCATCTTCCTCTGTCATCTCCTCTCTTTCTTCTTCATCTTTTAATTCAGGGAGAAGAACACCACAAATAATAAGATCACTGGTGTTAGGTTTGAACATTCGAGTTGTCATCCTGATCCCAAAACGAGCAGGGGAAACCGTGAATCGTTCCTCTCCGGTTTGGATATCATAAACGGTTGAATCTACAAGTAAAACCTGATCATCAGGAGAGAAGATCATAGTATGAAAATAAGCTAAAAAAGCCGCTTGATTATCTTTGGAATTCGCACCCAATTTATTGAGACCAGCACGTATACCTCGGCTGTTTTTCTCCTGCTGTTCACGTACCTCTTCTGCGCCTGGGAGCTCAATAACTTGCACTTCCTCTTCAGTCTCCGTTCGGGTGATGGTGACAACTTCTTCTTTCACTACTGCTTTTAAACTGCGATCATCATTGTAAGCAGTAACCAAAAACTCTTGATAGTTTTTCTCATTAAGTACTTTTCCTGCATAAACAAATTCACCTTCTTCCAAATTCAATCGTTCTTGCTCTCTTTTCATAAACTCTTCTAAGCTTATTCGCTCGACAATCTTCCCGGTGCGAACATCTGCCGTATACAGGTATTGATTACTGGTATAGTTCACAAAATTTCCATCCGCAGAAAAGCCGGTAAAACTGAGTCCCCCCTGATCTCCTCTAAAGGATCGTAATTCTAAGCCAGATGATAGGTCCCATACCTTGAGAAATTCTCCATCACTGGTACCCATTAATTCTCCATCAGGAGACATCATAATTTTCTTAATGACATAGCCGGGATGTCCAAATTGAACAATTGGTGTCGCCTGATAAGGCTGGCTAAAAAGCAAAATCGGTAATAGCAGCCACAAGAAAATGTGGCCAATGCGGCAAGTAGATCTCATACTGAACATTTAGGTTTTGGCAAAATATATCCTCCTAGTCATCCGCCGACAACTAAGCTTGTCTTGTATTATACCTTTTAGATCACAGGGACATCAGGCTCCCCCCCAAAAGCAAAGGGATTAGCTATAAAACCGGATCCATTAGCCACCAAAATTCTCTTGGTACCAATGCTTAAAATTCTGCTCATTCAACGGCCCGTAGTAGCTCCGCAGAAATTCGTTGATGAAATCTACTTCTTCTTCTGGAGTAACATTCTGTTGAAACTCTAGTAGCAAGTTGATATCCTCAAGCAATACATCTGCGGGAACAAAGACCGGATTAATAGGCCCAATTCGAATCAGCGCCGGTTCAGTGCCATTATAGTAGAGCAATTCTTGTTTACCAATGGATTCCAACGGTAGGGCTTCACCATCAATTTGATAAATCAACGCTTCATCAATGATTAACTCATTACCATCAAATGGCACCTTCTTATCAATCATCTCTCCTTGCCATTCAAATCGCACAACAAAGAAGCTTGTTTCATCCTGCGGGAACTTCCTTGGACTGACTGGAACACGTAAACTACCACCTAAAATCACGAGCGTATCGACGCCTAAATATGTCTGTAAGCTGGATTCATTTAAGATCATTCCTGGGCGCGTGTTTTGAGCCTTTTGAAATGGTTTGGAAACATAGCCTTTCGGATTATCAGCCCTAATAAAAGCGTAGGTCTTTCTTGCTTGATCCACCACAATCATCCATCCCTTCTTGTCAGCAAAAACTAACAGATCCGTAGATTGAAAAGCACTATTCTTCGCCAACTTAACATTCCTGGTTTTGTTCAACACCTCACCCTTCAAACCTAAGACACGATAGGTTTCAACGGCCTGAGCGTGACCATTCTGACAATTGAACAGCAGGAACACATTCGCAAAAAACACCAGAGAAAGTATTTTTACAAGTCGAGTATTCATCTTATCGGGTTTTAAGTTCATTGGTAGTGCACCAGATGTAAGGCTGGGTAGCTG
>CAJXOS010000167.1 GCA_913057725.1 uncultured Lewinella sp.
CGAGTAGATCTAAAAGGACGATTTTGGGCATTGTAAGTAGTTTTTAGACAAGTTCTGGGACTAAAAAGGAACTCGCCTCCTTCATAGTGGCGAGTTCCTTGTGTATGGCTGGTGAGGACAAAAAGGTACTACCAACCTTTTCTTGATGGTTCTTACAATTTGAACTTCGCCAATTCCTCGCCCGACTTATTATCGTGGGCGTGAACGGTACAAACCAGGCAAGAGTCGAAAGAGCGAGCAACCATGCCCACCTCCACTGGATCGTGCGGATCTTCAATCTCCGTTCCTTCCAATGCAGACTCAATCGGTCCTGGATTGTCTTCGTTGTCATTCGGACCAACGTTCCAAGTCGTTGGTGCAATGATCTGGTAGTTCTCAATGACACCATCCTTGATCTTAATCCAGTGCGCTAGTGCACCGCGAGCTGCTTCTGTAGCGCCCCAGCCGATACCATCACGCTCAGTAGGCTTGATGTAGAACTCGTCGTCCAAGCGTACCTGACTCAACCAGTCGTTGATCATCATGTAAAGGCGTGGAGCCTCGTGTACACGAGCTAGTACGCGGGTGAATACAGATGGTCCCATCTTCTCCATGATATCTGCGAACAGTGGATCTTGGATCTGATGATCAGCATTAGCAGGGTTAGCAGCCATGATAACGCGGGCCAATGGTCCGGTTTCAGCAGCATGCCCCATAAAGCGAGGTGCTTTCGACCAGCTGTACTTGTCGTTAAAGTCGGTGTTTTCCAGGATTCTAGAATCGGTTGAAGCTGTTGGTACAGGCTCATCAAATGGGTGTAGCGCCTGATCCTGGTTGAGGTACCAAGCGTGCTTAACGTGCTCTGCTACTTGCTTATGGTCTGCTTCGTAGTATTGCTTGCCATCCCAGAAGCCAGAAGGCGAGATGGTAGCACCATTGCGAGCTTCAATGGTTGGCTTGTTGTACATATCCTTATGCAGATAAGTACCCCAGGCTAGGAATTTACCTACACCCTGGCCGAATTTGTCAAGACCAAACTCGATGCCGGCGCGTAGTAGCAAGCCCAAGTCACTATTGCGGTGTGATTCATTCTCTTCCAACCACTCCATCATGTCATCCCACGACTTGATCTGGAGGTAGCGCTCAATAGAGCAGCCCAGCCAGATTGGCTCTAGCCAGTCGTTGCGGAATTGGTTCATGATAGCGTGTGCTCTAGTGATATCCTTTAGGGTAGGAGCACACATTACTCCACCAGGCACCATGTAGCTAGAGTGAGGCCACTGCCCACCAAATAATGCGTACACCTCAACCGGGCGACCACTAGCGGTAACACCTTGTTGGAAAGAGGTGCCTACATAAGCAGCCCAGCGCTTGACTACTTCCTGATACAGCGGTTTGTTAGCAAACTTCTTATTCGCCATGTCTGTAGCGAAGATCGCATAGAACCAGCGCGGAATACTTTGAATGGTTTCCGTTGCCTGGCCAATTGCGCGAAGAAGGAGCGCGTTCGGCGGCAAAGTGGTCTGCCAAGCCACATCCAGTGCAGAAGAGGCACAGTAGAGGTGTGAACCACCACAAATACCACAAGCACGAGGCGTAACGATGAGGCCAGACTGAGGGTCTTTACCAGCCAGGATTTTTTCAAATCCACGGAACATGGCGGCTTGGGTATGCGCACGAGTCACAACTCCTCCCTCCATGTATACTTTAACATCCAGATCTCCTTCCACCCGTCCGACGGGCGATATATTGAGTTCTTTAAGAGACATTTTATCTTGATTTAATAGTTGTTGTCCAATTATTTAGAGTTGCCGTAGTTCTTGGCCGAATCAGGTGAACCAAGCACCTTGCCGACACCGGCCTTGAAGTAGTAGAAGAGTTTTGGTTCTCCTGGTGGCGTTTCCTGAGGGAGGAAGCCGAGGTACTTCATGGTCTTGAATACAGAACCTTTCTTCAGGTCGTGATGAGGAAATCCAGGCTCGGTACAACCCAGACACGGATGGTTTGCCCGTGTCTTACTAGAGTGACGGTTCCAAAGGATACGATTACAACTTGCTTTCGTCATTGGTCCGCGGCAACCTACTTCATAGAATAAGCATCCACCTCGCTTACCAAAGTTTCCGTCTACCTTCTCACTAAAGGCCACTGCGTTTGGACAGCCATTCTGTACAAAGTCAGTGAAGAAAGTCTTAGGGCGGTGGTACTCATCAAGCAATACATCACCGATACGACCAGTAGCAATAGCTACCAGAATCTGTGTTATCCAATCAGGGTGAGCAGGACAGCCAGGAATATTGACAACAGGTAGTCCTCCTTTAGAAACAAAGTCAGGTCCTAGGAAGCCACCTTTCTCCTTCTTATGAAATTGGAAGCCAGTAGACTCACTTGGGTTTGGTGGTACTGCGGGAATACCACCCCAGGTAGCACAGTCGCCAATAGCGACAACGAACTGAGCAGCATCAGAAAGTTCGCGAATCCAGTCCTGCATAGGACGGTCAGCGAAATAGTTCATTTTTCCGGTACCATTTGGTCCTTGTACTACTGATCCTTCAAAGACAAAGATGTCTAGTTGGGTTTTTCCAGAAATACAATCTTGGAGAAGGTCACTTACTTGGTGGCCAATTTCCAGGCCCACCGTAGGGTGCCAAAGGATGTTGATACCAAAGTCGACGATGAGTTCTACAACGGTCGGTTCCTCTGCATTTAGGAAAGACATTGTGTTGCCACTGCATGCGCCTCCTTGCAGCCACAAGACGTTTGCCATAACGAAGGAGTTTTTGATTTGTTATTATAGTTGTCTGCTGACCAGCTCTAGTGCCAAATTGGATTCTAAATTAATAGCCAGCAACCAAATATAGTAACAAAAATGGAATTAGAAAATAATTTCTAATTATTTGGCGATTTTGTCTAATCTGTAGAATTAAAAGACTAAACAAAGCGCGCACGCCGGAGCCGAAATGACTGAAATGGTCAATAATTTAGAGGGAGTCTAAATAGTGAAATCTACTTTGAACCTTGGTGTTTCTTAGAAGAGGACAAGGCTTTTTGGATTCCGCTTTTGAAGTAGAAGGAAAGGCGATTTTCGCCGGTTGGAGCTTCTTGTGGGAAGTATCCGAGATACTTCATGGTTTTGAATACGGAACCTTTCTTTAGATCATGATGCGGGAAGCCGGGTTCGGTACAACCCAGGCAAGGATGATTAGCTCGGGTCTTGCTTGACGTTCGATTCCAAAGAATACGATTGCAGGTGGCACGAGTCATTGGGCCACGGCAACCTACCTCATAGAAAAGGCATCCGCCACGCTGACCAAACTGTCCTTTGACTTTATCGGAAAAGGCGCTGGCATTAGTACAACCGGTTTGGACGAAATCGGTGAAGAAGGTTTTTGGGCGATTGTAATCGTCCAGTAGCACTTCACTCATTCGTCCAGTAGCGATAGCCACCAGTATCTGAGTCATCCAATCAGGGTGGGCTGGGCAACCTGGAATATTAATGATGGGCCAACCTGCACGGCTAGTGAAGTCTTCGCCAAGATAACCGCCCTTCTCTTTTTTATGGAACTGCATCCCCGTCGATTCTGAGGGGTTAGGCGGTACAGCCATAATACCTCCCCAGGTGGCGCAGTCGCCAATGGCCACCACGTATTGCGCTACTTCGGCTAGATCGGTTACCCATTCTAACATCGGCCGACCAGCAAAGTAGTTCATACTACCACTGCCATTACTTCCTTGAATTACGGAGCCTTCAAAAACAAAGATGTCCAATGGGACAATCTCATTGACGGCTTCATTCAACACTTCATTGACTTGCTCTCCGATTTCCAGTCCGATGGTAGGGTGGTAGAGGATCCGTATGCCAAAATCTGTAACCAGCTCAATCACGGACGGTTGCTCCGCGTTGAGAAAAGACATTGTATTGCCACTACAGGCACCACCTTTTAGCCAGATAATATTAGTCATCGGCCTGGGAAAATGCTGGATGGAGGCTTACTTACCTCCCTTAGAATGTTGAAGTAAGGGGCGGATTAGCTGGTTGTATTCAGCTACACCTTCCGGAGTAAGATAGGGATAAACCTGATTCCAAATCGTTTCTTTGAAGGTTTTCGTTCCCAATTCGCCATTTTGTCCACGCGCGACATTTTGCGGAACCCAGAAGGTAATGAGCACCCAAATGGCATTGGAGACACTATCGTAAACCCCTGGACGAGGTTCCGAAACGATCATCCCGCGCTGCTGATTAAAATCAAATCGTTTCCGGATTTGGCTAATCATTTTCGTAATGTGTGACTTGCGCTTAGATTGGATTTCAGGGTAATGACGTTCGATTTCCAAGAGGTCGAGAAAGTAGAATGGGTACTTCTGAATAAAGGTGAAGTACTTGGTCAATTGGTTGTCGAAGTCGATTAGGTTAGGGAAAACACGATAGGTAGACAGAATTTCGGCTGTTTCCTCGTACAGGTCATCATTAATCGCTTCAATGATGGCTTCTTTGTTACGGAAGTGGTAGGCCAGGTTGCCTGGGCTGATACCAATCTCATTAGCAATCTGCTGTAGGCGTACGTTAGCCATGCCATTGGCATTGAACAAGGAAATCGAGGCGTTCAGTATTTTCTGTTTCGTGTTTAAGTCTCCCATTGATCATCTGTTTTGCCTGGTCAGGCTAACTATTGCAAATTTTGAAATCATCCAGGTTCACCCTTAGGGTCCCCCTTTGGTCTTTCGCAGCAAGGCGTCTCATATACCAGGCATTCAGTTCAGCTTTGTCCTTGGAGGTGTGACGGGAAATAACCCTCTTGATAAGTTTCTGCGGCTGTGTATAGTGTGCAAAAACGAGGTGAATTTCCCACATCCCATCCCTACGGACAATATTCTCAATTACAGCGGTATCTCTCAACCACCAATCATCGGACAAAAACTCCATGTCACCTGAAGGTGCAGGCACCTCCGTAAAGTGTTGGTTGTTGAGTAAATTCAACAACTCATTGTACGAGTTTGGATCTAAATGGAATTGGTCCATGGGTTGTTGAGCACTAAGGATTGTTCTTTACAAAAGAAGCTGACAACAAATCTAACGTTTTTGATGCGTGTTCAAAAGAAGAATTGGTATGGCATTTGGCGCATTTGTATGTATTCCTGCTTGCCCATGGCAGTAAAGTAGGGGATTAACAGGTGCCAGATGCTATCGCAATACAGTGATTCTGTGGCTGGTGCGGTGCTCCGAATAGCATGTTGTGTACGCCAAAAGTCCATCGCCATCCAGATCTGGTGAGCTAGCTGTTCAAAGGCGCCCTCTGACGGTTCTGTTATTAGAGCTCCGCGAGCAGTGTTAAAGTCTAGCATTAGCTTCAGCTGGCTAATTTGCGATTGGATGTGAGTTCTATGAATCTCACCAATGCGCGGGTATGCTCGGATGATCTCCAGGGTGTCCAGGTAGAAGAATATGTAGGCTTCCTGTAGTTGGTAGGTGTGAAGAAATAGGTAATTGAGATTGTCAAAAAGCGGCACGATTCTGTATTCTGCAAGTAGCTCTCCCTGTCGTTGAGTGACGGTCTCATAGAGCGCCTGGATAATCGCTTCTTTATTAGCATAGTGATAAGCCAGGTTGCCAACGCTTACCAAGGCTTCATCAGCAATGTGCTGTAAGCGCACATTGACGAAGCCTTCCTCATTGAACAGTTTTAAGGCTGCGGTCAGAATTTTTTCCTTGTTCTTAGCCATTTCATCACATTACCTGACTTGGGCTAAGATACTATTCAAGGCTATTCTCCGGAAGAAGAACAGGGCAAAAATTGAGGTTTAACCTATTCTACGCCTTTACAAACTTCCCTTGGATGAGTCGTTGTTCTTCATCCTTCTGATAAGCTATTCGATAGAAGTAGGTTCCAGCCGGAAGTTCATTGACATACACTTCGTGCCGCTGCTCGTTGAACGTTGCTTCATGCATCATTTGTCCAGAGGCATTGAATATCTGTAATAGGAAACCAGATGAAATATCAACATCCTGATCTACCTCGAAAATGATATCAATGGAAGCAGGATTTGGATAGACAGAAATAGAGATAGTCTCGTTACTTACTTCCTCCACCGTCGAGTAGGAAACCGCACGTGCTTCAGGAGCTGCTTCCTCTATTTCACTTTCTAATTGATCGAGGCGTACTTTGGTGATGACCGCATTATGGCCTCTTCTGGTACTGAAGATAAGAGAACCGTCATTCAGCATTTGCATGTGCAGTGGCGTCTCTAATCCACGTTCCGCAAGGACGAGTTCTCCCAGTACCTCCCCTTCGAAATTATACCAGGTGAGTTTAGTACGATCCATCACCACAAAGTGATCATCATTCATACCCATCCCTCTTACTGAGCGGGCATTAATAGGCATGCTCTTGAGCAGCGTGCCATTTTCATCAAGTAGTAAGAATTTTGCCTGGTTTTTGCCCCAGGCCGGTGAACGGATGATCCCGATCTTTCCGTTGTGCGTACAAAGTCCGCTCACTACTCTGCGGTCAAGCTCTTCCGGGTATGTCCATTGAATTTCCTTGTCCTTAATTCCCATGATGATCCCATGCCGAATGGCCAGGCGATCTTTGTATTGACCACCTTCGACATCGCCGTAGTCACAGGTTAGTACCCAGGTGTTATTGTCAGTAAGAACGGGTTTTCGGTTGCTAAGGATGATGCCATATTCCTCGCGAGCTAAAGGTGCTAGCGGGATGGAGTCATACTTAATCTCTACTTCTTCATTCACTTTGCCGATTGATAAGAAGGTATACCCCCAGGCATTATTAGGTTTATTGAAGAAGGTGATGTCATCATCGTGGCATACTGCACCGGTAATAGAGGTGTAACCAGGGAACGCTTCCCCAATCTTCAGGAGCTTACCCCGACGGTTAAAAACGCGAGTATCTGGGGTTATCCGCTGCTGAGTAGCGGCGGCTTCTCTGCAATTGTAACCAGAGGTGATGAAGCGTCTTCGACCAAAGGGGTAGAGTGGTGCCCTGTTATCGCATTGATTGATCACCACCGATCCTGCGTATTGGCCGTAGGCATTGAGCTGTAAAAGAAATGAGGATCTACTACTGGCCGTATTGCCGTGAATGAAGGAACGGCGGATGTTGAAAAATCCATTGCCGTCTTCGTCGATCCAGAAGTTTCCGGTGTTAGTACTCAGCTCATCTTGTACTTCGTATTCCCACTCTATAATTTGAGCAGACAGGCTAGTTGAAGTAAAAAATAGGCATAGGAATAGGTAGGCTAGGAGGTGTTTAGGCAAATGCATTAAGAGAGCGTTTAGTGTTAAGTTTTGGTGGTCTTATAGGAAGTAAGGTACAAAAAGCATTGAGCTTAAAAACCGCTTTAAGATATGTTTAACTCAACATGTGATCCTGTACCGCACCGAGTAATTTGGCGTGTAATGCGCTACTGCCAGCGACGATTTCGCCATTCTGAAGCGACTCTTCTTTTCCTGCAAAATCAGTCACCATTCCTCCTGCTTCGCGAACGAGCACTATACCCGCGGCAACATCCCAGGCATTGAGGCTATACTCATAGAAACCATCAAATCGCCCACAGGCTGTAAATGCCAAATCGATGGCTGCCGAGCCCCAGCGACGGATGCCGGTAGTGTTTTGGGCAAGGTGCCGAAAGAGTGCCAGATAGTTCTCCATTCGGGAATAGTCGTAGTAGGGGAAGCCCGTAGCAAGTAGCGCCTTTGGGAGACTTTCATTTTGTCTAACTTGTATGGCTTTACCATTGAGGTAGGCGCCACCCTTATGCCAGGCAGAAAAGCATTCCTTTCGGTTGGGTTCATAGACTACACCTAGAACCAGTTCTCCCTCCTGTTCGAGGGCAATACTTACCGAGTAGCAAGGGAGGCCAAAGAGAAAGTTGGTGGTGCCATCAAGTGGGTCAATAATCCAACGGGCAGCAGCGGTAGCCGATTGGTCTACTGTTTCTTCCTCGGTTAGAAAGCTGGCCTCCGGAAGCAGCTTCTGAAGACCATCTACAATCATTTCTTCAGCGGTACGATCCACATAACTCACCAGACTGTTGAGGCCTTTTTCCTCAATCTGATCTTGTGATACTTTTCCTGATTCCTGCAAGAGAAATGCACCCGCTGTCTGGGCTACTTTTTCAACTTGCTGACACAGCTGAGCCAATGCTGACTTATCCATTGGGGATTGTATTTGTGGTTTGTAACTAATTTAGCGCCCAAGAACGCAATTTAACGCGAAGCCTCCCTTATGAGCCGGACAAGAATTAGACAATCTTTCATACTGCTGGTCGCTAGTTTACTGACCTTCGTACTGCCTGCACAAGACTCCTACTTTCAGCAACGCGTGACGATGGATTTATCTGCGCAGCTTTATGATGAGATTCATCAGTTACACGGGAGTTGGTCAATGAGTTATGAGAACCAATCACCAGACACCTTGGCCTTCCTCTATATGCACCTATGGCCCAATGCCTATCAGAATCGTAATACGGCTTATACGCAACAGGAGCTCGGCAGTGGAGATACAGAGTTCTATTTTGCTCCCGACAAGAATCTAGGCTTTATTGATAGCCTGGCCTTCACGGCCCGAGGAGAATCGCTACGGGTGGAGACAACTGATTATGGGCCAGATGTTATTCGTTTGTGGTTAAATGAGCCTTTAGCCCCAGGCGATGGTTTGCGGATAAGTAGTCCATTTCGCTTACAGTTTCCGGCGTCCTTTTCCAGGCTTGGACACGTAGACCAATCCTATCAGGCTACGCAGTGGTACCCAAAGCCGGCCGTTTATGATCAGGATGGATGGCATCCCATGTCTTATCTAGATTATGGCGAGTACTATAGTGAGATTATGCAAAGTGTGGAGGTGTATTTGACCGTACCGGAAAACTATGTGGTGGCTGCCACTGGAGAATTACAAACGGAGCAAGAAGTGGAGTGGCTAAAGGAGCGAGCTAAAGCAGGTAAGGAAAAACGTTGGTCCGCTACTGATCCTACCGTTTATGAGGAGGCAGCTTTTCCTGAAAGTTCCACCAATTACAAACAGCTTGACTACGATGCTTATTGGGTACATGACTTTGCATGGTTTGCTGATAAACGATTCCATGTACTGCATGATACGGTCCTCATTGGCCGGAAACAGGAAACTGTTGAGGTCTGGTCTTTCTTTACCGATCTGCAGGCCCATCTATGGCAAAATTCGATCGAGTATCTCAAGCGATCCACCCGCTTCTACTCCGACCACGTTGGGCCGTACGCCTACCCGCAGGTGAGTGCGGTGCAAAGTGCACTTAGCGCTGGCGGTGGGATGGAATATCCGATGATTACAGTTATTGGGCTCGAGCCGAGTGCACGCTCGCTGGATCTGGTACTCGCTCATGAAGTAGGGCACAACTGGTTTTACGGCATCTTGGCAAGCAATGAACGAGACCATGCTTGGTTAGACGAGGGCTTCAATTCCTACTATGAACATCGCTACGAGCAGGCTTACTATGGTGAGGCGTCTCTGTTCCCAAAATGGTTTATGGGAGGCGTGAAAATAGGATTGGATGAAATCGGTTACCGCTATTATGGGAACCAACGCTTAGGCCAAGCTCCGGACACCCCAGCCGAGGAACTACGTTTCTACAACTATTGGGTGGGAGCCTACAGTGTACCTTCCCTTGCTTTGCAACAGCTGGAAGGGTATTGGGGGCGTGAAAAGCTAGATCAGGTGATATGGAATTACTATCGAGACTGGCAATACCGGCACCCGCGGCCACAGGATGTGCAGGCGAGTATGGAGAAGCACGGGAAGGATGATCTGGATTGGTTTTTCCAGGGTTTCATGAAGTCGACCCAACAACAAGACTATGCGATACGAAAGGTGCGCACTAGTGATCGTACTACGGTAGAGGTTGAAAACAAGGGAGCTATATCCGGCCCTTATGTCTTGGAGGCTATCGATATGGATGGCGATACGATCAAGCGTTGGTATCCTGCCCCATTAAATGCCCAAACCTGGCAATTGGGCCTCCCCAAAAAACAGTACCGTCAAATCAGTATCGATCCGGACCATCAAACGCTTGATAGTTGGCGGCACAATAACCACTGGCGTAAGGGCTGGGGTAGATGGGAACCACCACGCCTACGGTTTATCACCGGCCTGAAAAACGAACAGTACAGTGATGTCTTCATCTCGCCCTTACCAGCTTACAATGAGCATGATGGAACAATGCTTGGAGCAGTGCTGACCAATCGGGGAATTCTAGCGCGGCCCGTCGAATGGTACGCTGCGCCGCTATATGGCGTAGACTCCGAGGCATTGGTGGGGTCTGCGGGACTTAGGGCAAGGATGTGGACCAATAATGAGGGCAATGGCCTACGTGAATTCAACCTCTTTGGTAATGTAAGTAGCTTCCATTTTCAAACCTTCGAGGCTGCAAACTTACCCTTGCGCTACCTACGTCGGGAACTAGGCGCTATCGGCCGCTTCCATCAAACAGAGAATGGATGGGAGCCTAGTATTCGCCTACGGCAACTAAATATCAGTGTGGAAGACTTGTTATTCAGTCCTGACGGTGAGCTCTTGGGAACTGGTGACGATATACAGAATGTGTACGATGCACGCTTTGAGCTGAAGCGCGATTGGGTGCTTAGTCCGATGCGTTGGTCTGCTACCCTAGAGTATGCTGATTATGTAGATGCCTTTACCCGAGATCAAAACCACCTGAAGTTCATGTTGGAAGGGCGTGGAAAAATGCTGTATCAGGAAAACAAGGCTTTTTACTGGCGCATTTTTGCGGGCTTTTTCTTAAACAACAGTATTGAGAATACCACCTCCCGACCTGCTCAGGCCTTCAGTTTATTTGATCGAGGGGCTGAGGATTATCGTTTCGATAACCTGTTCTTTGACCGATCTGCATTGAGTGGTGGACCAAGCCGACAGTTGGGTCTTCGAGCGGGAGGCTTCCGGGCTCCAGTTTCGGCCAGCTTCGGTATTGGCAGGAGTAATCGCCGTATGATCAGTATTAATACCTCCGTTGATTTACCCTTTACACCAGATTGGTTGCCGCTCAAACCTTACCTAGATGCGGGCTCTTTTGTGGAGCCGACCTTTGATGGAGATGTAAACAAATTCCTCTGGAATGGAGGTTTGGCTTTGGAGTGGCTAGACGGTCGTGTTGGTGTGTATCTGCCATTGGTGGGTTCGGATGAAATCTTGGATAGACTAAAAGAGCAAGGGGGATTGGATCAGCGAATCGGTGTACGGTTGCTGTTGAACGAACTGGCGCCTTGGAAATGGATTGATGAGTTGCGCTCCTGGTAGTGGACTGGTGCTTTGGTAAAGCTGAAGATCGAAGTAGAGTTTGATCGTTTCAGGCTTCGCTTAGCAGGTGGTGTTCGCGCTATCGCGCTCACGATAGAAGTTCCCTTCGGTCACGGTAGGTGCTCGCAAGGCTCGCGTTTAAAGCTCACTAGCGTTCGCGGCAGTGAGCTTTAAACGCGAATGTCCCCGATAGCTATTGGGGAAGCACCATCTGCCGGGTGTGAAAGGCAACAGCTCGGTAATCCTAATCTCAAACTAGACAAAGCACTAGTAGTCCGTACCCGTGTAATCTTCTATCAGGTACATATCTAAGTTGTTGTTGTTTTCTTGGAATTGGCCATGGTGGGCGAACGAGAAGTCATCCTTAACCAAGTCATGGGTTGCGGCTGATAGGTTGACGCGGCCAGCAATGCCATAGGACTCCATCCGCGAGGCAATATTTACGGTGTCTCCCCAGATGTCATAGGCAAACTTCTTGATACCTACGATCCCCGCTACCAGTGGCCCAGTATGGATGCCAATGCGTGCTTCGAAGAAATGGCGCCCGTGGAGTTGCCGTTCTACCGCAATAGCCGACATAAATTCCTGAATTTCTAAGGCGGCCAAAACAACTCTCTGAGCTTGGTCCTCTGCCTTCTCGCTAATGCCTCCTACAAGTAGGTAGGCATCACCAATAGTCTTGATCTTTTCCAGGCCATGTCTTTCCGTAATCTCATCAAAGGCGCGGAAGCACAGATCGATTTCAGCTACGAGCTCTTCGGGTTCCAATTGCTTGGAGATACTCGTGAAGCCTTTGAAATCACTGAACATTACCGTCACTTGCTCATGGCGTTTGGCTTTTGCAAAGCCATTCTTTTTGAGCTCCTCTGCAAGTTCCACGGGTAAAATATTAAGAAGCAGGGCCTCGCTTTTGTGTTTTTCTTCTTCCAGCTCTCGGGTCCGGCTGGCTACCTCCTTTTCCAGTTCTTCCCGTCTGGTTTGAAGTAAGCGCAGGCGGTATTGCATCACTCCTCCAACCATGACAATTCCCAGTAGGATCATTAGTGGCCAGAACCAAGGGCGTTGATGCATCGCCGGTTGGATATGAATAGGAATGGTAAGCTCTTTAGCACTCCAGGCACCGCGTCCCGCACGTGCACGAACGTGTAAGGTGTATTGACCAGGGCTGAGGTCAGAAAAACGAACCATGGGTACGGTGCTGGGCTCTGACCATTCGTCTTCGTAACCTTCCAAGAAATACTGGAAGGTGTTTTCCGTAGGGTGCCGATAATCTAGTAGGGCAAAAGCGGCCGTAAACATCCGGTCGCGGTAGCTGAGCTCAAATGGTGCTGTAATCTCAGCATCTTCTCTAAGCAATTCGCGGAGGCTATCGCCGGCTCCATCCAGATAGCTGAAAGTTGTAAGCACTAACGGTGTATTGCGGCGTTGTTCTTTGCTGCGGCGGTAGCGTTCATCGGGTAGGAAGCCATTCACTCCATTCAGCCCTCCAAAGTACATGCGGCCAGTTCTGGCCTTGAAGAATGAATTGCGGTTGAATTCGTTTGCGGTCAAACCGTCGGCCGTACTGAAGTTTAATGTCTGGCGAGTAGCAATACTCAATCGAGACAAGCCATTGTCAGTACTGATCCAAATACAGCTATCACCTTCAGCTAGGATGCCGTTTATGAAGTTATTAGCCAGGCCTTGCTCATCAGTAAGGGTTTCCTGTGTATTGGCATCTAGATTCAATACAGCTAAGCCAGCAGCAGTCCCGACCCAGATTTCGTCAGCATTGGACGACCAGATAGCATTGATTTGTTGATGAGGGAGTCGAATGGAACTCGTTTCCCCCGTGTGATAATGAGCTAGAATGACACCACTTTTATTCACTCGGTAAAGACCATTGTCTAAAGTTGCTACCCATAGGTCATCGCTGTAAGACGGTTCGTATAAGTAGGATATTCGTCCTTCGATTAGACTGTCTTGTTCCGATCCTACATCAAGCAAGCGTTTAGTTCGAGGATCATATCGAAGCAGCTTTGGCCCGTAGCCAAACCAGATAATGCCTTGGCGATCTAGTAAGACAGCTCCCATGTCCTCATTGTCAGCCGGGAAGATGCGCTCCTGTTCTAGTGTCTGCAGGTCGATTCGCAAACCATTTCCTGCGTATAGTGCACCTTCCGCGTAAGCGAGCCCAAAGGGGTAGTTGAAAAAGTCTTGTCTTGGAAATAAAGGTCGGAGGTTTTGATTGTTTTGATCCAGAACGTGGATGGAGTTATAGTAGGAGATATACAAGTTTCCTTGCTCATCTTCTGCCATGCCGCGGGTGCTACAATAGACATTGCTACAGTACTCACTACCACCACTCAAGTAATGGTCAAATAGCCGGTCCGACTGCGTGATTTTTAACGCTCCAAAATCAGTGGATAGCCAGATCGTCCCAGATTCATCCAGATAGATTTGCCGGTAGGTGCAGGTGTTTTTCAATTCCTGTCGAATGGCTTCATCATAGTCCACCCAGTTGCGCTGCCATTGGTCGTAGTACCAGAGGACACCACGGCCACCAATCCAGATGTCGCCATCCTCCTCTACCAACAAGGCCCCCAATTGTGCATCGGCCGTTAAGTAAGGTACTTTGCCCCAAAGAACTGCTACTGCATCCGGGGAGGCTTTTCTGTAAACGCTACCGTCTTCCAGGAGCGTCCATAATTCTCGCCCCTTTATGTTAAAGGCAACGATGTCCACGTCCTCCTGTTTGCGGGTAGGGTAGAGGTCACTCCGTTCTACCTGCCCCTCTTCATCGAGGAAGTCGAGTTGGTTGGATTCTCCGGCCATGACGAGCCGCCCTTGCCAACTTACTAAAGATCTTTTGGTACTCACACTAGGAAGTAAGCGAAGCAAATGCAGGCTGTCTGCCTGATACTTGGCTAGCCAGTTGCTACCGTCCTTTTCGTCAAAAACGGTGCACCAGATGTCGCCTTCATGGAGGCAAAGATTATGCAGGGTATAGGATTCTCGCCGCGTAATTGCCCCAGGCTTGATTTGATGGGCCTCTGCGAGTCGAGTTTCTGGCTCGAAGAACGTCAAGAAATCGGGGCTGGCTAGTACTAGTTTGCCGTTCTCTTGTAGCGCCAAATCAGCTACCATCTCGACGGGTAATTGACCTTCTTCAGAATTAGGGCTGTAATGCCTAAACTGATAGCCATCAAAACTATTCAAACCATTGATGGTTGCCAACCAGATTAAGCCCGTTTGATCCTGAACAATCTGGAACACGTTGCGATGGCTTAGCCCGTTAGAAAATTCATAGACTTCCAACTCCGTCGAGATACTTTGCCCATTGACATGGCAAAGGCACAAGACTAATAAACAACAGCTTAAATAATATCGCATCATCTCCCTGCTAAGTAACGCAGAAAAATTCATATGCCGATTTTCATTATCAAATACTTAGTTAATCAATTCCGAATAAGTGCGCGGAGTGTCAGGGAAACACATTAATAGAGCGTCGGTAACGTGTTGCAGTTGCACAGCAAACTTTTCCAGTAGTACTACGATAAGGGTTTTAGTATTTTTGCGAAAAATTCTATTCCCATGTTAAATACAGCAAAGACATTTTTTCGAGCTTTAGTAGTGATGGTTTGTGCCATCAGCTTGCTCGGTCTTAGCGCTTGTAAGAATGATCAAGCCGCCTCAAGTGAAGCTACCGCTACAGAATCTGATGCTACGGAGCAAGTAGAGAAGCCATTAGGCCATCTTGTTGAGCGCTATTTGAAGCCTTATCCGGATGAGCTAACAGCAATCACTGACGCTGAAAAAGTACCAGAGATTCTTGAAGCAATGGAAGCTTATAATGCAGGCCGGTACGAAGAAGCGCTTACGTTGTTTCCCAATTTCTCTCAGACTATGGATCAGGCTGGTTATATTCACTTGTATAAAGGTGTTTCGGAACTGATGTTGGGCAAGGAATACGATGCTTTCAAAACATTGCAGACCATTCGTACGAATATGGGTAAGGCATTTGAGATCAGTAATTGGTACTTGGCGCTCAATTATGTTGGATTCAATAATGTCTATGAGGCTCGCCGAAAGTTGGAGGACATTGTGGCCAAGGATGCCTATCCGGCAGATATGGCTAAAGATCTACTAAACGATCTACCGGAAAACTAGCGGGTTACTACAAGGCATAAAACAACATGAGTCATCCCGAATTTTAGGGAAATGGC
>CAJXOS010000168.1 GCA_913057725.1 uncultured Lewinella sp.
TCATCCATGCTCCAAATGAACAAGGACTAGCGTGCAATGTAGAACAACATGCCTTGGAGCTTCCGACCTTGCATAGTTTCGCTCCTCCGAACTTTCCACACTTCCGCCTTTGGGATATCCCTGGTAGCCCTTGTGACACCTTAGGTATAGATACGCCCACTGATTTAGAAGACATCGCCAAGATACCTTTCGAGTTTCAGCTTTTCCCCAATCCAACTAGCGGCCTGGCAACGATTAGTTTTGAACAGCCGAATTCTGGTGTGCTCCAACTCTTTGATATTTATGGTCAATTGCTATCTAAGACTAGACTTGAGTATGCTACTCAATATGAGCTTGCCGTAAGTCAATATGCTCCGGGCTTATACCTCGTATCCTTTCAGCCTGATGATGGAGTCCTACAGTGGGAGAAATTGATCATTCAAAAGTAAACGAAGCACTGGGGTATTTTATAAAAAACAAGAAGACCCACAGGAACAGTTCCCTACAGATCTTCTCTCCATTTTATCAAACAAAACTTGAAACTTACTCTTTAGCTAGCACGCCTTGAATCCCCCGCAAGCCTTCATTAAAGCTATCCAGCTGCGCTAGAATTTGGGCCATACGGTCAGTACCATCCTCGGAAACGAAGAGCTTGTTCTTATTGAAGGTCTCCTTGATGTCTGCCCAACGGGTAGCTTCTTTCTCCTTCAATAGACCTAAAAGCTCTTTCAGCTTTAGGAAATTCGCCTCCGCATCAGCGGTTAGCGTCTGCACCTCCCCTTCGTAGTGGGCGAGAATGAGGGTATTCAGCTCCTGATCGTTCATGATCGGCGAGACCTTTTCGGCCAGCTTATTCATATTCCGGTAGGATCCCTGCAGTTTAAAGGCAGGCTCCGTACGATACGCATCCGCCATCGCCGCTGACTGGATATAGGCCTTGTTTACCCGCAATACCACATCTCGTATGTAGAGGAGCTTCGTCAGTACATTGATGTACTCTTTCAGTTCCTCAGCACTGTAGCTACCAGTGAGCTGCAATTCTTCCAAGCGTGCGGTTTCTACACCCTGAATCATAGCATAGAGGTCTTCCCGAGCCTTCATCGCCAGAGGAGCAATAGTTGGGTTCGACGTCAGACTGTTCTCCAAATAGCTCAACTTGAAGGCCTTGCCAGAATCACCGATGATGTCACCCAGGTTGTAGATATCTGCACGGTTCGCTAACATGTCTGGAATTTGGAAGCGGGCTCCACTTTCCGTGTAGGGGTTACCAGCCATCACTACGGCTACCTTACGGCCACGTAAGTCGTAGGTCTTAGAACGTCCCTGATAGACACCCTCAATCTTGCGCTGCGCATCACAGAGCGAGATAAACTTCTGCAAGAACTCTGGATTACAGTGCTGAATGTCATCAACATACAACATAATATTATCGCCCATTTCCAGGGCTAGATTGAGCTTTTCCAACTCTTTAGCTGCTGCCAAGGAAGGTGCATCTTGAGGAGCCAGGGAAGTCACCTCATGACCAATTGCCGGGCCATTGACCTTCACAAAGATCAATCCCAAACGATTAGCGATGTACTCCATCAAAGTAGTCTTACCATAACCTGGTGGTGAGATGAGCAACAATAGGCCCATTCGATCCGTGCGGGTAGTGGTGCCCACTGTACCAATCTGCTTGGCCAGGTTGTCACCGAAAATGGGTAGATATACCTGATCAATGAGTCGATTGCGCACAAACGAACTCAATACCTTAGGCTGAAACTCCTCCAACTGCATCTCCTCCCGGAAACTGGCGGTCATTTCCCGCTTACGCGTTTGGAATGCACGGAACGCTGGTACACGCTCATTGGCGTAGGCTTCCAGACGGTCCATGAAGTCGTGATAGGCCAACTGGTAGTTGCCTTCCGTGAGAATCGCATGATCGCCACGCATAGCAGTAATCTCCTGACTCAATTGCGCCTCCTGAACACTGGCCTTAAGTTGATTCTCAAAGAGCATCAAACAAGCCAGCTCCTCCTGGTACGACCAGAGATAGGTATCCTGCTGCATTTCCAAATAGGCATGTGCCCACTTACGCGCCAACAGATACTGCTCCCGCTCCTGCCCCTTGAGCAGTTGCAAAGAATCCTTGAACTTCTTGAGTGCTTTCTGCTTACGCAAAAAGTCCTGCAAGCCAGTCCAACTTTGGGCAGCAGCCTGGCTGATGGTAGTCCCATCGCCTTGCGTAAACTCCCGGAATAGATAAGCCGCTGCTCTTTCCGCTAGATAGGTCGGGAAGAGCTTGTACGTTTCAGCAAACTGCTGCAAACGCTCTGCTAGCTCGGTCTCGAGATAAGCAAACTCGGTGGTCCGTGGGAACACCTTGAGGATCGTTGCCGCACTATCCAACTGCTGGCTTAGTTCTGCCTTCTCCTCCTGGGGTACAAAGTGATACCACCAGCTGAGCGCCAAACTACGCTCTGATGGCGTGTAAGCCAACAAACCAATTGAGTGACTGATCTCTAGTAGCGCAGAAAGGATCTTAGCAGCATCCTCATCGTGGATACCCTTAGCATACCCTTCCTGATAGCGACTACTCGCTTGCTCACGCACGCGTGGGATCAACTCCTCCAGTTCAGTAGGCCAAGACTCGGCTAATGCTTGCTCCAATAAGCTATAGGCCAGGTACTCGGCACGATATACCTTATCACTCTCGGACACGACAGTCTGCTTCCACAGGGAAGTATCCTGATAGAGTGCCTCGTCGCTAATGGGCAGGTAGAAGTTAGTACCTGTAAGGTGGTACTGCAATTCATCACCTTCGTTCACAACCGTCAACTCCAAAGGCTGGCTATTCACGGAAAAGCGATGTCTTCCGAGCTGGATGACGTTCTCACCATCCACGTATAGATCCTGACGATCGCGCAAACCACGAATCGCATCTTCCTGCAAGGTTTTGAGCTGTGTCTGCACACGCTCTGCCTTATTGCTGTCTTCCAGCGCATAGAGCTGCTGAATGATGTCGCGGACCTTGTCCACCATCAAATCAGAGGCAAAGAAAGCATTCACTTCGGGCAGCTCTCTGAAAGCATCCGTACGCTTCTGGATACCCACAAAGATCCGATCAGCGGCTTTCACCAAGGCGGTGGTCCGGTTATTGCGAGCTTCTAACAGGCTGTTCTTTCTACTCTCCAGAGCAGCGTAGACCTCCTCTCGCTTTTCTGCAAGCTCCAGCACGAAGTCTTCTACCTCTGCGAACTTACTGTCCAGTTCCTCCAGCTGTACCATGATCTTGGTCAGAAATTCATCACAACGCTCAGGGCTATCCGCCAAATCGAGGTAGTTGATCAAGCTCTGATCCAGCAACTTCAACTGTGCACCAAACTCAGCGGCTGACTCTTGCGTGCGGAAACTCTGGGCACGCTGCTTGATGGCTGCTTTGTGCTGGTTCAACTGCGTGAACAGTCCAGAGATATTGTCTACGATCTGCGTGGTCTGGGTGGCATCCGCAATCTTGAGGTTACTTACCGTTTCCACCAACAGCTCTAGCTGCATTCCGATTTCATCGAAACGTGCTTCTAACTCATCTGCCGCCTTAGCGGTCTTTAGCGCACCAATATTCGTGGCTTCCTCCAGAATATCCTCCTCATACGGCTGCAATGCCTCTGGACGTAGGAGGAACTCAACACAGTTCTCTGCCAGCTTATCATTGGCCACACGGGTCTGCTCTTCCAGCTCGGCGATCAATTCAGCATCGGTAAACGGAAGATCCTTTAAGCCAAGAATATCTCCACGAAGCTGACGCAAAGCGGCCAACTGCTCCACAAACATATTGATAGAGTCGAAACGCTCGCGGCGAATTCGATCCATGGTCTGTGCAGCCCGCTCTGCCACGGTGCTTAAAGCTGCACCCGTTTGCCGCTGTGCCCGCAACTTCTTCTCAAACTCCTCAATCGCTGACTGAGCGGTTTCGCGCACGGCCTTCAATCCAGTAGCCAGGTCAAAAGTCTCTTGGTCACCGATCCAGTAGTAGGCGTCGAGCACATCATTGGCCCGCTTGACGATATCATCGTACAAGTTCGCATAGGAATCCTCCTTGCGGCAGAGCGTCAAAATCTCCTGGCACTCTGCCATACAGCGCACGATATCTTTATTACCAATCTTAAACAGGTACTTATCCTGCTGGGCGGCATTCAGCTGGCCATTTGAAACGAATGGCGTCTGCCAAATCTGCATCACATGATGCTTGGTAGGCTCCTTTTCTGCCCGGAAGTAGCACAATTCGCCACCGGGGAACATGGTGAAGCCATTGCAAATGATCGGCGTCGCAATCGACTGCCCGATTATGTTGTAAGGCAAAAGGACGTAGGTTCCTCTCAGGTTGTCGTAGAAGACAAACAAATAGTCTTCACCATTCGCCGAAGTGATTCGCTTTTTGAAAACCAGGCCCTCCCCCACTTGCTCAAAACGCTTATGCTCGCCTGTCTGCAGGTAATAGCCGTTAGCAAAGATGAGGCCTTGCCCTTCTGGCAACAATATACCAGAGGCACCCAGCGCCGCTACGCGCTCTACCCGCTGAATCTTCTCGTTGTACACGAAGAAGCGGTCCTCCTCCTGGTACGGACGTATCCGCAAGGCGATAAGGTTACCCAAATCAGCATAGGAGAACTCAGCATCATCCAGTGTCTGGTCTGGATACTCGACGTGCTCGCGGTAAATACCTTGGCCGTCGTCCGTGTTATCCTCAATCTTTATGGTAAGGTCACCACCAACGGTCTCCACAAATACACGGTCTAGGATAGACACATGCGGATGGCGCCCTTGACGCTGATCATCTCGTGTAGCTATCCGCCAGCGAAATTCGTACTGCTCTGGAAACTTGATTTCATGGTCGGAGCGGTTATCCACATACTGGATCCCCTCATCTGTCACCAACCACTTAAAGGCTTTGAAATCGGTCGTTTGCTCATTGAGATGGAACACCATGTACAGGTAGGTTCCACGGCGTGCAAAACGCGCAAAGAATGCGTCTTTGTAATAGCGGTATAGGTTACGGAAGTCCGTTAGAAACTTCTCATCATTGAGCATTTCCATGGTCGCCTCCTTGAAGCGCTGCTCGGTAAACTGGTATACGCTAAATACATCTGACAATTGAATACCAGAGCGCAAGCCAATGTGCACATTGTAGCCAAAAATGCAGTAATCCCCGATTGAAACGACGTCGCGGGCGGTACAGTAGTTGCCCGTGTGAATGCGATCGTTCGCTACCAGCGCTGTTTCAATGGCACCAAATACAGCCTTGCGTTCATCGTTCAACTGCTGCAGGCGAGATTGCAGATCAGTAGCCTGCTCCTCCAGCCGGTTGCGGATGATGTCGTAAGTACCAGTATCAAGGGTCATTTTAGGGGTGTTGGACATGTTCGTAATGGTTAAAGTTTTAAGGTTCGCTTTGCTCACGGGGTGAAGCTCTCCCGATAGCTATCGGGATCGCGGGGAGTGTTCGCCTACGGCTCACGGGGGTGCTCACTGCGTTCGCGGTTTATGCTCGCTTTGCTCGCGGGTTAGGCTCACTGCGTTCGCGGGGTAGCTTGTTTCACTCGCGGTTGGGTTTCAATTTTTGAGACCGTATTGCGGAGGTTGGTGATTTGGGGCATATTGGATGCTATTTAAAATGCTTAGTATGAATTATCGCGACCTCTCTATTTGGCGGCTGGCCAGGGATCAGTCTATTGCCATCCACAAAATGAGTTTGACATTGCCGAAATTCGAGCTGTATGAAACTGGCTCCCAAATTCGGCGCTCTTCTAAGTCGGTTCGGTCGAATATTGTCGAGGGGGTGGGTCGGAGGAGGTACCGCAAAGACTTTGTGCGCTTTCTCATCTTTTCCCGGTCCTCGCAAGAAGAAACGATTGATCATTTAGAGATTCTTTTTGAGACTGGATCACTCACCGATGAATCGCTTTATCAGCAATTGCACAAGCAAGCCATCCAGCTTAACATTAAGCTCCGAAGTTTTATCGAAGTCATCGAAAACAGGAAGTGAATCGGCTCTGGTGAGAAGCTCGTCCGCAATTCCGATAACGGTCGGGAGAGCCATCACCTTGAGCCGCTAGGCGGATCCAACCGCGAGCGGCAGCGAGTTCCCCCGCGAGCCGCCCGAGGCGGTGAGCCTATACTTACACTAACTTTCCAATCTCCAACTCACCTAGTCCCAAGCCTTCTACCTTCGAAAGTAGTTGCTGGGCCAGCGACTGGTCATCTCCACTCAACTCATTGTTGAGGCGTAGGAGTAGTGCAGTCAAGGTGAGGTTTTTGATCGCCTCAGTCGTCAATCCAGCTTTCTGGATCAGACCAAGCAATTGGGTCAAGACACCTCCACTGTGACCATTGCCATTTAGCAGACCGCTGCTCAACTGGCTCAGGTGGCTGGAGTTATTGATCAAGCCATCGAGTGACTTACCGCGGTTGACAGAGTTCAGGATGCTATTCACAAACTGCATCTCACCACCGACGATATCAATATTGGCATGCTTCATAGCCTCGCCGAGTACGGTTGCCTGTGCTTCTGCAACATGGCGCTGTACATCGATTCCAGCTAGTTCAACTGCCTTGTCCTTCTCCAAGCGAAGCTTGAACTCTTCGTGGTCTTTGCCCACACCGTCCAGCTTCTTCATGGCATTGGCCTTCTGCTCTACACCGCGAGCTTCAGCCGAAAGGCGCAATTCGAGCACCTTAGCCTCCACTTCACCTTTCTGATCAGCAACTTCGGCCTCCGCCAAACCTTGCTTCTTCAGTGCATCCGCTTTTGCTTCAATACCACGTGCTTCTGCCAAAGCTTGTGTTTCAAGAACAAGTGCTTCTGCCTTACCTTCCTGCTCACGAGCGTGGGCCTTCGCCTCAATCACTTGTGCCTCAGACAGACCGATGGTAGCCTCCTCAGCAGCTTTAGCTTCCGCCTTTATCTTGCGGGCCTCTGCCTCCTTCTCCGCAGCTTGCTTTTGAGCTTCTGCCTCGATGAGCAATTTATCTGCCTCAATGGCTGCCGCCAACTTAGCGGCTTCAGCAGTCTTCTCCTGCTCGATTACGGTAGCCTCGCCCTTAGCCTGGCTTTCGATTACCGTCTTCTGCTTCAAGCGCTCTGCCTCAGCAATTACACGTGTATCCTTGATGCGCTCCTCCTCTTCCACTACGCGCTTCTCAACCATAATACGGTCGCGGATCACGTCTTGGATATTCTTCTTCTCCTCTTCTACGGCACGCTCCTTCTCAATCTCTGCGAGGGTTACGATCTTCTCACGCTCGGTCTGCTCCAGCAAACGGTCCTTCTCCACGCGCTCCTGCTCTACCGCTTCGGTGCGCTCCTTATTTTTCGCTGCTACAATTACCTGCCGCATACGATTCTCCTCTGCAATCTGGAGTTCTTCCTCCGTCTTGATGCGTACGAGTTCTGCGCGCAAACGCTCCTCCTCACGGATCTTAGCCACTTCAGCCTCTTCACGAGACTTGATGTTGGCGATTTCACGGCGCTGCCGCTCTTCCTTTTCTGCTAGTTGGCGCTCATACTCGAGGATCGCCTCGCGGGCCTCCACATTCTGCTCTTTGAGGGTCTTTTCCTCCTCACGGCGAATGAAGTTGGCCTTCACTTTCTGCTTAGCAGTCAATTCAGCAATCTTCTTGATACCCTCAGCATCCAGGATGTTATTTTCCTTGAGGTACTCCAAACCTGTCTGCTCGAGGTAGTCAATACTTACGTCGTCCAGCTTGTAGCCATTCAGGTATTCACCAATGGTATTCTGGATCTCGAGGTTGAACTTCTCGCGGTTATCGTAGAGCTCGACAAAATCGAAGCGCTTACCGACCGTCTTGATGGCCTCCGAGAACTTAGCTTCGAAGAGCTCTCGCAAAGTACCCAGATCAGATGCACGCTGGCAACCGATATTCTGGGCTACCTTCTGGATGTCTTTTGCATCCTTGTTGATTCGTACGAAGAAGACGACTTTGATATCGGCGCGGATATTATCCTTACAGATCAAACCGTCCTGTTTCATTCGGACGATTTCAATGGTCTTTACCGAAAGGTCCATCTCCTCGTGCATTTGCAGGCCAGGGATGACGAATAGACCTCGCTCGAAGGCTACCCTTGTACCGCCCACACCAGTGGTGATAATGGCTTTACCTTGGGGTACTTTACGGTACCAGGAGAAAAACATGACCAGAAGGCCAAAGATGAAGAGCACTGCAAAGCCGGCAATAAAGAGGCCTACGTTGCTTAAGGTGCTATCAATCTGCAATAAAAGCATGTTGGTATAATTTAGGGTTGTTTAATGTTTTTTGGTGCTCTCCCGATAGTTATCGGGATCGCGGGGGAAGTTCGCTACGCTCACGGGGTAGGCTCACTTCGTTCGCGGGGGTGTTCGCCTTTGGCTCACGGTTGGGGCTCGCCTTTGGCGCACGGGCTTTGTTTAGCCGTCTGGTTCAAGGGGTTCTACAAGCCAGTAGCGTTGATCATCGGTTTGGCCGACGATGACGACTTGCTGTCCTGCACGTAGTGCATAGGCACTTTTGATGTTTACCAAAAGTTCATCTCCTTCGTGATAGGCTCCAGCCTGGCCAAACTTCTCGCCTGTTGGTGGCAACTTTACCTTACAGTTCATGCCGAAGAAATTCACCGGCTCCGCGGGCTGATTCATCGCCGCGAACAGTGGAATCAGCGGATAGGTGAGAAACTTTGCCAGAATGAAAGCCACTAAAATAATAGGGGCCGTCATTGCCAAAGCAAAGGGTAAGGAGTAGTTGCCCCAGTAGTGATTACTGAGAACGGACATCGTCCAGGCGGAAAGCACCACTACTGACATGATCAGCATAAAGGGCAGCCGATCGAAGTTGAAGAAGTGAAAAACCGCCGCAAACCACCCACCTACCGAGATGTCGGCATCGGCATCAACATCGACATCCAAGTCGGCGTCGATATCGAGATCAAAATCAAGGGCACTCATGTCTACAGCTCCGATGATAACGGAGAGCCAGTATAGGACTACAAACGCCAGCAGGACGCTGTAGACAATGTTGAGTGGATGTAATGCGAGCTGAAGCAACTCTTGCATAATATGGTGTCTATTTTGGGGTCAAGGCCAAAGCCTCGACAAATGAAAACTAGTTATTTAAAGGTGTCGGGAAGCCGGAGCCTCCCGACGATGAAATACCTCTTGTCCTCTCGCAGAATGCAAGGTATAGGCATGGCCTAGCCATCAGCCATGGCACTGACTGATCGATAGCCCGAACCATCGAATCATCGTCTGCGAATAAGTTGCCACCCGACATGGCAAGAGCGCGTTTCCATTAGCAGATACCGGCAGGCTATAAAACCTTACCCATGGCACCTACGAATTTTGAAGACGATGAGGTACTTAGAGCATGATTGGAATTCAATAATCGGCCTCAAAATTGACCTTTTGACCTTCCTCTGCGTTATTGAAATCCTCATTTAGTGCTACTAAACTCCGGTTTCAATGCCTTGATCAAGGCCAAACTGTCAGGTTTTGAGTTGAAGATCGAATTTCCAAACGCACTCTTAACTCTTGAGATGTAGTCTGAAAAAGAAGGAGTCTTACACCAGATCTTGGTGATAGGACCGAGAGGAATCGGCCGGAGGAGGCATTTGGTGCCGACGTTCTGGCCGACAACGTTCATAGGTAGCGCCCAGGCCTTTGACGATAGGTTCGCCATTGCGCCAGACATTCATGCTGAGGCCCCAGGAGTTGTAGCCTATTTTGATGAGATACTCGACAAACTCATTTCCTTCCTGAACCTCAAAGCAGTGGGTGCGTCCGAAGAGCGACGCTTTGCGACACATTTCCGTGCCGTTGTAGAGAATGATCTCCTGCCCGAGCATGTTGTTCCGGATGGTAATTTCGTTGCCGTTGTAGTAAACAGAGAGGACTTTCATACTGTGTGCGTTAATGATGACTGCTTGCGATAATTTCGTTTTTTGGGGTTGTCAAAATGAGTTCTTTCTGTTCGTTAGACCTCGTTTTTTTGACACTCCTAAAGTGTTATAATTTTTAACATTCTTCCATTTTCATCGGCTAACATCCAGAGAAATCCGACGAACGAATTTCAAAACATCCTAAATCTGATCCTCCTTATCAGTCCTCTTATTGATTAGTTGAACAAGGTTCTATTCTACTCGTTTTCTCTATTGCATTCTGTAAGTTTTATGCGTAATAATTTGACGGAAATAAACGTGCCTTCTATTTGAGGCCACAAATATTTATCTCCGTCTCATAAAGTCTGATACCTTTGACTTTCAGAAGTTGAGCTAAAACAGCTACAACACTTGTTGATAGGTTTTCACTTAATTCACACGCTGCCTGTAATTATTTCTTGACACCTGCTTATGTCCGATTATCGATTATCAGAGCTGAATACTTTTATTCGCCGCTTTGTGGCCCTCAACCTACCAGAACCAGTGTGGGTCGAGGCGGAATTGGCGGAGGTCGATGAACGGCGCGGACATTACTACCTGAGCCTCATTGAAACCGCAGCGGATAGTGATCAGACCGTAGCCCGGGCACAGGCAGTGATGTGGGACCGACAAGCTCGCAAGTGGCAACGGCAGCGGCAATTGCTTTTGCATAGAATCCTTCAAGCTGGGCGGGCCATCAAGCTTCAAGTTCAGGTGGAATTCCATGAGCGCTATGGTATCAGTATGCAGGTGGTAGACCTAGACCCTAACTACACACTGGGCTTACTTGCTCAACAGCGAGAAGCTACACTCGAATTATTGAAGCGTCAGGGGTTGCTCGATGCCAATAAGCGCATCCCACTGCCCATGGTGCCGCAACGTTTAGCTATTATCAGTTCGCCAGTAGCTGCGGGTTTGCAGGATTTCACGACGCAGCTCAAACAGAATGCCTACGGCTATGAGTTTCGAATACAGCTTTTCCCAGCAGCGGTCCAAGGACCTCAGACCAGTCCGGAGGTAAGACGACAGCTAAGAACTATCCAACGGCGTGCCGAAGATTACGATGCCATTGTGATCATAAGAGGAGGTGGAGCCAAAATGGACCTCGCTGACTTTGACGAACGAACACTTTGTGAAGCAGCCGCGCAATCGACATTACCCATCATTACTGGTATTGGCCACGAGACTGACCAATCGATCATGGATATGCTGGCCCATACCGCTTTGAAGACACCAACGGCCGCGGCAGATTTCTTTATTGATCGTTTGATGCAGGTCGATCAGCATTTAGCCTTAGCTAATCAACAACTACAGTGGCTTCAGGAACAGCATATCCGTCAAGCGGAGCAAGTACTTAGCAGAATCGAAAGCAGCATAAAGTCACAAATACAGCAGCAATTACAAGGACAAGAATGGCAGCTACGTAATATGCAGCAACAGCTTCACATTCTCGTGAGGAACCGCCTTAAATTAGCTGAACTCGCCTTAGAAGAGCAAATCAAACTCCATGAGGTCTTGAGTTTGGAAAGCCATCTAAAGAGAGGCTTCTCCGTTCTTACACAAGAAGGAAAGATCATTAACCGTATTGAAAGTATTCGCAAAGATGTACCGTTAGAAGCCCAGCTTACTGATGGTAGCACAGAACTCACCATAAAAAGTCCCCAGAAGAAAAAATGAGTACCGACCACCTAACTTACGAACAGGCGATGGCCGAGCTACAAACCATCATGCAAGAGCTCCAACAAGAGCAAGTCAGCATTGATGACCTAAGCAGCAAGAGTGAACGCGCTCAGCAATTGATACAGTATTGCCAGGAAAAGCTACGGGATATCAACCTTAGGCTTGAGAAAGCGGCAGATAAGCAAGACCCGTCAGCTTAATGGCACCTAGGCTAGCCGGGCCATGAATTTTACCGAGTTCGAACCAGCGGCGGCCTCGCAAGTCAAAGAAATACCATCCTTGCGTCGGGCGGTGCGGATAGTACAACAAGTGTCCGACGATCACCACATCATCCATGGTGAAGTATGGAATATTCTGCTTCGTACCGGCGAATAGCTCACGACCATCGAGGTGATTGAGGTCAAAAGGATAGAGGTAAGTAGTGGAACGATCCTCCACACCATCCATTCCAAAGAGGCGGCCCTCAAACACAGCCATTTCATCGAAATCATCAGGTGCTGGCAATTGGCGGATGGTTGCCGCTAAAGAACAGCTAGCATTTTCACGATCAACTTCGAGGAGGGTTTCGGCTTTCCCATCATCTGGCAAGTCGCCATCCAAGCTTACGGCTACCAGTAATTGATCATCCTTATCATTGTAAGTCAGCGCTTTACAAAAGAAGGGCGTTTTGCCATCCAGCTTAAACTCACCAATGATCTCCCATTGCCCAGTCTGTCGAATTCGAACCAAGGTAGGGTTCGTTTCAGTGTATAGTGTGGAATAGAACGCTTCGTCCTTGGGGATGTAAACCAGATTTCGAAGCTCCTCCCCTGCCGGTAGGTTTTCCAACTTGTGAAGCGGAGTAAGGGCGCCGTTCTCTACATTAACCTGGACCAGATGTTGTCCGCTAATACCGATGACTACTCCAGCCTGGGCCATCAGGTTGCCACTCAATACGAGGCATAGGGCAGAAACCAATAATCGTAGTTGTGTCTTGTTGATCAGCAATTGCATACCACCAATTGTTTAAGGTGCTGCAAAGGTCATGCTTTTAATCGGTAAGACGTAAGAAAAAGGCGTAGCATTTATTACGGATGGCCAAGGGTAGCCAAGATGGCCTTAGTAGACTCTTTCCCCTTCTTTGAGCCAGATACCCCAACTCCGATTATAGGCATGGACTCGCTCTGTGCTCTGACCATTCATGTTAACCACTGACTGATCCTGATTCTTCCATTCAAAGATGCCACCATAGAGGTTGGCCACATCGTTAAAGCCGGCTTCGAGGAGTCGTTCTGATATCTTCTCCGATCGGTATCCCACCGAACAGTAAACGACCAAGGGAGTTTCCTTAGGAATCCCAGCGACGCGTTGCATATCAAAATCATCGTAGCCCACCCAACGCGCACCTTGAATATGACTCACTTCAAATTCATTGCGTTCGCGAGCATCCAAAAAGAGAGTGGCGTTGGTAGCCTTTGCCGCATCAGCCACTTGGACCTCTGGTACGGTATGCGATAGCAGCGTCCTGAGCATAACTCGATAGGAACCACTTTCGATCCCTTGTTTTTGCGCAAGCAAAGGAATAGAAAGCGTTGAAAGCAGTACAATTAGAAAGCAGTTTACGCTAAGGCGCAATTTTCCAGGCGTTGGCATAATTTGTATTTTCAGCATACAAAAATGCAATATTAGTTATGAAGAGAACGCTTTTTATCGCCTTACTGGTTTGCAAGGGTGCAATTTGTTTTGGCCAGGACAATCCAAACAAGCAGGCGGTCATCCAATCCGTGGAACGACAAGAGGAAGCCCTCATTGATATGAGTGATAAGATTTGGGCTTTGGCAGAGGTAGCATTTCAAGAATCCGGCTCGGCAGAGCTTCTAGCGGATTACGCGGAAGCCAACGGTTTTAAGGTAGAACGTGGTGTAGCAGAGATGCCAACAGGCTTTGTGGCTGAATTTGGTGAAGGCCGTCCAATCATTGGTATTCTTGGTGAATTCGATGCCTTGCCGGGTTTATCGCAAGATATCTCACCAGAGAAAACGCCCATCGAAGAAGGTGGCGCCGGGCATGGTTGTGGTCACAATTTATTTGGCGCAGGAAGCCTTGGAGCAGCAGTAGCCATCAAAGAACTCATCGCCAGTGGTGATCTTAGTGGTACGATCCGGTTCTACGGTACTCCAGCAGAAGAGAAGTACTTTGGCAAGTTATTCATGGCCCGTGCCGGCATGTTTGACGATCTGGATGTTTGTCTGGATTGGCATCCGAGTTCCAGAATCGAAGCAGACGTGCAGAGTTCACTAGCCCTGGTTGATTTCATTGTAGAGTTTCGTGGACAAGCGGCCCATGCCGCTGGCGACCCTTGGAATGGCCGCAGTGCTGCTGATGCTATGGAATTGATGTCCGCTGGCATTAATGCTTATCGAGAACACATTCGGCCATCCGTTCGCATTCACACTCATATGCAGCAAGCGGGTGATGTCGTGAATGTAGTACCTGATTATGCTCGAATGTGGGTACGCGTGCGCGACAGTAAACGAGAAGGCATGGTAGCCGTATGGGAGCGCGTACAAGAGATTGCACGTGGTGCCGCCATCATGGCCGACGTAGAATACGAAATCTCTTTAGTCTCAGGTCTACACGAAGTACTTCCAAACCGGACTGGTGGAGCCGTCATGCATGCTAACCTCGAAACCCTAGGGCCGATAGAATATAATGAAGCCGAAGCTGCCTTTGGCCGTGGCATCCAGCGCTCGACGGGTAAGCCATTAGTGGGCATCGATGGATCTATTCAGCCATTTAAAGAAACTCGCGAAAACCCAGGAGGTGGTTCTACTGATGTAGGTGATGTAAGCTGGCTGGTGCCAGAAATTCGCCTGCGCGTAACAACAGCGCCAAAAGATACGCCTTGGCACTCCTGGGCAGTAGTAGCTTGTGGCGGCATGAGTATCGGACACAAAGGGCTAACCTATGCCGCTAAAGCATTAGCTATGACCATGGTTGACCTGTATCAAAGCCCGGAGCTGGTGGAAGAGATCCAGGCCGAGTTCAAGGAGCGCAAGGGTGACTATGAATATGAGGCGATTCTGCCAGAGGGGCCACCGCCGGTGGGGAATTAGGTATTTGTTCTCGCGTGGGGGGAATCCTCGCGTCGGGGGAATCCTCGCGTCGGGGGACGCTCGGGAACGGTGCGGAACGGGGGATCAAGGGTTGTGATGTGGATACCGCATCACAACCTTTGTTCTTTAGTGGGTATCCAAGCTGGATAGAACAATTGAACCATACCTCTGTTATTTTTCTTCTATCATAAATTGTAGTCTATGACCATAAGCGATCATCATGTGGTGACCCTTTCTTATGAAGTACGAGAGGGCGGGCCCGGAGGCAGAATTGTAGAACAGATGAACGTTCACTATCCTTTCAAATTCTTGTTTGGAACCGGCAACCTTCTACCTGGTTTTGAGAACGCCATCAGCGGGCTAAGCGAAAGAGATAGCTTTGCTTTTACCCTTACCCCGGATCAGGCCTACGGTTTTGTGGAAGAGGGAAACATTGTCAATGTGCCTCGTTCCGTCTTCAATGACAGCCCTGAGCTGCGAGGAATGGAGTTGCAAGAAGGCCAATTTGTAGCACTGACAGATGATCTGGGAGAATCCCATAATGGAGCGATTGTCTCCGTTACTGATGATCATGTACGTGTGAACTTTAATCATGCCCTGGCGGGTAAGACGCTTCATTTTAGTGGCGTCGTCTTGAACATCCGCAAAGCGACAGTAGATGAATTAGTGAGAGGTGCTTACATCGCGGAGGATGGATTGAGGAAGGGTTAGATTGGTTTGGAAGGTTAGATTGTTTGAAGGTTGGTTAGTTGTGTTAGTTGGTTAGTTGGGTG
>CAJXOS010000169.1 GCA_913057725.1 uncultured Lewinella sp.
CAGTTGTGTGGAGGAGAGGTTGTGACTCTTCTTCTCTGTGAATTTTTCAACCGCCTCTTTCAATTCCTGTGTTTGTACAGGCTTCAATAAGTAATCCAGGGCACTGAACTTGATAGCCCGAATGCCAAATTCATCATAGGCCGTAGTGAAGATCACTGGCGTATCAACAGGGACTTCTTGAAAGATGCTGAAGCTTAAGCTATCATGCAGCTGGACATCTACAAAAAGTACATCGGCCTCTTTTTGATGTTGGCTAAGCCACAGGACGGCCTCCTTCACCGTGGTTAAATGAGCCAATACTTCAATCGAAGCATCATATTTCTTCAGGTATCTTTCTAGCTTTTGAGCCGCAGGGCTCTCATCTTCGATAATTACTACTTTCATGAGCGTTCAATGGCTAGTATGGGTATATGAATTCGTTTTTGCCCCTCTTCTTCGAAAACGGTGAGGGGTTGATCCGTGTAGACAGAGTAGCGCTCTTGGAGATGAGCTAGTCGTTTATTGCTAAGGCGATCTTGCAGCTTTTCTAACGAAGGGTATTCCAAAAGGTAGCACCCATTGTCCTCCGAGAAGCGGATCGGTAAATCATGGGTTTCCATCACAATACTAGTTCGCAGTATCAACTCCACCACATGTAGTAAAGTGCCCGGAATAATGCTTCCTGCCATAGAGACCTCACTTGACCACTGGATTTTGCGGTAAGGCAAGAGACGAAAAAGTGCCAGTAGTTCTTGCAACACGGCTAGCTCCTCTTCAATATCAACAACTTCCTGTTTTCTACTGCCCAGTACGTAGCGATAGACCACCGCAAGTCGATCCAATAGGTCGTCGGCTTGATCCTTATCACTGTACAATAAGACGATTAAAGTCTCCAGGCTTTCAAACAGTAAATCCGGATTAATCCCTTGCTTGAAGTGGTTGAAATCTGCACTGATGTGTTGCTTCAGCGCTTCCTCCGCCTGGACTGCTTCCTCATTATCTGTTGTCAACATTTGATGGCTCACAAATAAGGAAATCAGAAGGCCACCAAGAAAACCGAACACCCCACAAAACATGAGCAATTCGGTAAGGGCAGGTCGGTATCCCAGCCCCTGAACATAATAGATCCAAACTGCGAGCGAGACAACCATCATGATGATCAGTACTGCGACTAGCGCTCTTCGCCGAAGCGCCCTCACCAATTCCTCACCCCATTTGAGTTTACGCACGGGATTCATCACCAACCAGGTTCCTTCCTGCACGAGCACTGCCAAGCCTAGGCAAAAGTAGAGTTCCACTCCCAGGAAGTACACCTGCAGCTGCATGATGTTATTGTTTACGAGCAGAATCAGCAAGTAGGCAATACTTCCTAAAATGACCGGCGTGAGCAGCCGGAAGAAGGGGCGTTGGAGAAAGAAGTACCTCATGACAAAAGGGGGATTTTCACCATGAAGACATTATTCTGAATCACTTCAGGTTGCTCCGCTTGCAATAAGGCATAACGAGAGCGCAGATTCTCAAGGCCAATAGCAAAGGACTCCTTGGGTTTCTCGGATCGTGGCCGCAGATCATTCTGTACGCGGAGATTAACATCATCCGCTTCAACCAAAATATGCAACGGCTGGTCTGGACTAAACTGGTTGTGCTTCACCGCATTCTCCACCAATAGTTGGATAGCCAGCGGCGGTACTTTCTTTTGCCTTGCTTCTTCCGATAACTTAACATCGAGTTGAAGACTATCCGGGTAGCGAGTTTGCAGCAGAAAAAAGTAAGATTCCACCAACTTCATCTCTCGCTGCACCGGGATCAGTGCCTCTTCATACGAGCGAAGCATGAACCGATAGGTATTGGCCAGTTTTCGGATAAAGGTCTCTGCCCTTTTTTCCTCTTCTCCTAATAGAGCCGAAATGGTGTTGAGGTTATTAAAGAGGAAATGAGGCTTCAATTGCGCCCTTAGACTCTGCCACTGCAGATCCATTCGTTGACGTTCTTCCTGTAACTTACTCAGGCGCAACTGGCCATAGTAGCGATAAGAATAAAAGGCAAAATACATGACGCTGTAGGAGAGCACCAGAAAAGCGAGGATCACTCCTCCCTTGAGCAATAGTGCCCACTGTTCTTCGGTATCAAACGGGCGGGCAGAAATTAGGCCTTGAAAAACGAGAAAACCCAGGTATCCAGTTAGGGCAGCAGCCAAGCTGTTTCCAAGCCATCCGAGCAACCAACGCATGCCCGGTCGCTGCTGCCAACCAAACTTATCATCAAGCCAACGAGATCCCCAGAGTACCACGTCAGCTAAGGCCAATCCGAGCAGTGCCCAGTACGCCCAATCCAAGAATGACCAGGCGGGCTGCTCCAGCTCCGCCTGTAATAGGAAGCGCAGGAACAGCCCACTCAAACTGCCAGTTAGTATAAATAGGAAGTAGCGTTTCAAAACTTGGGTTTTACCTGATGTATCGAGAAAGATACTGAGGTTTTCCAGAATTGTCGTGACCAAGCGGTAGCGCGTTACTATTGCGGCACCTCCGCTTGATCACCAACTTTCAACCCTAATTAATGGCACGCATAGCGCGGCCGTAGTAGGTTTCTGAGCTAATTTCTTTAGCTGCATTTCTATAGGCAGCTTGTACACCATCGCCTTTGCCACGTACTTGTGAAGCAAGAGAGGTCAGTACTTCTGTGAGATAGTGGTCAGATTGGATACCACTAGTAGCCTGAAGCAATTCTGACAACTGATCATCGCTCAAGTTCTTTTCTTTTCCAAGATCTTCAAAAACACCTGCCGAATAGCTATCGGACTCAATGCTAGCTGCTGCACGAATAAATGCAGTGTAGCTCTGTCCTTGTAGGTCCTGTTCGCGCATAAGGTGCTTCAATGATTCTGATAGATAGTGATCCGACTGTACATTGGTTCGGAGAAGGTCTAGCATATTTACTAGTGTAGCATCAGATATATTCTCTGTATCCAACGCAAGGATCACTTCTTTCGCATAGTGATCAGAGTTCACCTCATCTAGAGCACTCACCAGCTGATTGAAAGCACTTCCGGATAGGTTGTCCTGATCAATTGCCTCACGCAGCACCTCGGATAGATAGTGATCGGATTGAATATTTTCACTCACCGACAAGAGTTTCTCTAAAGTTGTGCTACTCAAGTCACGTTCGTTCATCAAGCCAATCAATAAGCTTGATAGGTAATGATCAGACTGGATACTTTTAGCCGCCTGTAGCAAACTATGAATTTGATTTTCACTGACCTGATTAGAACTTGCAACCGTCTGAAGAACCTCCGTCAAGTAATGATCTGAGCTAATACTGCGAGCAGCATTTACAAAGCTGCTGACTTGCTCAGGCGTTTTCATCAAAGTCTGATAGTTATCCTTTAGCAAAGACGCTAGATAGTAATCTGACTTAACTTGATTACCCATCAAATCGATGAGTTGACTAACGTCCGACTCCCCTAGCTCCTTACAAAGCACCAGTTTAATGTAGTGGGTCTTTACGTAATCTCCTTCCAATAGCTCTACTTCACTGGCAAAGGCGCGCATGCCGCCTTGGCGGTAGATACGATCAACTCGGTCTTCAGCTCCCAGGGTGGTAGAACGTACGATCTCAGGGAGAACCTCTGTAAGCCAAGCGCGACCATCAGGTTCATAATCCTTCTGAGACCATCCTTCATAGTACTTACGGATCAAATTACCACTCCGATCTGCTTCGATCAGAATACGGCGCTTAGAACCAAAAGCATTCTTACTGATTTTCAGGTAGCCGCCTGCAGATACAGCTACTACCTCACGATCATCTTCACTCAAAGTGATGTAACCATCGTATTCTACTTCAAAGCGCTGTCCGTTCTTTCTAACATGGATTACGCTGCGATCCTTGTTGCCGCGTACGGACATCTTCACGACGCCATCATTGCTATTAGTGGAAACAGTGCTTTGGCCGAAGGTAAAAAGAGGAGCAAGCGCCAGGCCTAGAATTAAGACCCAATGCTTACTCTGATTCAAATATGTGGTTAAGTCGGGTGATTTCATCGTTTTATCTTTTCAATCTTTTAAGTAATTCAACGATACAAAAGTGCACCCCCAACCGTCAAGAAGGAAACCCAATGTAATGAATCGGAGAAAAGCTGTCATGAATCGTAACAGCAAAGAAGTAGGAGTTACTCATTGGTCATTTGAGTACTCATCAACTGGTATAGGCACCACCTATCGGGGCGATAAAACTGCAGTTGTTAAGATTCAGAGATCTCGTCTAGCGTGGAGAGGATCGATAAGACGATTCGATTGTGACTACGATCGGCATCTCCTTGGCTAATGACCCCCATATTGACATTTCGCTTAAGCTGGTTATGGCGAGAAAGCAATAGGATGCTCGTATTGTAGATATCATTATCATTCTGTTCAGCCCATTGATTGAGCTTCTCGAGACCAGCCTCAATTTTTCCTTTTTGAATGAGCTGGCGAATTTCTTCAACAATTCCCATAGGACTTAGTCTGGGGGTTTGGTTTCTTGGCTAATGTAGTCAATTTCGTTTGAAGGCCGCTACGTGCAATACATAGTCGCCCTGAAGCGGAGTTTGAAAAAGGGGTCTAGAGAAGTTGGGGGCTATTGGTACTTGAATTGGTGTGGGGATACAGCCCGCCCGTTGGGCGGGTTCCCACCCTTATGGAGGCCGGTTCACCACACATCTCACCAACAACGAGTTGATGAGACACACTTTTCTACTCTTAGCAAGAGACCGATTCTCTCACTAAGCCAGCAATGTGTTGATTTTATCCTCTGAACGCTTCACCGGGCTTGAATTCCAAAAGAATCTAAGGTGAAGTTATATACCGCTGATTGCAGCACTTTAGTTAGCCCTAACCAGTGCCACACTGCAATTATAGCATTTTATTTTATCATTTTCAAATAAAATACATTTTGTTTTATTCATACACCTTGCTGGTTTATAACCAACGTTTCCTACGGAAAAACCAAAGCATCACTAGTATCATCACGCCCATCAAACCCAGTAGCAAGAAGTAACCATTGCGCCACCCAAGCTCCGGCATGTTTTGAAAATTCATTCCGTAGAGGCCCGTAAGAAAACTTAGTGGAATAAAGATAGTCGACATGATCGTGAGCACTTGCATCACATTGTTCATCCGGAAACTGATCTCTGACAGGTACAGATCATGCAAACTATTGAACATATCCCTTGAGGTTTCGATCAACTCAGTCACCTGAGCTACATGATCTCGCAGGTCACGGATGTAGACCATGGTATCATCTTTGACGATCCCATTTCCTAAACGATCAAAGGAGCTCACGACTTCTCGTAATGGAGATACTGAGCGTCGAGCTATTAGTGACTCTTGCTTGAGGTTGTGGATTTCGCCTTTGATCTCCTTATCAGGATTTTGTAGAATAGTCTCTTCTAGCCCTTCAATCACCAACTCCAGGTCATCTATAATCAGGTAGTAGCGGTCCACAATTGTATCCATGAGTGCATAAGCCAAATAGTCTGCCTCCATACGGCGGATCCGACCTTTCATCTGCGTAATCCGGTCGCGTACTCGCGCGAACAGGTCCGTACCTGATTCCTGGAAGCTTACCACATAACCATCCCCCAAGTAAATGGCCAGATGCTCATAACTCATCTTAGGATTCTTGGCATCGAAGTGCAAGGCTCGTATGGTGATTAAGATTCCATCTGGGTATTCGTCTAGTTTAGGCCGTTGGGTAGTATCTGCGATATCTTCCAGTGCGAGCGGGTGGATAGAGAAGACCCGACCGAACTCCTTGATGAGTTCCGTATCATGAAGCCCTCTGACGTCATACCACTGCACAAATTCCTCTACCGGATCATGGAAGGCCGTAATGCTTTGATTATCCAGCTCCTGCTCTTTGCAATCGTGTTCATTGTATTCCAAATAGTGGATACCAACCCGCTCTACCTTTCGCTCCCCTGTAAAGATGACTGCTCCTGGCTGTTGGCCTAGTTTCTTGCGTTTATTGCTCTGTTCATTCATCCTTTAGCGTTTTCTGTATGATCGTCCGGTGAGGATAGGGAATTTCAATGTTCTCACGATCAAAGCGCTTCTTAATACTCTCAAATAGGTCACACCCTAAGATAAAGGAATCTGCTTGGCCATTGGTCCACGCCCAGGCTCTCAATAGAAGGCCGGTTTCGTGCAAGGCCAAAACTCGAACTTGCACTATCGGTGCGCCCTGGGCAATTTCCTCCGGAGAACGCGCATCAATGAGTAATGGGTGTGCCATCGCCTCCTCGCGCATGATCTCCTTGGCTCGGTCGACATCACTCTCGTAGCTGATATTGATTTCTATCCATTTGCAAATCTTGCCGTCCGCAAAATCTGCATTTACGACAATCTCATCGCTGATCAGGGCATTGGGAATGATAATCCGGCGATTCTCAAAATTGCGAATCACTGTATGGCGAAGGGTAATGTCTTCAATAACACCACTCAAATCCCGAACCGTAATTCGATCGTTTACCCGAAAGGGTTTAAAAATGACAATAAACATGCCGCTGATGATATTACTCAACGCATGTTGAGAGGCAAAACCAATAGCTACTGCCAAAATACCGGCACCAGCCAGAATGGAGCTGGCAATACCACGGAGCTCTGGAACCGTGTAGATGGCAATACTAATTCCAATCAGGTAAATTAAGCCAACAATCAGTCGCCGCAGGAAGACATAATTCGTTGGGTCATTCTTCATGTCCGTCGTCGAGCGCTTGATCAAGGCTCTAAAAAACCGACTGACCACAGCGGCTAGTATAATCGTCCCAATAATGACCACGATCATTACGACCCAATTTTCTGCATATTCTGGCATGAGTTCTTCCATAGCACTTCATTTTAGCGAAAGTCATTCTCGCCTAGTAAAGCTACGAAATGGACCGGGGTATATGGAAAAGCAATTCTTGTAAAATGGTATTACCTTTAGCCTAGAAGTAAACATTCATGGCCAACACCTTCGAAAGTCGGGAAGAACTCGAACTGCAGATCGCTAGCCTGCTCGCACAGGCAGATCGGAGGGCTATTGATATGATTTACGAGAACTATGCAGCCACCTTATTGGGGCTTATCCGGCGCATCGTTCCAGACCCCATGATCGCTGAGGAAGCGCTACAAGATACCTTCGTAAAAATCTGGAAGAACGCCCGGCAATACAACGCCAGCAAAGGAAGGCTATTCACCTGGTTTGCCAACATTGCCCGAAATACCGCCATCGACACCTTACGTTCAGCGAGATTTCGGCGAATGCAGCAAACCACTAGCACCGAAAACTTCGTAAATAAAGATGAGTTAGGAAGTGAAGAGATGCAGCTGGTTGATTCTGGGTTGCAGCAGGTGCTGTCCCAAATGGAACCGAAATACTTGGAATTGATAGAGTTGGCTTATTTTCAAGGCTACTCCCAGCGCGAGATTGAAAAAGAGTTGGACATTCCATTGGGCACTATCAAGACCCGTTTGCGAAAAGCTATTGAAGTATTGAGGGAGCAACTTGGTGGAGAATTTGGCCCTGGCCTATCCTTACTGATTGCCGTACTCACAAAAACATTAAACGACTGGAGCTGAAGTGGACATCAAGAAATACATATCATCTGGAATACTCGAGCAGTATGCTTTTGGGTTGCTATCGCCAACGGAGCGGAGCGAAGTAGAAGCGAATTTGCAAAAGTATCCGGAGTTGCTTGATGAACTGCGCAAGATCGAGTTCTCACTAGAGCAATACCTCAGTACAGGAGCGGTATCGCCCAGTGAAGGTTTCCGCAAGCAATTAGATGAACATCTCGCGGAAATAGAACCAGACCCTGCACCCACTTCATCCTCTCCTACTCAAGAGCCAAAAACTGGTCGTATTGGGTGGCTAATTGGTCTCTTAGTATTGTCGCTTGCGGCAATTGCTTGGCTGCTGTACAATAATCAACAGCAGGAACAAGATCGTCAGCAACTTCAAGAAGAGCTCAATCTATTACAGGCAGATTGCGATGAAACCAATGAGGTCAATAGAGGATTGCTAGAGCAATTGCAAACCCTTCGAGAATCTGGCAATAGTATCATCCAAATGCGGACTACTGGGGTGGGCGCCGAAGATGCGATTGCAGCTGTAGTCTATAATCAGGAGTCAGAGTCCTCCTTCTTGGATGTGATTAACCTTGCGCCGCTAGCAGATGGCCAGCAGTACCAACTTTGGGCTATTGTGAAGGATGTTGGTCCGCAAAGTATGGCGGTGTTTGATGCTCCTACCGATATTGATAGTGCGCTCCTTGAAGTTCCCTTCTTCGAAAACGTAGAGGCATTTGCTATCACCATTGAACCACAAGGTGGTAGTGAACAACCGACCTTGGATCAAATGGTGGTTATTGGAGCAACTGGATAAGCGCCATTAGCGTGGACTGGCAAAAACCTGCGTCCAATAGTTCCCTTGGCGATCAATGCCAATTTCCTCAAAACTTTCATTCATGATATTTCGGCAATGCCCTGGGCTATCAATCCATGCTTGAAGTACCGCACTCATGCTCGTGAATCCACTGGCAATATTTTCACCGTAGCTACGCCAACGATAGCCATTTCGCTCTAAGCGATCACCAGCGTTGCTGCCATCAGACCCAGTGTGATTAAGTTCGCCAGTTTGAGCCATGTCAAGATTGTGTTGCGCGGCGGCGGCGGCCAGTCGATCATTCCACTGCAAAGGTCCTACCGGAGGCATATTGGTATTGCCACAACGGCAACCTGATTCTCGGAGTTTATTCACCTCAACCACCATCTGCTCAAAATCACTTGCCCCTTCGATCAAAATCACGGGATCAGTGGTAGGTTCGGGGATGAAATCTTCATCCGGCTGACAAGCTGTAATAATGAGCGTTGCTAGTAGAAAAAGGGAGAATTGAAAAAATGGACGAAGTCGCAACCGCAAGGACGAAAAGTCCTGGCCTTCAAAATCTTTGTTCATGTGGTCAATTTGGTCTTGAGGAGATCTTACGATTCCTTAAGCGCTTTAAATAACAGGCTTAGTATAAAGGGATTGTTAAAATGTGGTGTGAACGTAGAATTTCGTCCGTCACCATCATTAGGGATGCGATTCAGTCTTTAGACGCACTAAACCCGCGGACGTAACAGATTCTGATAAATTTCATTTAGTCGGACCGTAGAGACCCCACAACGGAACAATAGAAACACCCAAAGATTGACCAAATTGACCCGCAACCAGGAGTTAGAGCGATACTTCCGCGCAGAGACTAAGGCATCCATCTGTACCAGTAAGTGTGAGTAACCCGCCTTACGTGCTCGTTTCACCAAATCAAAATCTTCCATCAACTTCAGCTCTTCACGGAATCCGCCTAATTGCTTGAAAGTAGACTCGCGGATGAAAAGCGTTTGATCCCCTCCCCCAGCGAAGACACCATCAAAGCGCGTACAATAACTATTAACTCTTAGCAGGGTTCGCTGACTATCGAAGCGGTAACGAAAATACCCCAAGTGATGCCCGGCAGATACAGCTTCACTGATTGCCGTTTCGAAATTAGAGGGCGGGAGTGTATCAGCATGAACGAAATACAGTACATCTGCTCTTACGTGGGCGGCTGCATAGTTCATCTGAGGTGCTCTCCCTCCTTTGGGACAGGTTAATACTTTCACACCTGCTTGCTTAGCAAGATCAGATGTTCCGTCGGTCGATTCTGGCGAATCAGCCACTAGGATCGGAGTTTGAGTGTGTTGCTGTAAATAGCTAATGAGGCGGCCAATGTTGGCCGCCTCATTATAGGTCGGAATAATGATGCAAATGTCCATGCGTAAGTAGATGTACTATTGAGCCAGGGCCAACAAATCTGGGTGCTTTGAGTGTGTACGATTAGCTACCGCCAAATGACGGTCTACCGCTGCTTGATCGTCCAGCTTATCGTAGATTTTTGCCATCAATAAATTGACGTCGATATTATCTGGGCGGCGTTCAAACTCCTTCTTTGCGTAAACTAGGGCTTCCTGAGCATCTCCATAGGTATCCAAATATAGGAAAGCATACTCCATGTCCATTTGATGACCATTCTTTACATCATCTTCCAGCATGAGTAGTACCTCATCTAATGTTTCAGTAGCTTTCTCTTCATCACCTCTCTCCGCATACAGCTCTGCCAAATCAATGTAGAAGCTAAACTCGGGTATAATGGCGGCAGCACGAAGCAAGTCCGTTTCTGCTGCCTCAAGCTCCCCTTCTGCAAACTTCAAATTGGCCAATTTCGCGATGGCAAAAGGATAATCTTGACGTTCAGCCAGCGCTAATTCGTATTGCTGCTTAGCGGCTTCCGTATCCCCATAAGTCTCATATAATCCACCCAGGGTCAGTCTTGCCCAGCAGGTCGCTTCTTGCCCAGGAAAACCAGCAGACACAGCAAGCTTTAAGGCTTCTATAGCACCTTCTACATCGCCATAAATTTCACGCAGGTAAGATACCCGAGAATAGGAACGCAGGTCTGGGCGAATACTCACCATCTTGTCTGCCATAGCAACGGCTTCCTCGTAACGCCCCAACTCCACATTCGCGTCAACTAGTGCTCCATAGATTTGGGCATTATAAGGATTCAATGCAACCGCCGCTTGCGCAGTTTGCAAGGCCTGTTCAAAATCATGCTGCGACAACTCCACCGATGCTTTTACAGATAGCAGTCGGAAGCGTAGATCATCCGTGAGTTCCACAGTAGCAAGACCATTATCGGTCAAAGTCAGGGCGCCAGGATAGTAATGGCCATGTTCTCCGGTGATACGAGCTTCATTGATAAATATCTGCGCCAGATTCAAGAAGGCTTCCCCATTGTTGGGGTTCTTCCTAAGTGCTTGTTGCTGGCTAACGTATAGCCGTTGTATTTGATCCCACTCGGTACCCTGACGTAGATCTGGATGCCGATCCAGGAGTTCGGGAATTTCTAAGGTTTGAGCTGTAGCACTTTCAGTTGTAGACGTTGGGTTAGTTTGCTGGCAAGCGAAGCTAAAGCAAGCTAATATAATCAGGATAAAGAGGTTGTTTTTCATGATAACTTAGGTTTGAAATCAAGATTGATAATTGGGGTAGTGACTAGTGATAGGTCTCAGGGAGCAGGACTGGCCTCAATAGGTGCGCACCGTGCTGAGGGCCAGTCCAAACGTGTTATTGCGCAGAAAACAAAAAGCGATTTTTCAAAAGTTTTCCAACCACCTAACACACTTAAAGTGAATCGTTTAGTTAGGTGCTATGAAAAACAAACCACGAAGTAGCCGCAAAGCGAATCGCCTTTCATTTTCATGCTGTTCTTGCTCCTGAAAACAACCTATTTAGATTTCACCATTTTGATCACTTCAAGGAGTTCTCCTCGTTCGTTGCTCACACGTAAATAGTACAGCCCTGCAGGGTAGGTACTCGCGTTCCAGGTGCGACGGTATATACCAGCATCCACACCTTCACTCCAGCGTTCAAGTGTACGACCTGATACGTCCATCACATCCATAATCAACTGGGTTGGTTGTTCAAGATCCAACTGAATAGTGGTTGCGTCATGGAACGGATTTGGGTAGTTGCGAACCGTGCGCAATACTGGTGCTTGTTGCTCCACATCAATCGTTGGACTGGGCGCCGAAACATTCAACTGCATGATATTATCTGCAATCACTCCAGCACAATCACTGTCTCCTGCGAATGGCAAAGCCAAGTAAGGGAAACGCTTTTGAAATGGTTTATCATTGGCTTCTACACCGGTGGTGTAGGTCAAAACATTGAGCAAATCCTCCGTAACTGGACTCGGGCTTTCACCAGGTATAAAGTCATCGTACCACAAGCCCACTGCCGCCAGTACTACACCTGATACCGCTTGTAATTCGATTCGGGTTACATCATCCTCTAGTCGGCGACCATTCGGAAAGCCATCCATATTGGGGATAAACTGTAAATCCGCGTTTCCGGCGTAGGCCGGGTCGGTGAGTCCTAAAACAGCAGCTTGCACTAGACCGAGAGAACTGAAATTCGGATCATCGCGCGGCGTAGCGGGTACCGCCATATTCAAGCGTAACATATCTCCCCCAGTAGGCAAGAAGTTATTGATGAATGGTTTACCTGCTGCTAAGGGATTGCCGTTTTTACCCGTCGCCAACTGATACGGTGGGAAGTTTGGAACACCTGTATGGAAAATTGGCCATAAGTCAACCGAGCGAGGTTTACCAGGGCCAGGCAGTAGCAAGCTTCCAAATATGGCATCGTCGAGTGCCGTTCCTGCAACAGCATCTGACCCCTTGAGTGGGAACAAGCCATCTTGTCCATTGCCAAAATCAAAACTTCCTAAAGAGTTGCGTTGAATCCGCAATGGAGCCAAAGCAGGTACCGCTGCGCCAAACAAATCATCGTCCATATACAAGGCCAACTCTGGGTTGTAGAAGTACTGATCCAGTAATGTGTCCTGCAGTTCCTGATAAGGTGTAATGCTATTCCAGTAGTCCTTCATGCCTACTGGAATGACTGCTTCATTCGTCAAGGGCATTCCTAAGCGAGATACCTGCACCCAATCACCACTGTGTTCCTCACCGCCTGGCGTAAGCGTACGGATAGCCCGACGGCTGGCCGAAGCCCAAACACCGATCACATAGTTGGGATCAAGAATGCTGGTAGGACCAGGGGTGTTACGTGGTAGGAGATAGCGAATCGGCACCTCCATTACAATCGCACTGGTGTTCATACAGGCTAGACCATCTCGGGCTAAGCCATCCTGACGAGGAGCATCACCAAGATCAAAGATTCCAGCGAGGTCAACGAAGAACGGATCATCCATTGGCCCTGCAAATACACGTTCACCAGTGATCGCATTGCGGCGAGCTAAACGCACCTGACGCTCATAAGTGGAGTTGAGCCCAACCGGTGACTCGATAGAACGCTCTCCGATATTTGGCGGAGGCACTGGACCACCCCTAAGGATCGTCACCCAGCTGTTGCCACCATCCCGACTGCGCTCCAGGTTGTAGCGCGTGCGAAGGTTTCTCTTGCCTAAGCGAATATTGAAGAACGTACTGGGATCCTCATTCTCATGATAGAAAGTGAAGCGGTAGATGATATCATCACCAGTAGTATTGGGGTTATTGTCGATGTGAATCTCGTAACGAATATTCTCACCAAACTGGTAGTAATTAGGGCCACCTTGTGGTAGCTGCATGGGCACGAAAGTGGCCACAAAAACAATACTATTCCGATTGGCCGGGCTCCGAAAGGCATACAAATCTACATTGTCAGCCAGTGGGTCATCCGCAATCATTGGTGCCTCACGGTGAGAGGAGGCTTGCAGGCTCGTAGTACTTATCGCCAGGCATAAGAGTACCAGCCCCCATACGAGATGGGAAAATTTATAAAGCTTCATGATTAGTTTTTTGAATTTCTTTAGATGTCGCTGCTCATAGCAGCATCTATTCGTTTTCTGCCACTTCCGTACCAGCCCAAGGGGCTGCCAGGTAAGGGAAGGTGGCTGAGAATGCTTTGTCGTTGTTCTCAACGCCGGTCGTGTAAGTCAATACATTCACCAGGTCTTGCGTAACAGGATTGGCATCGCCTGCAGTATAATCATCATACCACAATCCGATAGCCGCTAAAGCCACACCACCCACTGCTTGCAGCTCAATACGGGTAACATCATCTTCTAATCGGCGACCATTCGGAAAACCATCCATATTTGGAATGAACTCCAAATCGGCAGTCGATGCGTAGGTAGGATCTGTCAATCCTAGTACAGCGGCTTGAATAATACCCAAGGAACTGAAAGCGGGATCACTACGATCGGTAACCGGAACCGCCATATTCAAACGCAGCATATCTCCGCCATTCGGCAAAAAGTTATTGATGAATGGTTTACCCACTGCTAGCGGATTTCCATCCTTGCCTGTAGCTAGTTGATACGGTGGAAAGTTAGGGACTCCCGTATGGAAAATGGGCCATAAGTCTGCTGTTCTCGGCTGACCTGGTCCGGGTAATAGTAGGGTGCCAAAAATGGCATCGTCCAAAGCAGTACCGGCTACCGCATCGCTACCCTTCAAGGCAAAGAGCCCGTCCTGGCCATTGCCGAAGTCGAAAGCTTGTAAGGAGTTGCGCTGTATACGCAATGGTCCCAAAGCTGGTACTGCGGCACCAAAGATGTCATCATCCATGTACAAGCCCAACTCCGGGTTGTAGAAGAAGCCATCCAGGCTAGTATCCGTTAGCTCATCATAGGGTGTAATGCTGTTCCAGTAGTCTTTCATGCCAATTGGGATTACCACTTCATTCGTAAGTGGCATACCAATACGGGACACCTGTATCCAATCACCAGAAGTGGTAGCAGCCTCCCCGTTCACACCAAGTGTACGCACCGCTGGGCGGCTTGCCGATGCCCAAACACCGATCACATAGTCGGCATCCAGGATATTCGCCGGCGTGGCCGAGGCGCCATCCTTTAGCAAAGTAGCAATCGGAATCTTTAGGGCCAGCGTATGAACATTGTAACGAGCCAGACCATCCCGGTTTTCGCCATTCTGCCGTGGTGAATTACCGAGATCAAAAACACCTCCTAGGTCCACATAAAAAGGATCATCCACAGGGCCAGCAAAAACCGTTTCGCCCGTAGCACTGGTAGTGATTGCATCCTGCATCAATTGTGCGTAGGTGGTATTTAGGCCAACCCCACTTTCAATGCTACGTGGACCAATGTAGTTCGGTGGTACCATGCCTCCGTTGACGATAGTCTGGAAGGTGTTCCCACCATCTACGCTACGCTCCAACGTATAGGTAGTCTTGAGGTTTTGTGCTCCCAAACGGATATTGAAGAAGGTAGTAGGGTCTTCATTTACCCGTTGAAAGGTGAAGCGGTAAACGATTTCGTCGCCTGGCTGGCCAGCGTCATTATCGATATGAATTTCATAGCGAATGTTCTCCCCAAAAGTGTAGTAGTTGGGACCACCATATGGTAGCTCTGCTGGAATGTAGTTGGCGATGATCGTTACGGTATTAGGATCATCTGGACTACGAAAGGCGTACAAATCCGTGTTGTCCGCTAGCGGGTCATTCGCGATGAGCGGTGCTTCCCGGTGGCTGGACGCCCAAGCCGGTTGCACTACCCAAAGCAACAATAGTAAAGCTCCAAATAGGAAGCGTACTTTGGTTCTCATGATAAAATATTGGTTTGGTTAATAGTTCGAAAACAAAGGAACACCAGCCTTTCAAGCGTTCACTTGAAGGGATCGAAGGCCAGCATTATCATGTGATTTAGAAAAGGTCTATGGGACTGTAAGCAGCTCGAGCAAAAGTTATTTCAATTGGTTCTTTGGGGTATTTGATCTTATCTACGTAGTCAAGTACTGGGGTGGATTTCCAAAAGGATGATTTTTTTCATTTTTCTTTTTAGTGGTCAATATTATCTACGAAGTTGTCTAAAGTTTTACGCCCAAGCTTCCG
>CAJXOS010000170.1 GCA_913057725.1 uncultured Lewinella sp.
GCAGCGAAGCTAAACCACTTCGCGTCATGTATACTTAACGCATGATGACAACGTCTCCTTTAATCACCTCCACATCTCCATTCGCAAACTCCACTTCCGCATACCAAACGTATACAGCTGAGTTCACTGGATCACCACGATAAGTGCCATCCCAACCCCAGCGTGGATCATTAGGCTGGCTGTTGTATACTTCGAATACCGACTCTCCCCAACGGTTGAACACCAGGAACGAATTAATCTTCTCAACGCTACCATCAGCAAAAATGTAGAAGATGTCATTGTCTCCGTCTCCGTTTGGCGAGAAAGCGTTCGGCACATAGATATTTCTATCCTTACTGATGAAGATGGTCAGACGATCTTCCGCTTTACAGCCGTTTTCATCTACAATCCCTAAGAAGAATTGCGTCGACTCAAACAATCGCATATCACGCTGTACCACACAACCAGGGCAAGGTAAATCTGCCACTGTTTGCCAATCCAGAGATACTAGGCTAGCAGAGTCAATACTAATCTGTGGGAAGATATCAGCAAGTTCACCCTCTGACAGGTATTGATCAGGTCCAAGTTCAAGTTGAAGATCATTACCATCCGGTACGGTGATCGTTGTCAGCAACAAACAACCAATTGCATCTTCTACAACGATATCGTAATCGCCGGCAGTCAGATTCGAATAACTAGTAATATTATTATACGGCGCACCACCCACGCTAAACATGTACGGTGGCGTACCTCCCTGAACATTGCTAATGAAGATTCCTCCATCATCATCGCCAGCACAGGTTGGAGTATCAGTTACAAACTCCAGTGCTTCTGGCTCCGCTGGATTTAGCGAAATCACCGTAAGCTCCTGGGCTGTACATTCATTTTCTACATCAGTAACAACTAGCGTATAGTTACCAGGTGTTTCTGTGGTATAGGTCAGCGTAGTGGCATCATTGATTGGCGTACCATTCAATAACCATTGGTATACGAAGTTATCTCCTACCGAACTACCCAAACCATTTACGGTAGTACTCGGGAAGTTACAATCCAACTCAAAGTCTTCACTAGTCTGCGCAATAGGTATCGCGACATTCTGATCAACAAAGACAGAGTCTTGATTAGCACAACCGTTAAACTCATCGGTAACCAGCAAGTAGTACCAACCTGGCTCACTTACGTTAGCCGTGTTGTTCGTATTGGTTCCTACGAAAGTACCACTAGGAGTAGTCCACATATAGGCGATCTGACCGCCCATCTGAGACCCAGTCCCGTCAAGTGTCGCGATAGGATTACCGCAGGTAATAAGTTGGTTAAGACCAGCTTCAGCAATTGGGTAGAGTTCGTTTTCCTCTACTTCCACCATTCCAGCGTTACCACAACCTGTGATAGTATCCAGCACTTGTAGGGTATAGAACTGTGCTTGATTCACATTTAGAAGCAGGCCGTTAGCATCTGGTATTGGATTAAGGTTGCCGTCAAGCCATTGATAGACAAACTCAGGTCCGCTATCCGTATCCCGGGCATCAATCTGAACGGTAGCTGTAGCACAGTCCAAAATGTCCAATACCTCAATAACTACTTGTGGTACGTAAGCCAAATCCGTCACTTCCATTTGTGAAGCGGGGCTCACACATCCGAAATCATTGTTCGTCACGAGTAAGGTGTAGGTACCTTCAACGTCTACAACTGGATTTTCCAGATTAGCATTCGCAGGAGTAATACCTGGGCCACTCCACTCATAGCTAAAATTAGGACCTGATGAACTAGAGTTTCCACCAATCTCGATTGATAGTACATCACAATCCAGGTTCAGTGGAGCACCAGCATCCGCTAGCGGTAATGGCACAGTCGCCACAGCCTGGGAGCCTGCTGATATACATCCGTTCGCATCGGTAACGGTAACTCCGACGATTCCTGCATCACTCACTTGTACCGATTGATCTGTACCTCCAACACTCCAACTATAAGAAGTATAAGCAGGTTCTACCTGCAGTAGCGTGAAGGAATCTACACAGAAGTCAACTGGTCCAACGATATCAAACACTGGAAGGCTCTGCTCGATCACATCAACGTTAGTTGTGTTGATACAACCATTGGCGTCTACCACTTCAACCTGGTAGTTGCCCGGCATATCTACCGTGATGCTTGAGGTTGGAGCTCCAGTGCTCCACTCATAACTTTCGTAGCCAGTATTTGCACTGATTTCAGTTGATAGGCCAGCACAGTAGTCGAAGTCACCAGAGATCATTGGAGTCGGCAATGGGTTCTCAACCACTTCAACTGTTGCCGTACCAGCGCATCCACCAGCATCAGTAACGTCCAAGGTATAGGAACCAGGCATTGTGACTACAATGCTGCTACTTGTTTCACCATTCGACCAGGTATACGTAGCAAAACCACTACCCGCATCCAGCGTCGTGGATAAGCCGAAGCAGTAATCCAGGTCACCAGAAATGACAGGTGAAAGCTCTGTTGCTTCGTTCACTGCTTGACCCAACACATCCGTTAGAGTCGGTTACAGTCAAGCCAATATCACCAGCTACATTCACGATTACTTCCTGCTGATCTCCACCCGTTGACCACTGGTATTGTGCATATTGTGCACCCGCATTCAGGGTAGTACTGTTTCCAATACAGAAAGTCAAGGAGCCCCCGATATTTGGAGTAGGTAGATCGTATTCGTCTATTGCAATAGCAGCTCCTGACGCGCAGCCATTGATGTCAATCACATCAAGTTCATATACACCTCCGGTGCTAACGGTAATGGTTTCCGTCTGTTCTGTATTAGACCAGAGGTACTCAGCATAACCAGGGCTAGCAGTAAGATCGGCTGTCAAACCGGTACAGAAACCATCAACGGCATCGATGGTTGGTGGCGTAACAACGAAGTTACTTAGGTCGACACTATTGGTCGTGACACAATCATTAGCATCCGTTACGATTAGTTCTACTTGACCAATGGCATCGATTGTAACCGAACTTTCGGTACTACCATTGGACCAATTATAGCTATTAAAGCCTGCTTCGCCATTTAGTAGCGTATTACCTCCTGGGCAAAACTGAAGCTCTCCAGTAATCTCTGGAATTTCAGTTGCGTATTCGATCACGGGAAGATCAGCTATTCCGACACATCCATTTGCATCCGTGACGGAGAGCATGAACGTTTCTGCTGTACCAACTTCAATGCTAGTACCGCTAACCCCCGTACTCCATTGGTAATCAACAAAGCCATTCTCGGCGGTTAGTACAGTCGTTAAACCAGGACAGAAGCCTGCTTCACCTTGAATAGCCGTTACCGGTAAGGCGTTCTCAATAACCGTGGTGGTGGTTGATCCGATACAGCCGTTGTCATCGGTAACAGTCAGGCCATAACTACCGGGGGATGTTGCAGTCAGAAATTGATCCGATTGACCAGCAACGCTCCATTGATAGGTCATATAACCTGCACCTCCAGTAAGCGTAGTGCTGTCTCCAATACAGTAGTCAAGCTGACCACCAATCATTGGTTCTGGTAATGGCAATGCTACAACATCGATAGTAGCAGTACCAAAACATCCAAACTCATCGGCAACGGTGACGGTGTAGGTGCCAGGAGTCGAAACCGTAATACCACTTCCTGCAGTACTATTGGACCAGTCATAGGTCAGAAAGTCTTCCGACACTTCCAAACTGGTACTCAAGCCATCGCAGAAGCTAGGCTCTCCAATAATCGTAGGATCTAGTTCGGCATCTTCGATAGTGACAACACTGCTGGAGTTTTGACAACCATTAGTGTCGGTCACCGTAACTGTATAGGTACCAGCCTGATTCAAGAATATCATACTGGACGTCTCGTCATTCGACCATAAATAATCGACAAAGCCTTCGGTAGCAGTTAACTCTGTACCACCAGCCGGACAGAAGGTAAGACGTCCATCAATGTCAACGGTCGGCAGTGCAAATTCCGTCAAGTTGACGGTATCCAAAGCAGTACAACCATTTGCATCGGTAACAGTAACGCTAATAGGAGTATTGCCACTGACCGTCACCTCATTTGTGGTGCCACCCGTAGACCAGGCATAACCGCTGAAGTTATCAGGTACGGTCAGTGTTGTCGTTTCACCAAGACAGAAATCCAGATCACCGCTAATATCCACTGTCGGTGTAATCTCCGAAATATCTGCTGTAGTACTACCAACACAACCTTCACCATCGGTTACCGTCACGCTTACGGTTGATGTTCCGGAGACTTCAAGCGTAGGGTCAGTGGAATTATCGTTCCACATGTAGCCAACGTAAGGTTCGTCTAAACTTACCGTGCCGGTTTCGCCAGTACAGTTGACCAGATCACCAATAATGGTAGGAGTTGGTAAAGCGAATTCTTGAATTGAAAAATCTACTATCTGTTCACACCCATCAACACTGGTTACCGTCACTAGATAGCCACCAGGGATGGTTATTGTCTGTTCATTACCCATCAAGCCATTAGACCACACGTAAGAGTCATAGCCTGGTGTGATGGTTAATGTTGTACTTTCACCTACACAAATACCTAGATCACCCTCTAATACCGCATCAACGGGCTCTCCTTCGATAACCTCAAAGTCTGTTTCTCCCTGACAGCCATTGCTATCCGTTACCGTTACCGAATAGAGACCAGGCGCATCAACGGGCGTAGTTTGGGTATTGAATCCAGTCGACCAATCATATGTCTGGTAACCTGGCATAGCATCTAGGGTTATGGTTTCACCCACACAAGCTACTTCTGGCCCTACAATTTCTGGCTCTGGCAAAGGATTTTCGAAGACTTCAAATTCTGCCTCTCCTTCACAGCCAAGGTCATTGGTTACAGTGACGCTATAGATTCCAGCCTGATCGACAAATATATCTGAAAACGGATCCCCATTAGACCAATCATAAGTTATATAGCCTGGACTAGCCATTATGATTGTACCATCACCTTCGCAGAAGGATTCTTCACCAGTGATCTCTACAATTATCTCAGGAGCAGTATTAATAAAGTAGGTAGCGGTGCCCATACAGCCTTCAAAGTCATAAACGGTAACATCATAATCACCAGGTTCAAATACCACTATATCTGGCGTGGCTTCACCTGTTGACCACATGTATTCAGCGTAGGTGTCCGTCAATTCTAAGAGTGCATCTCCGCCCACGCAGAATAGCTCAGGCCCTATTATCTCAGGCTCCGGACTCGGTAAGGCTTGAACGGTAAACTCAGCCGTACTGGCACAGCCAGCACCGTCCTCAACTGTAACTTCGTAAAAACCGGGACCAACATTGATGTTGTCTGTAACATCGCCCGTATTCCACATAATATCATCAAAAGGTCCACCTACGAGCTCTAGTGTTGTAGTGCCTTCCACACACACGAACTCATCTCCTATTATTTCTACTTCTGGGCCTTCACCGACGAGTACTTCTACTTCGATGAAGTCCATACATCCAAATTCATCCGTAACCGTGAGGGTGTAGACAATATCACCTATGAAATCTGGAGGCAGGGTTACAGTTGTGACATTGGAGAAAGGATTACTCAAGAAAGCATCACCTCCATTTGTTGCAGTCCAATCATAGGTAGCACCACTAGCTCCTGGCGCATTTACAATCATGGTGAAACTGTTGTCGCCAGCACAGAACTCGTATAACGCCTGGTTCACAGTCATCATGAAATCCGGACAGTCATAGATGCATGATCCGTCATCTACAGTAGCATCCGGATCATAATTTAGAGCTGTGGGGTCCGTACAGCCACAAACAAAATTCGAACCACAAGGGAAGGTCAGCGAAATATCTGCCGCCTCTCCAACGTCTGCAAAAGCGTGGTCGGTGATACAAATTTCGAACTCGATTAAGCCCGGTGCAAAAGTTCCAAAGAATCCGGCAAAGGAGTTATCGGCGAGTGTACCGACACCACAACCGTCATCATTGGTCACACCAAAGGCCCCACCTGCAGTTCCCAAACCACCTTCTGGATCAGGGCCGCCGCCATCTTGAAAAGTAAAGAATCCAGCAACATTAGCCGAACTTCCACAAGTACACCCACCGGTACAGTTTCCTACTGCTCCAGGACGCTGCATAACATTTAGAATTTCTCCGTTACCATGAAGGGTAATGCTAAGATCTCCTTCATAGGTGTGAGTCAATTCCATCGAAATTCCATTCGGCAGGCAATCCACGTCGTTGGAATCAAAAGATAATGACACGCAATATCCATTAGCTTGGTTACCATCCACATTGTGGTTGGCATCCGGTAGACCAATTGTCGGATTTGAACATTGAGCATACAAGGCTTCACTTGGAAGCACAAGCGCGAAGACTAGCAAAAGACCAGTAAAAAAAGAGAGTAATAATTTGCTCATAGACGCTGTTTTGGACTAAGTATTCCATTAAATAAATGACAGACTATCCCCTGGGGAATAGTTACCATAGTCACAGAGAACGCCTAAAAGAGGAGTGTACTTATAATTGGTGATTACAGAGAAAATCGAGCAGTCCAACTCATTGGTTGACTACAAATCTATTTGGCCAGAAGGGGTATCTCACTGAAAGTGAGAATGTTATTTAATACTATTGGTCTAGAGAATGAATTGGGCTTCGTTTCCTCTATTAACACAAAATTAGTTTTTTCTTTTGGGAAGCCGAAAATTGCCAAATAAAATATAGTACAGAAATGGACATTTCTTGTCTTAGCAAGTATTTTTTAACACTTTAATTAACCAACATGTAGGATTTAGCTAACGGAGGCGTTATTCAACGAGCGTTACGTCTCCTTTTAGCAGGAGCTTCTCGCCATTCCGCATCTTTACTTCAGCATACCAGACATAAACAGCTGGATTAGGATCCATACCACCAACGGTACCATCCCAGCCTGCAGTAGGATCATTTGGCTGGAAGTTGGAGTTCTCCCAAACAAATTCGCCCCAGCGGTTAAAGATTCTGAGCAACTCAATTTCTTCAACACTATCGCTATCAGAGAAGATGTAGAATCGGTCATTGCGTCCATCATTGTTCGGAGAGAATCCGTTAGGCACGTAGATATTCTGATCACGCTCGACAATGATTAGGATGTTATCCTTTGCAGGACAACCATTTTCATCGGTAATCTCCAGGAAGAAACGAGTTGATTCAGTCAAGTATAGGTCTTCTTGAACTAGACAATCCGGACAAGGCAAGCTTACCGTCGTCTGCCAATCCAAGACACTAATGAGTGAAGTATCAATACTTACTTGTGGGTAAATATCAACTGGGTCTCCTTCCTTAATGCGGAGGTCTGGGCCGAGTTCTAAGGTTACATTATTGCCATCAGGAAGTTCGACGATCTCCGTAAGCTGGCAGCCGTTGGCATCCTCTAGGACTACCTCATAGGTACCGGCCCGTAACTGTTGGAAGTTATTCAATGCAGAGAATGGTTGACCGTTGAAGCTATACATGTAAGGAGACATACCCCCCGTGACTTCGCCAACCGACACACTACCGTCGGTATCACCTTGGCAGGTTGGTGGATCCAGATTCACATTGAACCCTTCCGGTGCAGAAGGATCTAGGCTTACCATTACCTCACTACTCGCTGTACAGCCATTCGATTGATCAGTAACAACTAGTGTGTACATGCCAGGTTCACTTGCAGTCAGACCAAGTCCAGTAGCGCCAAATACTGCATCACCATCAAAAAACCATTGGTAGCTAACCGAAATCACAGAACTTCCTTGCCCACTTAGGCTTACACTCTCGTCATTACAGAAGAGCATTTGATTTTCATTGGTTACCGCAGTTGGCGGCGTGATATCTTGATCTACAAAGGCAGAATCAAGGCTAGAACAACCGTTCAGTTCATTTAGCACCTCTAGATAGTACCAAGCAGGTGCATCCACAGTGATATCGGTACCGTTGGTAGCAGAAATAATACTACCTCCAGTTCCAGCAGTCCAGCTGTAAATCATTGAATCTCCTGTGGGTGGAAGCGAAGCCGATACATTAGCTTCTTCCGTGTCGCAATCCAATTCACCCGTTGCTAGCTCCTCGATAGAAGGTGCCTCGATATTTTCCTCAACGAGTACTTGCGTGACTGCAGAGCAAGCAGTCGCCATGTCTACCACCTGCAAGCTATATTGGCCTGCCTCAGTAGCTTCAAACAACAGGTTTGTCGCATTTGGAATAGGTTGCCCACTACTATCAAACCACTGATAGCTGATGTTTTGGCCTGTTGCAGAGCCAGCCCCATCTAGTGTAACCTCAAAGGTGACACAATCTAGAATATCATCAGCGGCAGCAGCTACATCAGGTGTATAACTTAGGTCTTCGACCAGAACAGAGTCTAGCTCACTGATGCAATTCTCCGCATTGGTGATCGTCAAATAGTAAACTCCTTCCTCATCTACCTGTGGGAATGGTTCATTATCGTTATCAGCTGTAATACCTGGCCCTGTCCATTGATAGGTAAGGTCTGGTCCTGTGGAAGAACCATTGCCACCGATGCTTACAAATTCAGTATCACAATCCAATGGATCCGCGACTCCTGCGTCTGCTACTGGTAGTGGGATTTCTTCCACCTCTGTACTTTCACTTGCTACACAGCCGTTGCTATCCGTTACCGTTACACTTACCAATGCTCCTTGTGAGATGGTGGTTACATTTTCGGTACTTCCTGTACTCCATAGGTAGCTAGCAAAGGTTGGGCTTACTTCTAATTCAGCATCGCCACCTTCACAGAACGTAGCAGGTGCGTCAATTGAAACGGTCGGCAAGCCCCAATCTTGAATGTCTATAGCATCTGTAGTTATACAGCCATTTTCGTCCGTTAGCTGAACCGAATAGCTACCTCCTGGAATTGCTTCGATCTCTACCTCCTCACTTCCATTGTTCCAAAGTAGATCTCCGGTGGAACCGATCACGGTCAGGTTAGCCGTCTGACCTGTACAAAGACCTAGTGGCGCCTGAATTGAAATATTAGGTTGCTCGTAAGCAACTACTTCCAAGCTTGTACTACCCGTACATCCTCCTGGAGCACTAACATTTACGGTGTATACCCCAGCAGTGTTTACAATGATAGAATCACCAACCGAACCTGTTGACCAAACCGGCGAGTCATAATCTTCCTGGACATAGAGTACAACCGACTCTCCAGGGCAAATACCCTCTGCCCCAATAACAGTAGGCTCAAGCTCAGTTACTGTTGTCAACTCCACTTGAGTAGCGCCTATACAGCCATTTGCATCTGTAACCGTTACGGCTACTGTACCTGCAGCCCCAACTTCGATGGTAGGAGTAGTACTATTATCTGACCAGCTGTACTCAATGTATGATTCTGCAGTAGCCAATGTGGTTGTGAAACCTTCACAGAAGATTTGTAGCCCCGTGATTTCAGGCTCTGGTAGTGGGTTCTCGATTACCTCTGATTCACCAATTACAATACAACCATTCGCATCCGTAGCAGTGACACTATAGGAGCCGGCCTCATCAACACTGATGCTGCTTGTGAGCTCATCATTAGACCACTCATAGCCTACAAAGTTGCCACTAGCTGTCAGTACGGAGCTTCCGCCAACACAGAAGCTTGCCTCATCAGTCACGATAAGGCTCTGTGAAGTGAAGTTCCCAAGTGTAGCATTCGCCTCGGCTTGGCAACCGTTACCATCAATCACTTCCAATGTAACTATGCCCGTATCAGAAAATGTTGCTGTTGGGCCGGTTTGACCATTAGACCAACTATAGGAATCATAACCTGCATTCGCGGTGAGCGTAGTGCTATCGCCGATGCAAAACTGAATAGCGCCATCAATAATTGGCGTCAGAACCGAATAAACCTCAGGTTGCGCTGTGACAGTAGCAGCACAAGAATTACTATCAACGACAGTAAGTGTCACAAGATCACCGGTCATCACCTCTGTATCGAAAGTAGAACTCCCTGTACTCCAATCGTAAGAAACGTATTCTTCCGTGGTAAAGAGCGTGGTGTTACCTCCTGGACAGAAATTCAAGTCACCCTCGATTTCTGGGGTAGGTAGCGGAATCACAGAGGTCTCAGCATCAGTTGAACCTTGACATCCGTTTACGTCTGTCACCGTTACACTAAAACTTCCTGCGTCAAATACCTGAAGCTGAGCTTCATTATTACCCGGAATACTCCACTCATAAGCCTGATAACCCGCATCAGCAGTTAGTGTAGTTATACTGCCTTCACAAAAAGCTAATTCACCCGTAATTTCTGGAACTGGCAATGGGTTTTCAGTCACATCAACAGCGGCGATAGCTTCACATCCGATGTTGTCCGTTACCGTCAGTGAATAAATTCCAGGCGTATTTACTTCGATCGTGTAGGTGTCAACAAAAACACCGCCCGACCACTGGTAATTCATGAAGGTATCTGCTACCGATAAAAAGGTAGAACCACCATCACAAAAGGCGGTAAACCCAGTTAACTCAGGATCTGGAATAGACAGGCTAACGGTCTGACTAGCAGTAGCCTGGCATCCGTTAGTATCGGTTACCGTGACTTGATAGGTATCAGCCGCACTCACCGTTAAGCTAGCTTGATCGCCATTAGGTGCCGACCAGCTATAGGTGGTAAAACCAGCAGTGGCTTCTATAATTCCTGAACCATTTTCACAAATCTGCGAAACTCCGGTAATTGTAACCTCAGGCGCATCGAACGCGTCAACTGTAAACGAGGCTTCAACCTGACAGTCATTTCCATCAATAGCTTGGACAGTATACACACCTACCTGGTCGACCACCAGTTGATCTCCCATTGTTCCATCTTGCCACTGGTAATTTGTATACGGGCCACTAGCGATCAAGGTAGTGCTTCCATCTGGACAGATTTCAGCATCACCACCAATCAGTGGTGGTTCCGTAACAAAAGGTTCGATTAATGCAACTGCAGTGGTTGAACACCCTTGTGGATTGGTGACAGTCAGGTCATAGGAACCAGGCCCAGGAACAGTAACAGTGGAGGTAGTATCACCAGTTGACCACGAGTAAGTACCTAAATTAGGGTCGGCTATAATCGTAGCTTGATCTTCTTGACAAATAAAACTAGAATGATTCAAACTGACGCTAGGAGCCTGAGCTGGCTCTAGCAAGAAACTCGTACTTCCGGAACACCCTAAGGTATCGATGACGGTAACTTCGTACATACCGGCCATATCCGTCATAATACTATTACCATCTCCTCCACCAGACCATTGGTATGCCGCATATGTTTCCGAAACCGTCAACTGCACCGTCTCATCTGGACACAGTGCCAGAGGACCTAAAATTTGCGGCTGCGGAGCACTAAGTCCCTGTATGACGACAGAAGTACTAGCCACACAGCTATTGGAATCTACGGCCGTTAGTTCGATTAAACCTGGACTGTAGATAGTAATCTGCGAGGTGGTATCTCCGGTAGACCATTGATAACTACTAAGACCACTTTGGGCACTGAGCACAATCGAATCTCCTGGGCATATCACACCAGGACCAACAATAGCTAATTGAAGCGTATCAAAATGAGATAGCTGGAAGGTATCGATTCCTACACATCCATTGGTATCGACCACCTCTACAGTATAGAGTCCTGGCGTATTGACATAAATACTGGAACTCGTACCACCGTTTGACCAGGCATAGCTCGTAAATACGGTATCTACTGATAGCCAAACAGTGTCTGTGTAGCAAATTGTATCTGGTCCTGCAATCATCGGTTCAGAAGCAGGGAATGCCGCTACAGTAAAGCTTGCAGAGGCATCACATAGTCCAGCACTACTGACAGTCACTTCATAAGTGCCGGCTCCAACAGTGATGGTATCTGTATCCATATCCCCAGTGCTCCACATGACGCTATCAAAAGGACCACCTTGCAGAATGAGTTCGGTAGAGTCATTACCACACACAAAATCTTGGCCTATTATATCTACAACAGCACTTGGATTAACAGTAACAGTGATGGATTCTTGCGAGCTACAGTTGAACTCATCTGTAACGATCGCTGTGTATACGATGCTACCGATGAAATCAGCTGGGATATATACTTGAGTAGTTTGAGCTTCTGCATCAGATAGGAAGTCATTTCCAAGCCCTGTTCCAATCCATTGGTAACTTGGATCATTTGGCATTGGGGTAGTATTCGCCGTAAGCGTGATCGTATCAATGCCCTGGCAAAGTACTGGAGGATCTGGCATCGAGATGATTTCGACTACGCGATCCGGGCATTCGTATAGACAATCGCCGCTACTTACACTAGCATCGGGATTGTAGTTGAGTGCTGTTTCATCCATGCAACCGCACTCGTATGGATTAGGGAAAATGAAATTGAGATTAGAAACATATCCTTGGTGAAGAGTGGCATGGTCAGCAAAGCAAATTTCTGCTTCTACCAGGCCAGCGGGGCAGTTACTCCACAGCTCTGCAAAAGAATTCACAGGCAAAGTACCCACACCACAATCGTCATCTAAGGTGAGTCCGTAAGACCCTCCTAAAGAGACTCCATCATCAGGTTCCGTTCCAGTTTCAAAGAAATTTATTGTTTCCGGTGCATCCTCCGTACCGATCATGGCAGAGCTACCACAGTCTCCTCCGGGGACATTAAAAGCACAATCAGCGGAGCAGTTACCTACGGCCCCAGGACGTTGTAACACGTTTAGGCGTTCGCCACAGGCTTCTACAAAGATGCCTAAGTCGCCTTCGTACTCATGCCACAAATCCATAGTGATACCGGTTGGGAAACCAGTGATATCACTATCAAATCGGAAATAGAAACAGGTTACTTCGGGATTGCCAGCTACACTGCCGTTGCCGCCCACTTCTACCGGAGTATCCGGTAGGGCACCTTCTTGGCCGTCGCATAGCTGTGCAGAGGCTACCTGTGGTGACAGACCCAGGCACACCGTCGCGAACATTAACCCTAGTTTTTGTAGATAGTTGAACATACAAGTCGTCCTTTGCGCACTTCCTAAATCGGCGTCAAATCAGAACGAGTTCCGATCCGACTGACAAGGTTGAATGTATGTTCATGAGATTACTTCAATAACAACAAAAGCTTAAATGTGGATCAGCTATTAATTCAACGATTACAAGAATCGTTACATCAGCTAATCTCCATTTATTTAACACATTGGACTGCTTTCTGATAAAGCAATTGTTTGGGTCTGACCATACAGAAGCTAGTCCAATTCCATAACTGGGGCAACGGGATTGCGGCAATACAGACCTAAGAAAACAGGCCGATTACCCAAAAATAAGGCGAGTGTAGATTTAACGTAGTATGCTTGAGCTCCCTACACCAGAGGCGCTTATCGGTTCGCTCAAAGTAGTTGTAAAGGTGTGACAAATATAGTTTTTACCCATTAGAAAAAGAAAATATTCCAAAATTAAAAAATATAAGCTCGATCTAATGTGTATGAAATGTCTTGGACTATGCTTTTACCCCTCGACGCTTCAATTCCTTCAAGACCAACTTATATTCTCTGGTCATATCCCCTGTAACAGAACTATTTTCCTCTGCACGGCGGATCAAATAGGGTACTACTTCATGGAAACCAGCATTGGCCAGATTAAACGTCAAATTATCACTCATTCCGTACAGTTGACAGAAATTTAAATGAGGATGTCGGCGCTCAATCCCTTTCTCTACTATAAGTTCTGCCTGCAGACGTGCACTCTTAGCGTTGTGAGAGGCGTTGCAAGAAGCTAAATCCTCGTAGTGATCTACACAGAATCGAATGGCCGTATTGAAAGCATCATCCGTAGCATCCTTATTTGGCTGGATCGGCGAGGGGTAGCCCATTTCTTCTGCACGCTCCCGCTCCTTCTCCATATAGGCACCACGAACCAACTTAGCGCCTAGCTTGTAGCCGCCACGTTGAGCCAAATTGTAAGAATCAAATAAAAACTGTAGGCGGTCATGACGATACAGCTGGAAGGTATTGTAAACCACCACCTTTTCTCGGTTGTAACGGCGCATCATGACCGTTACCAGATGATCAATACTATCTTGAATCCAGCTTTCTTCCGCATCGAAGAAGACGGAAACGCCCTGTGTTGCAGCAACGTGACAAATAGAATCGAGGCGCTTCAAAACACTCTTGTACTCTACCCTCGTATCTCGATTGAAAGGCTCACCTTGTTGCAGGCTCTCCAGGAGTCCAAATCGAGCCATTCCGCTAATCTTTGTACTCACTACTGGGACAGCATCTGAATGCTTAGCGAATTCAATGGCCCGGATCGTTTCCTTCATTGGATGATTGAAGTCCTCTTCCGTCGTCTTCGCTTCCGCACCATAGTCTAAAATGCTGAACACCTTAAAGCGATCAAGATTCTCAATCGAAGGCATACTTTCCAAGAGCGTAGTACCACCACAAAACTGCTCGAATATAGTAGCCTTAACAATGCTTTCGACAAAAGGCAAGCGTAAGCGGATAGCTGCTAAGCCAATCTTAGAGCCAATGCCTACCAGCCAATGCTTATTCATCAAGCCAAAAAGCCATGCAGACTTCTTCAATTCCTCATTGCTCTTGCGCTTGAAGGCTACTTCCGTGTTGGAAAAATCAAGTTCCAAAATCTGGTCTCCTGTCATTCCTTCTGCAATAGCTTTTACTTTATCCAAATCCTTCGGTACTGGCTTTCCCAATTCGTTCATAATCAATAATCGTGGTGGTGAACAATGGTGGTTATTTGGTCGTTGCTGTCCAGATCTCCCAGGCCGCTTCCGCCTGTCCTAACAGCATGGCATATCCGTTTGTCGTTGCGGCTCCGCGCTGTTTCCCCTGGCGCAAAAACAAAGTTTCTTCAGGGTTATATACGAGGTCATATAAACGATGTTGCGGACTAAGACAATGATAAGGAATATTCGGACAAGTATCAATATTAGGACTCATCCCCAAAGGGGTTGTATTGACAATTAAATCTACCTCCGCCACATGATCTTCGGTCAACTCATCATAGCTCAAAACACCGTCTCTACTACTCCTGGATATCAGCTTCACCTGTGCTCCTAATTGTTCGAGTACCCACACCACCGCTTTCGCTGCGCCGCCGGTGCCCAGCACCCAAGCCGACTGAATTGGTCCACCGTTCTCAGCTACAAATGCAGACAGAGAATCTTGAAAACCAATCACATCTGTATTGTAGCCAATACGCCGGCCTTCTGTAAACAGGATGGTGTTCACTGCTCCAACGGCTTGTGCTCCTGCACTCAGTTCATCCAGGAAGGGAATAACTTGTTGTTTGTATGGAATGGTAACATTTAGTCCGCGGAGTTCAGGCTGCTGCGCTAAAAGCGCTGGAAACTCCGCTATCGAGGCAAGCGGATAATTATCGTACCGATGCGTTTCGGCCAATCCAAGTTTGGCAAACTTTTCTCCAAAGTATCCCTTACTAAAGGAATGCGAAAGTGGATATCCAATGAGACCAAATTGCATATTAAGTAGTTTGACGGTAATTAATGAAACAGTTATC
>CAJXOS010000171.1 GCA_913057725.1 uncultured Lewinella sp.
GGACGGTAATGAGTTCGAGCCCGCGGTCCATCATCACTTTGAAGTCCTGCTCAATGCGCTGGGCGAAACGGTCGGCTTTATCGTCCACATCATTGACGCACAGGCTGAAACTGATGGCTGAGTTTTGCATCATATTCACCTGAATGCGAAGATCAGCGATAATGTTGAACAGTTCCCGGATGTGGTGCTCTGCAACGAAGGAAAAATCGCGGGTGCTGATCTGCAGCAATACCTGATCGCCTTCGATGGCGACCATTGGCGGGTAGTTATCCTCTACCTCATCGGAAATATAGGTGCCCGCGCCTTCCGGGTTGATGTAAGACTTGACCATCAGCGGAATGCTCTTGTTCTGAAGGGGTTTGATGGTCTTGGGGTGAATGACCTTAGCACCGTAGTACGTCATCTCAATCGCTTCCCGGTACGAAAGCCGATCTAATTTAGTGACATTATCGAAGATACGTGGATCGGCCGTCAAGACACCAGGCACGTCCTTCCAAATGTACATTCCTTCCGCATCCAAGCAGTAACTAAAAATTGCTGCCGTGTAGTCGGAACCTTCTCGCCCAAGTGTAATCGTAAAATTCTCAGTTGTACTGCCAATAAAGCCCTGGGTTAGGACAAAGCCACCTTGTTCCAATAGTGGTGCCGCATACTTCTTAGCTCTGCTTTCCGTCTCTTCCCACTGCACCCAGCCTTCACGGAAAATATCATCAGTAAGAACAACATCGCGAGCATCTAACCACTCCGTTGGCAAGTCAACTGATGACAAATATGCTGCCAGTATTTGGGTAGACAATAGCTCTCCAACTGGAACGATTTGATCGTAGATGTAGTCATAGTTCTCATGAGGTTCTTCTTCTAGAACCCACTCTACAGCAACCAGGTGATCATTGAGCTGATCATAGACAGGATGCCTGTCACCAAGTAAAGCCAAAGCAATATCAAAGTGTCGTTGGCGAATAGCACTTAACTTCTCTAATGCCTTCTCAGCATCCCCATTCTGGTGATGCTGAACCACCTCCTCTAAATCATTCGTGGTACCACTAGTCGCAGATCCTACTATCAGAAGTTGATCGCCTTTGTAGGATTGTAGAATTCCGGCGACATTCTTCATGGCATCGGCATCTCTCAAAGATGCACCTCCAAACTTAAAAACCTTTAGCTTCTTTTTCACTTGGTCATTTACTTTAAAAACCACGCAAAGATACGTGCTTTCTCACTTTGACTCCACCACCAGAAGAGATTCCTTGTGGGGTTCACAAAACGCCTTCTACAAAAAGAAGAAGACAAAAATTTAGAATAAAATTCGGCAATAGCTGCATTCTGCAACATTTTTATATTTTTGCCCATCCCTTACCAATTCAACTGTCAGGAACTTTGATAGGAAACTATCGCCTTCAGGACAGATAAAACCGAATCTCATGGAGCAAACGCTGCAAGACGCCTTGGAGTTACTCGTAGTTGGTATGACTACTGTAGCACTGGTGTTAGGCTTAGTCGTCCTATCTGGCCGCCTACTCATATCGGTAGTTAACCGCAGCGAGTCCAAAGCTCCCGTTCGTCGTTCTACTTCACCTCGTCCTACTACTGTTCAAGACGGGATAGATCCCAAGATCATAGCTGTACTTACAGCCACGGTTGAGCACGTAACACAAGGTAAGGGCAACATAAAACGAATCGATTCCAGCCAATAAACTTGTATGAAAAAAGAAATTCGCCTGTGCCTGGTTTACCGGGACATGTGGCAATCGTCCGGTAAATACATGCCTCGTGTTGATCAACTTGTTCGAGTAGCTAAACCTATCGTGGAGATGGGGTGCTTCTCTCGAGTCGAAACCAACGGTGGCGGTTTTGAGCAGATATGCCTTCTGTACGGAGAAAATCCAAACAAGGCCGTCCGAGAGTGGACTCAAGCGTTTAATGATGCTGGAATCCAGACCCAAATGTTAGAGCGTGGCCTCAACGGTATTCGTATGAGTCCGGTGCCAGCTGATGTACGCCAGCTGATGTTTAAGGTCAAAAAGAAGCAAGGTACCGACATCGCCCGTTCCTTCGACGGCCTCAACAATCCGCAGAACCTGGAATTGTCTTTTCAATACGCTAAGGAGGGTGGAATGGTTGCTCAAGGAGCACTATCTATTACCCACTCCCCTGTTCATACGGTTGACTACTACATCCAATTAGCCGACCAATATATTGAGCGCGGAGCCGAAGAGATTTGCATTAAGGATATGGCAGGAATTGGGCGCCCTGTTTCCATTGGCAAAATGGTCAAGGGTATCAAAGAGCGTCATCCGAATGTATTGGTGCAATACCACGGCCACTCGACACCTGGCTTTTCAGTTGCTTCTTCCTTAGAGGCAGCACGTGCTGGAGCAGATATCATTGATGTTGGTATGGAGCCGCTTAGTTGGGGCACTGGTCATGCTGATCTATTGACCATCCACGCCATGTTAAAGGATGCTGGATTCAGCCTGCCGGACATCAATACAGATGCTTACATGGCTGCCAGAAGCATGTCGCAAGAGTTTATTGACGATTTCTTAGGGTACTACATCAACCCTCAAAATCGCTACATGAATAGTCTCCTCATTGGCCCTGGACTACCGGGTGGCATGATGGGTAGTTTAATGGCTGACTTGGAGCGCAATTTGACGAGTCTGAATAAGTGGTTGAAGAAGAATAACAAAGCACCGATCAGCCAAGAAGATCTGCTGCTAAAACTCTTTAATGAAGTTGAATACGCGTGGCCACGCCTTGGGTATCCACCACTGGTGACTCCGTTCAGCCAATACGTGAAGAACGTTTCCTTAATGAACGCCATCAACCTTGTGAAGGGCAAGGAGCGCTGGGCTATGATCGATGAGAACACCTGGGGTATGATCCTTGGCAAATCAGGCCAACTCCTGGGCGAACTTGGAGATGAGATCAAGACTATGGCTTCGGACCAGGGTCGTGAGTTCTACACTGGAAATCCGCAAGACTTGTACCCGAATGCGCTTGATGAGTTCCGAGGTAAAATGAAAACGAACAATTGGGACTTCGGAGAAGACGACGAAGAGCTGTTGGAATATGCAATGCACCCGAGTCAATACGAAGCATATCGCTCCGGACAAGCTAAAGAAGCATTCAAAGAAGACTTGGCGAAACGCAAGGCCGCTAAGGAAGCACCTGCGGCACCACCAACAACGACAGCAGCTCCGGCACAGCCAAAAGACCTGACCATTACAGTGGATGGTAAACCTTACAAGGTAACAGTTGACTACGGCACTGCTACACAATCAACTGCAATACCAGCACCACAACCAGATGTTGCACCTCCTGCAAGTCAGAACACCAATCTAGAGAGCATTATCGCGCCACTGGAAGGGAAGTTCCTGCTGACAAAGGACAGTTCCGAACGTCCGATACAGGTTGGTGATCAACTAAAGGTTGGTGACAAGGTAGCTTATATAGAATCCATGAAAGTCATCAATGCAGTCACCGCTGATAAGGCCGGTGAGATTGTAGAAATCGTTGCCAGACATGGTAGCGACATTGAAGAGGATGACGTGATTGTTCGTATCAAATAATTCGCTATTGCATGGATTTCCTGGCTAACTTACTGGAAATGACCGCTCTGGCGGAACTACTGGCTGAACCCGGCAAGATCTTAATGCTATGCCTGGCTACAGTTCTACTCTACCTCGGAATATTCCGAGGATATGAGCCCTTACTGCTTATTCCAATTGGTTTCGGTGTACTGCTGGCCAATATCCCCGGAGGAAGCATGGCGGTAATGACCATTGCCGAAGATCCCAACATCAAAAAAATGGGACTGCTTGAACTCACGGAAAAGTACGGCATCATGAATTTGCTCTACTATACCTTGATTAAAAGTGGCCTGCTTCCACCGCTGATTTTCATGGGCGTTGGTGCAATGACTGATTTTGGGCCGATGTTGCGAAATCTCAAACTAGCCTTCTTCGGCGCAGCTGCACAGCTCGGCATATTTACGGTTCTTATCGCCGCTGTGTTGATTGGCTTTAGTCCTCAAGAAGCTGGTGCTCTTGGAATTATTGGAGGCGCTGATGGCCCTACGGCTATTTACACGAGTATAGTCTTAGCTCCGCACTTACTAGGCCCGATTGCTATTGCTGCTTACAGCTATATGGCGCTCGTTCCTGTTATTATCCCGTTGGTCGTCCGGTTTACGGTCCGTACGGAGGAGCTAAAGATCAACATGAAAGAGCAGGATCGCCTGCATCCTAATCGATACGAGATTAAAAACTTAAGGAGGGTTAAGGTTCTATTCCCGATCGTCCTGACCATCTTGGTTGCCCTCATTGTGCCAAGTGCAACGCCGTTGCTGGGTTTGCTTCTTTTTGGCAATCTCATTAAGGAGGTCGGTAGCAGCACTAACCGGCTGTTTCAAGCTGCCTCAGAAACGATCATGAATGCAGCGACGATATTCCTTGGGCTCACCATTGGTGCAACGATGACCTCTACCACCTTCTTGGATAGTCAAACACTCTTGATTATTGGCGGTGGTTTCTTGGCCTTTGCGATTTCAATCTTCGGTGGTATCAGTGCAGTGAAAATCCACAATATGTTTGCCGCTAAAAAAATCAATCCGCTCATCGGAGCTACTGGACTAAGTGCGGTTCCAATGGCCTCCCGCGTTGCAAATGAAATCGCTTTACAACACGATCCACGGAATCACATTCTACAATACGCAATGGCAAGTAATATTGCTGGAGTTATTGGGTCTGCTGTGGCTGCCGGAGTATTGATTTCGCAACTTGCTTAGTGGTTTACTCGATCATTTCCTTTGATCGCATCCGTCACAAAAGTGCCTTTTCAAGCTTTTACTGTAAAAGGCTCAGTGATTAAGTAAATACAGTAAGGATGCAGATCAAAGACAAACTGGAAATGCTCATTCGTTTGCATTTCCTCATCGAACAGCGCGCCACCGGGGATTCCATCCAGTTAGCTCGACGCCTCAATGTGTCAAAATCAACCCTCTTCCGGTACCTGAACGAACTCAGAAATTTTGGAGCACCTATCGCGTTCTGTACAGAAGAGCGGTACTATTTCTACGAAAGTGAATTTGAACTACAGTTCTATTAAAACTTATGCGTTTCTCTGAACCACCAGCATTAGTCGCGCGGTCTTCGAAAACACTAGTAAGGCCATCCACTAGGCGCCACAACCAAAACGGAAAATGCCGTAGAAGGATATGAGATCGGGCATGCAATAGCAATTTATTGACAAAGGTCACAGTCTTTGCACCAGCTCGCAGGCTTGATGGTAGTAATGCCCGAATGGCCTCTGCCGTAAAGGAATGTAGGTGACCATGATGTGGAGTCGGCTTATTGCAATGAATACAGAGGCTATGTGCGAGTTTCTCATCATGTGGCGTGGTCACCACTAATAGACCTCCAGGAGCTAAAGCGGGAAGCAACTGTTGTAAAAAAGCCCCTGGATCAGGAACGTGCTCAATGATTTCACTTGCGATGATCAAATCAAAGGACTTTTCCTGAAAAGGAAGTGCAAAAACATCTGCGATCACACCAACATGCCCATCGAAGGGATAATCAGCAAGTGCGCGCTCCGGATTCACTGTGGAGATATCCATCGAATACACTTCGACTCCTTTATTAGCAAAATGGGCTGCTACCCAAGCAGAACCACAACCTACATCTAATACCCTTTTCAAGTTCTGAGGAGCCTGCCTCAGGATCATCTCATGTAGCCTCTGATTCTCGTGTACGGCGGCAGGGTCTTCCCATCCAGCAAAATAGTCGAACACTTCTGCATCCGCCTGATAATGCTCTCGATAGGCAAACGTGCCATCTTCCGGCCCATTTGGAAGCAGTCGAAAACAGCCATCCACCAGCTCGTAGGCAACCTCACCAGACGAAGTAAGTAGACTCCTCTGATCATCCGACCAAGACAATTCTTGACCAGAATTTGGGTCGCGGAAGAGACTATTCTTCATTGGGCTGAACCTCTACTGAATCTACCGGAAACACCTCTTGCATAATGGGAATTTCCTCCTCCATTCCGAACGGAACATCCAATTTCCAATGACGGTAGACAATAATGCCGGTGAAAAGCAAAATCAAAATGGCCCCGTAAAGCGTTATTTTAGGACCAAATATGTTACCGATATACTCCCCATCGAAGGGGTCACGTTTTTCTGTCATAAGTACTGGCTTCGGTATCACGCAAAAATTGCCTAAATTTCGCAAAATCCGTCTATGACAACCCGACAAATTCTAATCACAGTCCTTTCTTCACTACTTAGTGCGGTAGCGGCGGTATTTTTATATCAACAACTGGTCCCAGCTCAGCAAATAATTGTTCGAGACACAACAGAGGCTCGCTATGCTAGTCAACAAGACTGGCTCGATGAAATACGTCCTCGGACTTTCCTTAGCTCCTCTCCTACTTCTTTTAGCGATGCTGCAGAAGCGGTGACGCCTGGTGTAGTTTTCATCAGGGCTTACCAAGCTGGAAATACGGGATTTCTTCGTCGAAGTCGTCCGGAGATTACAACCTCTACGGGTTCTGGCGTCATCATCAGTGAGACAGGCTACATTGTAACCAACAATCATGTAATTGAGGGAGGACAGCGCTTTGAAGTGATCCTGAGCGACAAACGCGAGTATGTAGCAGAACTGGTGGGTACTGACCCATCGACCGACTTGGCCTTGCTAAAGATAGAAGATGATGAGCTTCCTAATGTAGAACTCGGAAATTCTGATAGCTTGAGAATCGGCGAATGGGTGTTGGCGGTAGGTAACCCGTTCAATCTGGAAAGTACTGTCACGGCAGGCATTGTCAGTGCGAAGGGGCGAAATATCGACATCCTGGATGGTCAGGATCGGATCGAATCTTTCATTCAAACCGATGCAGTCGTTAACCCTGGAAACAGTGGTGGCGCACTTGTAAACACCAACGGTGAGCTGGTAGGAATCAATACTGCCATCATCACCCGCTCTGGAGGTTACGAAGGCTATTCCTTCGCAGTACCTGCTAACCTTGTTCGGAAGATTGTCAAAGACCTTCGGGATTATGGCCAGGTGCAAAGAGGGCTACTCGGCGCTTACATTACTGATGTTACTGCTTCCATTGCCGAAGAGAAAGGATTAGAAGAAGTTGCAGGGGTGCTCATTACCAGAATTACGGAAGATAGCGGCGCAGACAATGCTGGTTTAGCTGAAGGGGATGTGATAACGGCAATCAACGACAAAGAGGTTCGCACCGTGCCTGCTCTGCAAGAGATTCTTGGCCAACTTCGTCCGGGAGATCAAGTTAGCCTCAACTACACGCGCGCAGGTGTTGACAAGGAAGCCAAGATTGTCTTAAAGAACAAACACAACAGCACCTCTCACCTAGCACTTGAAGAAGAACAGATGCTGCATCAGCTAGGCTTTGAGTTGAGAAACTTAAGTAGAGAAGAGCGCAAGCGCATGGATCAAAGTGGCGTTAAGGTCATGAGCATATTTCGCGGTAGTGAAATCGAATCCACCAATATGGAACCCGGGTTCATTATTACCTCTATCAACGACCGTAGCGTTCGAGACATGGACGATGCGTTGCGCCATTTGAAGCGCAGTGAAGGGCAAACCATCTTGCGTGGCGTATATGAGAATTACGAAGGAGAATACTTCTACTCCTTCAACAAGCCATAAGCAAACAACGAACACAAAGCTGCCCCAAGCGTTATTCCCACAACCAACAAAAGAGAAAGGGTCGGATTTTGAGACCCACAACTGCCTTAACCAATGAGTAAAACCGAACTGGAACAAAACAAGAACGAGGACGAACTGAAATTACTGTTATCCCAAGTTAATCGACGACTAGAAAAGATCCATCTAGGAGGTGGTGAAAAGAAAATAGCCAAGCTCCATAAGAGAGGTAAGATGACCGCTAGAGAGCGTGTGGATTACCTTATTGATGAGAACTCAAGCTTCCTGGAAGTAGGTGCTTTTGCCGGCTATGAAATGTATCAAGAGTACGGTGGATGCCCAGGAGGTGGCGTACTCACTGGAATCGGATACGTCAGCGGCCGGCAGTGCATGATTATCGCCAATGATGCTACCGTTAAGGCAGGAGCCTGGTTCCCTATCACTGGAAAGAAAAACCTACGGGCTCAGGAAATAGCGATGGAAAATCGCTTGCCATTGATCTACCTAGTAGATAGTGCTGGTGTATTCTTACCGATGCAGGATGAGATTTTCCCTGACAAAGAACACTTCGGACGAATTTTCCGCAACAATGCCAAAATCAGTAGCATGGGTATCCCGCAGATTTCTGCCATTATGGGTAGCTGCGTAGCTGGAGGAGCTTATTTGCCAATCATGAGTGACGAAGCCCTTATCGTTGAAGGAACAGGTTCTATCTTCCTCGCTGGCCCGTACTTGGTAAAGGCAGCTATAGGAGAAGAAGTAGATCAAGAAACGCTAGGAGGAGCAACTACGCATAGCGAAATAAGTGGGGTCACTGATTACAAATGCCCTGATGACAAGAGCTGTCTTGATACCATTAAGGACCTGGTAAGCAAAATGGGACATTTCCCCAAAACTGGTTTTGATCGCATCGAATCAGTCGCTCCAAAACGGCCAGCAGAAGATTTGTTCCGGGTTTTTCCAGAGAGTCGTACCAAGCCCTACAAGACTAAAGACCTTTTGGAGTGCCTGGTTGATGAGGGGAATATCACTTATTACAAAGACGGTTATGGCAAGACGATTGTCTGCGCTTATGCCCGCATAGATGGCTGGGCAGTAGGAATCGTTGCCAACAACAGAGAGATTGTACGTACGAAGACCGGTGAAACGCAGTTTGGTGGCGTGATCTATAGCGATTCAGCAGATAAGGCAGCCCGCTTTATTATGAATTGTAATCAGAAGAAGATACCGCTGGTGTTTCTTCATGATGTGTCTGGCTTCATGGTTGGTTCTCGCTCTGAGCATGGTGGTATCATCAAGGATGGAGCTAAAATGGTTAATGCGGTAAGTAATAGTACCGTGCCTAAGTTCTCTATCGTCCTCGGGAATAGTTATGGTGCGGGTAATTACGCTATGTGCGGTAAGGCTTATGATCCCCGCTTGATTGTAGCATGGCCTACTGCCAAAATTGCCGTGATGGGTGGTGCCCAGGCAGCTAAGACTTTACTTCAAATCCAGGTGGCCACGAAGAAAGCTAGAGGAGAAGAAGTTTCTCCTGGAGAACAAGCTGAACTGCTCGCAAAAATTCAGGCCCGCTACGATTCGCAAACGACGCCTTATTATGCTGCTGCACGCCTTTGGGTAGACGCTATCATTGATCCTCGACAAACTAGAACTTGGATTAGTGAAGGTATTGAAGCAGCCAATCATGCTCCTATTGAGCCATTTAATCCGGGAGTGATTCAAACCTAGTAGCGTTTAAGGCGTTTGAATAGAAACCTTCACTTTACAAGCATGAATAAGGAGGCTCTAATAGACTGGTTCAAGAAGATCGGAATTGCCGGTTTTTTCTTCTTCCTCTTGAAAGGATTAGTCTGGGTCGCTATATTTGCAGGGTTAATTAAGTGTACATAATCCACACAAGCAATTAAGTCGAAATAGAAGTTACAAGTATTTGGTGGTAAGTGCGGTCTTACGCACTCATAGTGGAGTAATTATGCTTCATTGCAAAACAATCCGTCATGAACATTAGATCTTCTAAATCGCGTACCAACGCTTTCGATTCGACCGTTGCTAATCCGTTAGAACTTGGCAAACATGATCCTTTAGCAGAACATGCTCGAAAAGTCATGTATCAGTCGCTGGCTTTATTGCTATTGATGATTATATCTCCTTTTTTATTCTTGGGCTTGCTCATCGCCATAGCCTCTTTGCTCTAGTTAATGCATCACAAGTAAAAAGTCTATCTTTTTACAGATGTGGAATGGTGGGAAGTTACGTTTCTGGTACTCCTATTTATGGTAGCTTTGCCTAACCATTAAACTTGAACACCATGAAAATTCGGTCCTCTAAGGACGAGCCCCAAGCGCCTAACTCTGTAGATCAATTTCTTGGCTATACGCAAAAATCCTATCGGAGCTTTCAGGATTACGTACAGTTCCGAGAAAACGATCCCTTGTGGATGCTTACGTATAAGGTTTTCCTTCAGCTCGTAGGCTTTTTCATCATGCTCCTACTTAGTCCATTCCTAATCATTGGACTCATCATTGCAGTTGCAGCTGTGCTATGAAAAGCCTTACTCCATACTACCGCTGGTTGCTATTTATTGGCTGCTTGGCTACTCTCAGTCAGTTGATTCAATACCATACCACTACTCCGGTGGTATTTCTCCATTCCTATGTAGACGACATATTAGCAATGCCTATTCTTCTAGGTATTTGGCGTTGGGAACAACAGCACTATTGGGGTATCTCCTACCTCACGAACTTTCAGATTACGGCTTTCACCATAGTTATCTTCGTTTTATTTGAAAGTGTTATTCCTCACTTTGTATCTGGGTTCACTGCTGACTGGTGGGATGGTGTGGCATACCTTGCTGGAAGTGCAGTTTTCTGGGGCATCCAAGAGCGATTTCCAACTTTGCCCACCACGAACTAACTCGTCAACGAGAATGCCTTGCCGGATAGGCAGAAACAGTTTTGGAAAAATCATATATTTGAGACAGCTCGAACAACACAGAAAGGAAATTACACACTAGACGTCCCCGTCAAATGATAAGTTTTTATTCAGCGAGCAACGGCCTTATTAACAGTAAGCGAGCGATGGAGTCTGCCATTTGTGATGCTATCGAGGGTGAGACAGATCTCTCGAGCATCGATCTTGTAGTATTCCATTGTACGATTGGCCATGATCTCGACGTGCTCACACAAACCGCAAGCACGCTATGTCCTGGCGCCAAAGTTGTCGGTTGCACCTGCGCAGGTGTCATCGGTAAGGAAGGTGCCAATGAGAATCTTCGTGCCTTAGCCGTTATGGCCGTCAGTGCCTCTGCCCAACAAGAAATTGCCGTAGGGGTTTCTACTCATCTGAATGGTAAATCTTCTTTTGAAGAAGCCCGAAAGATGGCCTTAGCTATCAAAGAACAACAAGCCGGAACCAATATTGTCCAACTCTATGCTACGGGTATTGACGTGGCTTGCGATCAATTGATTGCTGGCATTGAATCTGCTTTTGGCCCGGAATTACCCATACTAGGCGGTACTGCCTCAGATAATATGAGGGCGGAACGCACCTTTCAATTTGCCAATGGGGAGGTATTGGAACACGGTGCAGTATTGGTTGGGTACGCCGATCCAAGCTTAAATCTACATGCAGCTGTACATCACGGATTTAGTCCAATTGGCACGGGTTACACGGTCACGAAGTCTTTGCACAATCAGATTTTCGAAATCGAAGGGCAAGCGGCTTGGCCGTTTCTGATGGAGAAACTAGGACTACCGGCAGATCAGCATCCAGGTCCTTGCATCCCAATTGCTGGCATGGGCGAACGCCTGTCTGCTGACCTGCAAAGTGCTTATCATAATGAGCATATCCTTCGGGTTATTACTAAAGTAGATCCAAGTGATGGGAGCTTCTTTTTTCCCTCTGATTGCCCAGAAGGGACAACGATCTGGTTTTCAGAGCGAAACGAAGAGCTTATCTTCCAAGGCTTAGAAACGATGATGGCAGATCTTGTGGGGCAGATTGGGGATGAAAAAATTGTGGCAGTCTATCATACAGATTGTGCCGCTCGTGGTCGGGCGCTATTCGATAAGATTCTGAAGGAAGAAATCATCCATCGAATGCAGCACCCTTTATTTCCAACAGGAGTAGGACCTTGGCTTGGCATGTATGGCTTTGGGGAATTCACCCCACTTGCTGGGAAAAACCTATTCCACAATTACACGACCTCTATCTACGCTTTGACGCGCGCATAGGCTTACTATCAAGCTTTTTCTCATGAGTAATTTCCCCTCTAATCTAACGCCACAAGAGCTTTGGGAGCTTAATCAGCAGCTCCAAAGACAAGTAGAGCGAGGTGTCGCACGCCACCAGCAGCTCATTCAGCTGCGAAACGAGCTAGATGACGAACTTGAGCGCTACCATAAACTCAATGAATTCAACACACAAGCTTTAGAAACAGGCTCACCGCAGGAACTAGTTTTACTGGCTTTAGACGCCTATGCCCACACCTTTCAGTTGCCGCGTATCGCTATTTATGAACATAATACAGACACACAGCAACTGACGCTGCTAGGGCAATTGGGCTTCTCGGAAGAAAGTATCGTACAACAAGCTATTGTTACTGTTCCCAAGGAGCATCAAGCTGGTATATTTCCTCAAGAAAACTCACTTAGCGAATTAGTCGAACTGACAGGGCTCAAAGAAGCACTCATAGGAATATATCATCCGCCAAAGCTCAGGCAATCTCCGCCATTAGTTGCTATTAGTGGATTTGCTACCGAAGATGCACACTTCATGCAATCTATCAATCAGCACCTGCTACCCTCCTACTCCACGATGACGCACGAGTTAGGCCTTTACATGGAGCAACTCATGCTGATGCAGAAATTGAAAGAAGAGATCAACGAACGTAAGGCATACCAAAGCATGCTCGAGGAAGCAAAAATTGAGCTTGAGAATCGTGTGATCAAACGAACGACGGATCTTGAGAATTCGAATATGCGGCTTCAGCATGAGATTAGCGAACGGCAGGCTATTGAGTCTGAGCTCCTACGATCGAATACTGATCTGGAACAGTTTGCTTATATCGCTTCTCATGACCTAAAGACCCCCTTGCGTTCTATCGGTGGTTTTGCACAATTAATTGGTCGCCGTTACACTGAGCAACTCGATGAGCAAGCTCACGAGTACCTCCAATTCATCTTCACTAATGTCAATCAGCTTAATAACCTTATTGACGATCTGTTACTTTACTCCAGAATTGACAGCCTACCAGATCAAGTGGAAGAAGTAGATTTGAATAAGCTTTTATCAGATATTCTAGATGAGCTTAAAGGAACCATAGCTGGGCTAGAGGTGGATATTAAAGTCGATGAACTACCCAAGATCTACGGTAAGGCAGTACAGCTAAAGCATCTATTCAGAAATCTAATCGACAATGCCATCAAATTTAGAAGGCCGGAGGTAGCGTGTTGCATTAAAGTAAGCGCAGAGCAAAAAAATGACCGATATTGTTTCCGAGTTAGAGATAACGGAATCGGGATTGATGCTAAATTTCAAAATACCATCTTTGAAGTTTTTCAGCGCCTTCATTCCGTTGAACAATACCAGGGGACCGGCCTGGGGTTGTCTATTTGTCAACGAATTGTACAACGCTTCAATGGTCGTATCTGGTTCGAACCGCGGAATCCAGAAGCAGGAACCGACTTCTTGTTTACCATTCCGGTACAAACGCTAGATCATGACTACGCAAGACTTGAAGTTAAAGATTATACAGGCTGTTAGTGAGACTAACAATAAAGATGTACTTGAGACACTTCTCAAAGTAATCGAAGGAGTTTCACAAGAAAGAAATCAAGTTAATCCAACAGCTTTAGACCAACAGAATTTAGCCAAGCTCCTTCTCAAAAACGCCAATAATGCTACGTCAAATTCGGAAGGAACACCCGAGGAAGACATTAAAGATCTGCAACGCTCTATTGATGAAATCTTCGGCAACTCTGATATTTACTAGCCTTTGCGCCGAAGAACTAAGCGCCGCTCTTTACCCATCTCTTTCATTCGCAAGGCCAAAGTATCGCTATTCAACTGAATAATCTCCACTGCCTTTTCCCTCAACGGTAGCTTTAGTGTATCGGTACTAAAAAGATAAGGGCCATCTAAACGGAATGTGCCAGCTTCTTCATACTCTAAGGTACTGGAAAAGTGGTACTGCCCTTCTTCAGAAAACCTAAAAGCTATTGACGCTAAATCCACTTCCAAGCTATCTCCAACTTCGGTTAATTCAATCGCCTCCCAGGTTCCGGCGATATCTGCAGTAGCATATTTATCGCAGGCCAAACATCCCAACACTAGGATGCTGGCCATCAACAATCTCTTCATCGCAATCATGCTTATTTCTACTTTCAACAACAGAATTTAGTGGAGGAATCCGGCCAGCAATAAGAATACTCCGGCACCCGCAAGGAAGCCAATTAGTGCCAGCCAGGCAATCTTTTTGAAATACCAGATGAAATCAATGCGCTCCATGCCCATCGCTGCAACACCGGCAGCAGAACCGATGATCAACATCGATCCACCTGTACCGGCAGAGTAGGCAATGAAGTGCCAGAGCTTGGAGTCCATCGCTTCGGTATACATACCCATGGAAGCTGCCACCAATGGCACGTTATCAATGATTGCAGATAAGAATCCAAGTATTATGATAACGATGTCTTGATTAGGTATAGCTGTGTCCAAGCCTTCTGCCACATAACGTAGCATACCAAGTCCATTTACGGCAATGGATTCTAAGGCAGCTACAGCCATAAGAATACCTAAGAAGAAGAGGATACTACTTAGCTCAATGCGTGAGAGTGCTTTGTGAGCAGAATATAGATGCTTGCGTTCCTCCGTGAAGTCCTCCTCCGGGTGGATATACTCTGAGGCTAACCAAACCACACCTAAACTTAGCATCATACCTACATACGGAGGTAAATGCGTCAATGTCTTAAAGATTGGTACAAATACAATCATACCTAAGCCTAAGAACAGCATCGTCTTGCTACTAAGCAATTTGCGGTGGCTTGCTGGATCATCATCTTTTTCTAAATCAATCTCTCCCTGGAAAATAGGAAGGAAACTCGCGACAGCAAACGGCACGATGAAGCACACAATTGAAGGGATTACAAGGTTTGTAATCAGCCCTATCGTAGATACCTGTCCACCGATCCAAAGCATTGTAGTCGTTACATCACCAATTGGCGACCACGCTCCACCTGCGTTGGCAGCAATCACAACTAAACCAGCATACCAAAGGCGTAGATTGCGTTCAGGAATCAGTTTACGCAACAGTGTAACCAATACGATTGTCGCAGTCAAGTTGTCAATGATCGCAGAAAGTATGAATCCTAGTGCACCAATGATCCATAACAAGCGCTTCTTATTACGCGTCTGTACCCAGGTTTTGAGAATCTCAAAGCCACGGTGCAAATCAATGATTTCCACGATAGTCATTGCACCAATTAAGAAGACTAGGATTTCCGCAGTCTTACCCAGGTGATGCAACAGTGTGTTCTTAAATCCTTCTTCAGCCGCATGCCCAGCCTCACTCATCATGCTGTACAGGTGCTCATGCGAATCAACAATAGCAAGT
>CAJXOS010000172.1 GCA_913057725.1 uncultured Lewinella sp.
GGGGGAATAGTGGCTAGCCACTATTCCCCCTCTTCTAGTTTAATTCGCAAGCTCTACATCTGGATAAAACGCTGCCCAGGCGAACCAATAGCTCATATAGCTTTCTACTGGAATAAGTTGACTTCCCACTCTAGGGCCGCTTACTGCTTCTCCAAAAACATTCCATTGATTGCCTTCACTATCGATAAAAATGGCGGTAGGATTTGTTAGCGGACCGGTGCCGACTTGGATTTCAGTACCATCGCTCAGGCGCTGCTCAAAGGCGACTAGGTAGTTGTCCTCCTGGCTGCCGAGAACTAGTAGATCTGTTCCTTCAAATTGATCGATGAGAATAGTTGCATTCGAAAAGAGCTCAAGCGCGTAAAACTTAGTTTGATCACCCACAAGGATGCCAAGGCCACGGTCCTTTTCCGGAAGCCGATCATCTTGATTACTGATAGGAAAGAGTAGCAAGTTATCGTTTGTACGGTAATCGCCGTAGGGATAACGTTGATAGTCGCGATCGAAGCCGGTATCTGTATTTAAGACGAATGCCCCTGGGTGGAGTCGCTTTAGGGTACCCCAGGTCGTTTCCACTACGGGGTAAGTGACGATTCGCTGGCCCGCTCGTTCTCCACTAACTGAGCGTAGCTGCATCTGCGACCAATTACTATCTGATTGTCGATCATAGGGAATCAGATTGGTGTTGTACAAAAGGCCAGAAACGCCAAAAGTAGTCACCTGCCCGTTGTCTAACTCCCGATCCCAAGCAATAGCGGTACCTGTGAGTGGGCAGTAGGTAAGAGCTAGTGATCGATCACCAACCTCATCATTGACAATTTCGTGCCAGTCCAGAATAGGGTGGGGGTAAGCCTTGATTTCATTACCCACTTTGACGAGAACTACCAAGTCATCATCTTCTAAAAACTGGATCTTTGAGAGGTTAGAAAAGGAGGGCTGATCAATAGAAGGAATTCCATCCTTACCTGGGCCACCATCAAATACTTCGGTTTCTGGAATGAGCCAGGTGCTAGGTTCATCATCTTGACCACAGCTGCTGATTTGGAGTAGGCTAAAAGCACCAATTAGTAGAAAGTAGTGAGCTTGTTTCATGTTGCAATATTTGAAGGATTGTTTCGAACTATGGAAGCAGGTATGAAATACCTATTTGGAATCGAGAACTTGGTGTCACTTGTGTATCTACCACTTCTGCTCGGAGCGGTAATTCCAGGCTAGTGGCAACGCTTAATTTTGGGCTGATGGGCCAGCCTAGTCCTGGGCGGAGAAAGATCCAATTACCACCGGTGCCAGGTACGGTCTCTCCATTTTGCTCATCGACATCTACATAGCGATAGCGAAGCGCCAGGCTGGGATTGAGTAGTTGTTTGCCAACTAGAAACTGATCGGACAGCCTTGTGATAAGTTGAACCTCTTGTCCAAATTGATAGGCTTGGTTGCCGAGGTATTGTTCATTGGTGCCTTTGGTAGTGTAAATGCCCGTGAGTAACCAACTGAGGCTTGGCCGAAAAGAAAAAGAGGTTTGGTATTGACTCCAGAATAAGGCATCCCAAGCTCCGCTTCCAGGTTGAAGGTCTGCGTTTAGGCGAAGGCCTTGTTGTGATCTCAGATCAGATGCACCGGTGGGTGCTTTTACGCCTAAGCCCAGGAACAAGCTATTGTTGTCTTGAGCGAGCAACTGGTACTTTACTAGAGCAACCGCATCGCCGATGCCTTGCGTAAAAGTGAAATCTTCCTGCCCGAATTGACGAATACGCCGCTCTTGACGGACGTAAGAGATAAAAACTTCCCCGGACCATCGCCTCGAGAAGGTGTAGCCTACTTGAAGTAAAAAAGAATGAGTTTGTCGCTGCCGGGAGTCATCATCTAATACCTCAGTACCGGATTTAAGCGTGCTTAAGGTGTTGAGGTCGTAGCTGGTGTTCAATTGCCAGGTACCGAGCTGTTGCGGGCTAAGCCCAATGTTATTAGAGAGGGGAACACCACCAGAGCAGCAGCTTTGTGCTACACCGTAATAACTACTGCTTATGAGCAATACAAGCAATGCCAGTCTGAACATGAAATGCACCTTTCCGGTAAAAATATTGGCCTCCCGTTCAGCATGGGTGTCCGCATTGGGACACTAGCGATTTTTCAAGTGTCCGCTGGTTGTAGTTTTGGGTTTTTACAGGTGTTCCCCTCCTAGTTTCACGTCCTGGTTCTGGTAAATCTCACGTTGTTACTGTTTAATGACTTGGACACTTTGCCCCTCAATACTCAAGAAATAAGTGCCCGCTGGAAGATGTGATGGCCATTTGGCCGACGCTGTGTTTGCTGTTTGCTGTGTTAGTGTAAGGGTAGCCAATGTCTGACCTGCGGCATTGCTCAGTTGCGCTAAGGGTGAGACATTATCTAAGCCTCGAAAGTAAAGGGTGTCCTGTATTGGATTTGGGTAAACACTCCATGTTTTTTCAGCTACTAACGCATTGGTAGAGGTGATCGGAGCTCGTAAGAGTAGTAGGTCTTTATGGTTGGTAGTCGGGATCTTTCTATCGCAAAGGTAGATGTCGGTGAGCTCGTCACCATTGAAGTCGGCCGCGAATAGCCCTAAGCCTTCACGGATGTAGTTTTCGCCTAGGATTTCATTGGTTGTTATGCTGAAATTGCCAATACCATCATTACGGTAGACCTTCTGCGGCACACCGGCAATGTTGGCGATTAAGATGTCTAGGTCGTCATCGGCATCTAAGTCCATTAGCAGTGCATCTAGTGTCAGGTCAATATCGGTTGGTAGTTGAGTGCTGGTTGCGTCGGTGAAGCTGCCCGTGCCATCATTGAGATAGAGTCGGTTCTGTGGATTACGCCCTGGCAGAAAGGCTACATTGCAGAGGAGAAGGTCTAAGTCATTATCTCCATCAACGTCCCCAGCCACAACCTTACGCGTTTCGAGACCTATCATTCCCGGAAGGCGATCGCTGGTCTCATCCGTAAAGAAGCCGTTACCATCATTTATGTAAAAACGATTTCCATTTTCATTACCTTCAAATAGATCGGCATGACCATCTCCTGTCAGGTCAACATATAGAAGATCCTGTGTCGTCCGATTGATAGAGGGGATCCGTTCTTCATCCTGAGTGAAACTTCCGGTCTGATCATTGAGCAATAGAATCGTTGGCCCGTCATTACCGAAGATCAGATCTGGCCACCCGTCACTATTCACATCCGCTGCAAGTACGGCATTGGCTTCGCTATCCACTAAGTTGTCTGGCCCTGCAGAGAAAGTGCCAGCCTCTGAACCGATATAGTATTCATGCACATTCTGCTCGCCCAGAACCACATCATCTTCACTACAGAAGACGAGGTCTAGCCACCCATCGCCATTGAAGTCGGCGATAGCAACGTCCTCGCTGTCTTGGTTTCTAGCAGGTAAAACGGAATCGGCTGCTAGTGTGAAGTTACCAGTGCCATCATTGAAAAGAATGGTGTTAGGCTGTCCTTCATTGGCGAGGACTACATCTAGATCACCGTCATTGTCAAGGTCCGCTGCACGGATGTCCATGCTCTGTTCTTTAGCACCATTGTCTGGAAGCTGATCACTGGCGTTGAGGTAGAACTGGGCACTAAGTGGAATTACAGCAAGTAGAAATAGAGGGAGCGTAATGGATCGGATCATTTTTGAGGTAAAGGACGGGAGTAAGGGGGGAGGGGAGTGGTAAAAAAGCGAAAGTTGGAGGGGTAGGTTTAGGAGCAAACCGCCTTCGGCGGGCCCACCCTTAGTAGGTCCGGTTCACCACACATCTCATCCAAACTTGTGGATAAGACACGCATCATCATCCTTTCCCAGATGGAAAAGGCCAGCATTGCGTTAATTGTATCCTCTGAATGCTCACTGACGGCGTGAGGTAATAGACTCTGATTTGACCGAACAGAATCGTCACTTATGTTCAATCCATGTAAATGTAGGAAAAGTCATGTTTAAAAACAAATTTTTTATCAAAAATAAAACAACGTACATTTTGATTAAGAATAAGCCCACTGCCCTAAATAACTCGCCAAGGCTTCGGGGTTAACCCCACTTTCTTCCTGTAGAAACCGACTCGGACTTTTGCCCACAATGGACTTGAAGTCTTTGAGGAAGTGGCTTTGATCAAAATAATCAAGCTCTGCGGCGATTTGAACGAGTGGATAACGGAAGTCTGGCGTCAGCATCTGAATAGAGGCTCGTTTGACCCGAATAATTCGTGCATAGTGCTTGGGGCTTAATCCAAGTTGCTGCTTAAATATTTGCTGGAGGTAGCGATTACTCACTCTGAGCTGACCACTCAATGCATCAAGGGCGATCGTACCTCTTGTGCGGAAGATGTTTTGTACACTAAACTGTAGTAATGGTGGGCTAGGGGTAGCATGATGGAGTGCATTAAGGAAGAAGGCATCCAGTATACGTACACACCAACTGTGGTTTTCGCAAGATCTAATTCGGCGCGACAATGCCGACCAATGGGCAGACAGTTCTAATCCTTCTAGTTCCACAATTGAGTTATTGAGCAAATACAAAGGGACCTCGAGAAGGCTATGAGCTGCCCAGGGGTGAAACTTGACAAAGAGAATCTCAGAGTTCGCAGGTATGTGCACTTGAAACTGCCCTCCAAGCTGCCCCAGCACGCCAGAAGAGTCAAATTGCTGCCAAGCATCGTCATTCTTTATCCGGTACCACAAGGCGCCTCGCCGAACAAATACAAGTTCTGGATGCCCATCCGGGACCAATTCCAGGTACTTGCCCTTGGCCCCGGTCTCTAACAGCCAATACCCATGAATACTAAAGCTAAGTTGGCTATCGGGTGAATAGCGCGTAAAGTTTGCCATAGAAGTGTTCCATTTACCCGAAGAAGATAAAGGAGATCGAAGGGGCAAAAACGATTATGAAACGGAAAACGCTTGCTCGTGCTATGGCTCGCCTACTATTTGCAGTTGCTGCCAAAGCGATGTCAGCTGGCTTGCAATTTCGGAAGGCTTACGGTGAAGGTCGTTCCTTGGCCGGGAGTAGTTTGAAAATTAATACTTCCTCCTGCCTGATCGATAATGTTTCTGCACATGGCCAGCCCTAAACCCATCCCTGATGATTTGGTCGTGAAGTTGGGTTGGAATATCCGCGCTTGTACTTCAGGGGGAATGCCAGTGCCATTGTCTTCAATTTCGATCAAATATTGATCTTCCCGCACTTGTAAGCGAAGTTCCAGTAACGGTCGCTCTACTTGATCCATCGCTTGCAGCGCATTACGAATCAAATTGTTGAGCACGCGGATAATTTGATCACGATCGGCTTCTACTCGGCAGTCATCATCGGGTAGGTGTAGCTTTACTTCTCCCTGGCTGAGTTGGTGGAGTTCAGCTACAGACTGCATTACATCCCTCAGATCAAAACGGGATAGCTGGGCTTCTGGTAAGCGTGCAAAGTGGCTAAAGGCCGTGGCAATGCGAGCTAAGCTATCTATCTGTTCGATCATGCTCTTGGCAATTCGGCCACTCCACTCGCGAGCACGTTCAGGGTCTTCTTTTTCTAATCGCAGTAGCTGCTGCAATTGCAACTTCATTGGAGTAAGCGGGTTCTTGATCTCGTGCGCAACTTGTTTGGCCATTTCGCGCCAGGCGCTTTCCCGTTCACTGATGGCCAGTCGCTGAGCACTTTCATCCAAGGCCAGAATCATCTGATTGTAATTCTGCACCAAACGACCAATCTCATCCTTGCGTGGCCAACTCAGGGGCTCATTGTCTTGTAATTGTGTATCTCCCAACTTTTGCCCAATCTGAACAATGGGCTCACTGATACTATTGGCAATGAAAATGCCCAATGCACCCGCTATGAGTAGGAGAAAAACGTATAGGCTTAGCAGTTGCTCCAGCCAGGTATTGTAAAAGTCCGTTTCTTCCCGGAAGAAGTCAATCGTGAAAACGGCTACTAGAAAGAAGGCCACTAAGATTAAGACAAAAAAGGCCAGCTGAATCCTCATTCGCAGCGTAAAGGGGCCAAAGAGCGGTAAGTACCACTGTTGATACTGATAACCCAGCAGCCAACTAAACATGCGCAGTGTCAAGCTGTAGGCGAGTCCGCTCAGGAAGATCAGAGACACAAGGGCCAACACTGGGCGAAAACCGCCATAGTTTCTTCCCACTACCACAAATCCTTGTCCATCCGCGCGGTGGAAAATCCAGTCACTCCGACCATCTGCCACCCGTTGTTTACCATCACCGGGTTCCAGGTTTACCCATTCTGCCAGTCGCGTTTCAGCGGTAACTGGTGATAAGGTATCCCACTGAAAGGACAAATGATAGCGAAAGGTAGTATCGGGTTGGCCGTAAGCAGCAATGTCTTGAGCGATCGTCTGCTGTGCTTTTTGATCAACCCGTAAACTTTGGCGATGTGCCAGGGAACCAATCAAAAACCCAAACAACAACCACCATAGCAACAACCAGGTCATACTGCTTCGTTGATTGTCTAGATAGATGTCTAGCGTCAACAATAGCACGGTAAGACTCAGGATCAAAGGAAGGAAATCGACCGTTAATAATGGCGTGAATTCAACCAACGCCATGGCAGCAGCGCTGGCCACCAGCAAGATCATTCGCTGGCTCCGTTCAGGTACTTGCTTGTTTAATAATTGGACTTGCCGCAATCCGAATAACCAGCACCCTATAACAACCGGTAAGAGCGCGACCCAATGCCCCCATGTTTGTAAGGGGAGGTCTGACAAATGCAAATAACCACGCCAGCCCTTATGCGCTGAGGTAAGGTGTTGTACGGCTACAAATATCACCAGCTGAGCCAATGAGGCAAGCAAAGCTCGTTGCCAAGCTTGGAGCGGTGTACGATCTGAATGGAGTTGATCCAGCCGTGGGAGGATGATACTGATGAGGCCATGACCAGCCCACCAATAGAGTGGAGTAGTATAATCGCCGGTCCACCAGAATAAGCCCAGACCACTCAGTAGGAGCATAGTCCAGCCTATCCAGGAACGCGAACGTCCGGTATCAGGGAGGGATGTTACGGTAGTTTCTTTCAAAATACTTCCAACGCGATCGATCGCGTCATTGGATTGTTTGCCTTTTGTACGGAAAAAATGTTTTTTTGTTATTGCAACCCAATAATACCTGTTCCAATTGAACTAAGAACTATTTTAACCAACAAACCAACAAACCAACACCCTATGCCGACTGCTGTTATCATCGAAGATTCGCCCGCTGCTGAAGAACAACTCCGTCTCCAGCTCCGTACGCATTGCCCCGAAGTAGAAATCTTGGCCGCTGCAGATACTGTGGTTCAAGGCGCGAAAACCTTACGCCAACTCCGGCCAGATCTTCTTTTTTTGGATATTGAACTCCCTGATGGTACCGGCTTTGATGTGCTGGATTTGTTAGACGGTTGGTCGGGTAGCATCATCTTTACCACTGGACTTAATGATCAGGCGATTCGGGCTTTTCGCTATGCTGCCGTGGATTATCTGCTCAAACCTATTGATGCGGAGCTACTTCAGAAAGCTGTTGCCCGGGCAGTACAACTTTTAGGGCATCAGCACAAGCAGCAAGCCGTATTGCGGGAGGTGCGCCAGCCTTCTTCTCAACCGCCACAACGTTTGGCTTTACATGCCCAGGATAAAATCCAACTGGTAGAAATCAAAGACATCTTACGCCTGGAGGCAGAAAGTAATTACACGACCTTTCATCTGAATGGACAGAAACCAATACTCGTAGGTAAAACCTTGAAGAGCTTTGTTGAAATCTTGGAGGAACACGATTTTTTGCGAGTTCACCAGTCTCATTTGGTTAATCCTGCCTATATCTCTGACTTTATCAAAACAGACGGAGGGTACCTGCAACTCAAGAATGGAGATAAAATCCCCGTGAGTGTCCGTCGCCGAAATTTGGTGATGGAGTATATCAGTGGTTTGGGTTAATGAGCTAAGTCCATGATACTGACTTGAAAATGATAGACTGAGCGCCAGCCAATTCACTGTGACTGCATATCTTTGCGGGAAATTAAACCGACTGATATGAATCGCGTTGCCCTTTCTTTTTCTCTACTCTTTTTGGCTGCCACCACCTGGGCGCAGTTGGGTACCCCATTACAACAGGTACAGGTAGATGTTGTCTATTTGGCTTCTGATTTCCTGGAAGGACGGGAAACTGGTCTGAAAGGTGAACAGCTGGCTGCTGAGTATATTGCGGCTCGTTTTGAGCAACTTGGACTTGAACCCAAGGGGGATAATGGAAGCTGGTACCATGAGTTTGATTTTACTTACAACCCTAATCCTCATGCTGAGGGCGGTGAGGCTCGAGTAGGAAAAAACGTTCTAGGTTTCCTTGATAATGGTGCTGAGAATACCATTGTTATTGGTGCACATTACGACCACCTGGGATACGGCGAATTTGGCTCTTTATATACTGGCGAACCAGCCATTCACAACGGCGCGGATGACAATGCTAGTGGTGTAGCTGCCTTGTTTTATCTAGCTGCTCGTCTGAAAGATAACGCCTCAGCGAAAAACAACAACTACCTCTTCATGGGATTTTCTGGTGAAGAGTTGGGCCTACTTGGTTCTAAGAAATGGGTTGCTGCACCAACCATCAACTTGGGTAGAGTCAACTACATGCTCAACATGGATATGGTGGGCCGCCTGAATGAAGAAAAAACCTTGGTGATTAACGGAGTCGGAACTTCTCCTGCTTTCACACCAGCGGTTGAGAGTGTAAAGGTTGGTGGCATCCAAGCTAAAACGACAGAGTCAGGCGTAGGCGCATCAGATCATACTTCTTTCTACCTCCAGAATATTCCTGTACTACACTTCTTCTCTGGTCAACATGGCGACTATCACAAGCCGATAGATGATGCGGAGACGCTCAATTATCCTGGTATCCTTTCCATTAGTGATTTCATGGTCGCTTTCATTGAAGCGCTAGATGATCAAGGTCGTTTGGAGTTTACCCAAACTAAGAATGAAAGCCAAGGTCGCAGTGCTGCTAGCTTCAAAGTAACGTTGGGTGTTATGCCTGATTACGTTTACAATGGTAAAGGTATGCGTGTAGATAGTGTCATCGAAGGTCGTCCTGGTCAAGAGGGCGGAATGCTAGGAGGTGATGTTATCTTGATGATCGGCGACTTGGAAGTTAGCGACATCTACGACTACATGGAAGGCCTGGCTAATTTCAAAAAAGGAGATACCACTACCGTAAAGGTGAAGCGTGGTGAGGAAGAAATGACCCTAGATGTGACCTTCTAAAAGAAATTAGGGTGTCGTCATTAGTTATTAATGACGAGCACCCCTCTAAACTAAGTAATGTATAAACGGGCTAGGACTGATAAAGTCTTAGCCTTTTTACTTCTTAGGAACCAGCACTTTGTTGACTTTTTCTACGATCATATTCGCAGCAATGAAGTTTTTTTCAAGGCGAATATTAGTACTGGAAGCACCGATCTTTATGGTATAGGTACCTGCTTCGACCACCCAGGCACTTTGAGCAGTATCAAATGAAGCCAGGTCTTTTGGATTCAGGTCCATTGTTAGCGTTTGCTTTTCGCCAGGCTGTAGCAAGCGAGTTTTGGCAAAACCTTTGAGCTCCATAGCTGGCTTTTCTATAGTTAGGCCAGGAGCACTCAGGTAGAGTTGAACAACTTCTTTCCCGCTAAGCTCACCGGTGTTTTTAATAGTCACCCTGACCGAAAGCGTTTGCTCAATTTGATTACTACTTAGCTCAAGGCTTTCATACTCAAAAGTGGTGTAGGAAAGGCCAAAACCGAATGGATAGGCTGTTTCAATGCCTTTGGTATTATAATGGCGATAGCCCACCATGATGTCGTCGTGGAAGGTGATCTCAGCCTCGCGGGCCATTACCATTTCGCCTACCTGTTTTATTGCTCCGCCAGGATTTTCCTCTCCGGGGAACGTCTTAGCGCTCGGTACATCGTCATAGCTCCTAACAAAAGTAGTAGGCAGTTTCCCGGAAGGGGTGATCTTGCCAGTGAGAACATCCGTGAGGGCATTCCCGGCCTCCTGGCCACCTTGCCAGGCAAGGACAATTGCGTCTGCTTGATCGCGCCAGCTGGCCGTCTCTATTACGTTGCCAATATTGAGTAGCACAACTACTTTCTTCCCTGCTTTGTGGAAGGTATCAGATACGTTTGTGATTAGTTCTTGTTCCGTCTTCGTTAAGTAGAAGTCACCTTCCGTTTGACGATCCTGGAACTCGCCGGAATTGCGTCCGATGGTTATAAGAGCCAGGTCATTAAGCTGAGCTTGAGTTGCTATTTCCGCACGGTTGATCAGCATTTCTGGAATCGGAGGTAGCAAATCGAAGAAGTAGCGTTTCTCAGGAAGCTTAGCTTTTTCCGCGCCTACAAAAGTGAGGTACTTGGCTTTTAAGTCTTCGTTAAGCGTAATTCCAGCATTTTCCAATCCTTCTACCAGCGAAACCGTGTAGGCATTATTGACATCACCACTACCTGCACCGCCAGCAATGAAATCATAAGATCCTACACCAAAGGTGGCTACTTTGAGGTTACTGCTAGCTAGTGGAAGCGTTTGCGTTTCATTTTTGAGCAACACAATCCCTTCTGCTGCTACCGCTCGAGCCAGTTTTGCGTGTCCTTCTAAGTCAGGCTGGTCGCTGTAAGCGTATTTCTGGTACACGGGAGATCGCAAGATGAGCTCCAGGATTCGCGCTACATTCCGGTCAAGCACTGCTTCGTCTAGTTCGCCACTTTTTACTGCGGCGAGGAGCGCTTGGCGCTGAGGAGGTACACCCGGCATAAGTAAATCATTACCGGCCATCATCTGCCCCGCGGGATCCTCTCCCGCAAACCAGTCGGTCATAACTAAACCTTCATACCCCCACTCATCACGCAGAATAGTTTCTAGTAGTTCTTCACTCTCAGAGGCATAGGTGCCATTGATTTTATTATAGGCACTCATGATCGTCCACGGTTGTGCTTCTTTTACGACGATCTCAAAACCACGCAGATAGATCTCCCGCAGGGCACGCTCACTCACGTGAGTATCAAGGTGCATGCGGTTGGTTTCGCTGTTGTTGGCCACGAAGTGCTTGATAGAGGTGCCAACACCTTGAGATTCTACACCTTTCACCATAGCTGCGCCCATGTATCCACTCAAGTATGGATCTTCAGCGTAATACTCGAAATTCCTACCTGCTAAGGGGTTGCGGTGGATATTCATGGCTGGCGATAGCAGGATGTCTACACCGTATTCTTTGACCTCTTTGCCGAAGGCTTCGCCTACCCGTTCTACCAATTCGGTATCCCAGCTGGATGCCAGCAAGGTGGCGATGGGGAAGGCCGTACAGTAGAACGTCTTGTCCGTACCATCGCGCTCGGGCTCGATACGCAGCCCTGCAGGCCCATCGGCTAATGTTAGGGAAGGAATGCCCAGCTCAGGTATAGGATAAGTGCTACCAGCGGCGCCAGGTACTTTTTCTTCTTGTTCAACATCAGCGATACCAGGTACGTTTTGCCCCATGCCTACCACTAGGTTTACTTTTTGTTCGAGGGATAGTTCAGAGAGCCATTTTTGTATCTGATTAGGAGTAGATTCTGTACGCATACTCATGCTGTTTGAAGGAGTGGTATTAGCATGCCATGCCGAGCGGTGAACATGCAATAATAAGATACGCTACTATTGGTTTTTAGCTTCAGATCTTAACTGCGTCGCTATGACGCAAAGCTAATCATTTTTGTTTTTTTACTGAAAAGACCCACTTTTACAACATGTATTCGCAGAAGTTCTTGTCGAGCATATCTATTGATTGCGTGATTTTTGGTTTTCATAGTAATGAGCTAAAGGTGCTCTTGCTGAAAATGAAAGAATCCGACGGTTGGATGCTTCCTGGTGGTTTTGTGGGTTTAGATCAGGACCTCAATAAGGAAGCCAGCACCGTATTGGAGTATCGTACCGGGCTGGCGGATATATTCCTACGCCAGTTTTATGTTTTTGGGAATGTGGCCCGTGCCAAAACAGATCACATTGATCATTTACTGGCTAAAGGAGCGATAGATCCAAAAGCTGCGAAATGGTTTGAACAGCGCTTTGTTTCCATTGGGTATTATGCTTTGGTGGAGTATTCAAAAGTGAAAGAGCCAAGACTAGACTATATATCGGAGGCTTGCACCTGGATGCCAATGAATGAGTTGCCTCCTTTGTTGTTGGATCACGGAGAGATACTAGATAAAGCCCACGAAACGCTGAAAAAGGAGCTGTACTCTCAACCGATCGGCCTCAATCTACTCCCCGAGGAGTTTACAATGACAGAGCTGCAGTCGCTCTACGAGACTATCCTGCAGCGCACGATTGATCGGCGTAACTTCCGGCGGAAGATGTTGAGCATGAAGGTCTTAGGAGATACCGGTAAGCGGCGTACTGGGCTGGGGCACCGTTCCCCCATACTCTATACCTTTGATCGGGCAGCCTATCAAACTGCTTTGGAGAAGGGGTTTCAGGCCTCCGCTTTCTTTTGATCTACGTCTTCTGATATTCCTTATCTCAATTCTCCCTTCTTACTCGTAGCAATGGTATGAGGCAAGATTAGAATTTTTTCTGGCTTAAATTCCAGTTTGCTCTGGTGATTTCAGCGGCCAGTTTTGTATCTCCGTTTTCAAGAGCAGCGATAATCTCTTGATGGTGATGATTGGATAGTGGCTGCAGATCTTTGTCTTCCATGAATTCTACTTCATAAAAGAAAATGCGTGTTTTAATGTCAGTAATGATCTGGCAGGCATAGTCATTTTTGGAAGGAGCGATTAACTCTTTGTGGAATTTGAAATCAGCGTTGATACGTTCCAGAGCAGACTGAGAATTGATGAAAACATCGTTGGCTTTCCGTAGGCGTTGGATGGTAGAAGAGCTATAAGTAGCCTGTGAGACCACCATGTGCTCAAGGGTTGCCAATAGCGTGTATAAGTTATGGGCTTCTTGCGCATCCAGTGGAGGGACTCTAAACCCGCTATTGGGGATGGCTTCGATGATTTTAGAGTACTGTAGTTGACTCAGCGCTTCCCTAATGGGGGTAGTGCTGACTTTCAATTCCCGCGCCAGCTCCGCCAATGACAAAGTATCATTCAGCCTAAGCTGCCCACTTTGAAGCTTTTTCAAAATGTGGGCACGAACCTGGTCGCGGAAATTGATTTTTTGGATCATTTTGCTCTCTTATATGACCATATCTTTTCTCCTCTCGAGTTTGCGGTGAAGAAACCATCAATGGCTCCATCTTCGTCATGGGTAAAAATAATAGTTCTTAGGCGTCCGTCCGTAATAAATTGGTTTTGCCCTGTGTCTATGATCTTAGCAGGAGGGAAATTGATGTTAGTGGCGTAGAGCCCGTCGTCCATGAGCGTGAAGTTGTAAACCAACCCAAGTTCATGATTGAAGTAAGTGCCAGCGTAGGACTGGAGTGCCTCAGGGTCAAACCGGAATGGTTCGATTTGGCGTTCTCTACGTTTGTTGGCATAGGTGATCGCATCCACTTCTCCGCTTTCATTTTTTAGGAAGGTGACGGTACGATAGTTGTAATTGGGGACTACAAAAGTTGTATCATCGGCAGCATACATAAGAAAGGCGGGTTCACCGTTCGCCTGGGCATATATTTTTTCGCCTTCGCGGAAAATATCTAAATACCAACCTACTCCCAGTTTGTATTTTCCAGTGTAAGTGTCGAGTAACTCGGTGTCAACGGCTTCATCCGGAAGATTGCCACTATGGTAACCTACCGTCTCCTCTTCCGTATCTTCCTCTTCTTCGATTTGTTCTTCCTCCGGTAAGAATCCATCCGCAAAATAGTAAGCTATACTGCCCGTATTAACTCTGAAGTTATGCACAAAGAATATACCAGTATTAAACTCTGGTAAAAGGAACAACTGAGAGGTATAAGAGGCCCAGCTACCCGAGTGACCAATCATTTTAGTGCCGCGGTAGTCTTCTACGTCAATACCATAGGCATAGGTGTTGTGCGATCCGTCATTTAATGGGCGGGTAGTCAACATTCGGTCTACTGTCGCTTGATGTTCTGATCCAGGCTTAAGCAGAAAATTCATCCACTTTTGCATGTCTGAACCACAAGAAAACAATGAACTTGAGCCAACTGCAGTAGTGTTGTCATAATCCCGAGAGACGTTGCCTTCGTTGTCTTGATAGTAGCCGCGGGCAATGTTGGGGATGACAAGGCCTGGCGTATCATGGAAGAAGGTTTTTTCCATGCCAAGTGGTTCAAAGACTTCTTCTTTCATCCATTCTGCATAGCTCTTACCAGAAACCTTCTCAATAATTTCAGCGAGTAAAACGTAACCAGAATTGGAATATCTGTACCGCTCTCCGGGGGTGAAGTCCAGAGAACGCTGTGCGTAAATTAAGCGGAGTAGGTAGTCGTACTGGATCCGATTGGAATAGTGATAGCCAGATTCATACAATAATGAGGTCCAGTTCTTGATCCCACTCGTATGATGCAATAAATGGGCGATAGTGATTGGGTGACCCATGTCTGGGAAATCGGGGAGATAGGTATGAATGTCATCTTCCGCCTTGAGTTTCCCGCTTGTTTCTAGCGCAGCAATCGCATAGCCCGTAAACATTTTAGCAAGAGAAGCAAGATCAAAAATAGTGCTATCCGATACGGGAACGCCGTGCTCTACACTGGCCAAGCCATAACTACGACGGGCCAAGCTCTTACCGTTTTGGACAGCCGCTACGTATGCCCCCGGCTCCGAACTATCAATAACTTGATACAGGGTGTCTGCCATTGATCCGATGTCAACAGCAGTACTTTTTTCTTGTGCGATTAATGTTGACGTGCTAAGTAGTAAAAATAAAAGTAGACGCATTGTCGTGGTGATTTGTGAGTGACAATCGTATATCGTATACGATTTTACCTTAATGACCTGGCTTTAATCAACAAGTTGCATCATCATGGATTTTTATTTTCCGGGATGGCAATTCAATCGCATTTTAATCTGTGAGCGAGCAGTGAACTACAGGATGCTGGCTGGCAGCGTAAAGGCCTCAAATAGAGATATACTGACGTTGAAGAGGTTTGAGAATTCAAACCTTCTTCAAGTACAGTATATACTGACCG